>CACYOR010000072.1:0-15378 GCA_902775985.1 Oscillospiraceae bacterium
GGGTCGTCGTGAGAACCGCTGAAGTACATCTTGCCTTTGCAGTCCGCACAGAACACCAAGCCGGAGAACATATGCGTATTGCCGGATTTCGTCCTGCGGTGGCGCTGCTCCCGGATCTCCTGTACCTTGTCGAAGGTGTCTGCGTCGATGATGGCCGGGTGCGTGTTGTAGAAGATCGCTTGGTTCTCCACCGGATTCTTCCGGGTCGTCTTGTCCCAGATGGAATTGGAATACGTCTTGAAGTTGACTGTGCAGCCGGTATACTCGCGCCGCTCCAGAATGTCTGCTACGCTCCTGGAATCCCATTCATAGGGATTTGTCGGCTCTGGATGATTGGCGTTGCGGCCTTCCCTCAGACGGTATGCCGTGATGGTCAGCACCTTTTCTTCCTGGAGCAAGTTGGCGATTTGAGACGGGCCGCGTCCTTCCATGCAAAGCGCGAAGATACGCTTGACCACCTTTGCCGCTTCCTCATCCACGATCCATTTCTTCGGGTCGTTCGGATCTTTGACATAGCCATAAGGCAGAAATCCGGTCAGAGGTTCTCCGCGCTCACCCTTGGCCTTGACGACGGCCCGAACTTTCCGGCTGGTATCGCGGGCATAGAACTCGTTGAACCACATGCGAATTCCGGCAAAGTCGTTGTCCACACTGTTTTGATTGAGCGTATCGAAATTGTCGTTGATCGCAATGTACCGGACATCGTGCTTGGCAAAGGTGATGTTGATGAACATACCCGTCATCGTTGAGTTTCGCCCGAGGCGGGAGAGATCCTTTGTCAGCACGACAGCCACATGATCCGCTTCAATCTCGGCCAGCATTTCTTGAAATCCCGGCCGGTCAAAATCTGTCCCGCTGTAACCATCGTCCACGAAGAAAACGGGATTCGGAAAATGGTGCTCTTTGGCATAGGCGCTGAGGATGCGGCGCTGGTTCTGTATGGAATTCGATTCCCCATCCAGAGAGTCCTCTTGTGAGAGTCGGCAGTATAATGCAGTGATTTTATCAGTTGCCCTGATCAATTCTGTTTCCTCCTTTTCGAGGGCAACTGTCTGTACAGGATTGGATGGCTCCATGTTAACATAACTTTTTTCGTTTGTCATCAGAAATCCTCCAAATTATGCAGCATGATCCGGGACAGTTTTTGATCCAGCGTCTCCGTTCCCTCATAGCTGCCGGTCACGGTATAAATCGTTCCGTCGATTTCCTCCATGATCTTCATTTCCGGAATCCACCAGGCGCTCGGATTTTTAACGACGATGTGACCATCCGCATCGACGTGGTAGTTGCGGCAGTGCTGGCCATCAGGCAGAGGATCACGTTTTGCGTAGGGATCGGGACGGCTGAAATACAGCTCCGGTATACTTCCATCTCCGTCATCCTCGTCATCTTCCCACGATTCGATCATTTCCAGATATTCAGCTTCGTCGGAATCAACTTCAAATTCTTCATCTTCAAGATCTGTCATGTGTTCATTTTCCATTTTTTCTTTTTTCCTTTCAGCGACATTTCTAAAGCAAGATACGGCTACGGCAGCCAAAAACTCTAATTCTCCGTTTTTTCGTCTTTCGCTATGGCTGTAACTTGCTCAGAGCAAGATACGGCCAGCAAATACGAAAACTCCAAAATGAGTTTTGCCTCCTCGGCCATCTCGTTGGGGATGACTGCTCCCCAATCCCTCGACCGGACTAATCTGACGATTTTCCGTTTTGGCTCATATTTCATTTTCGCAGCGGCTGCACGCAGCCGGTTTTCTGTTAGCTTTTAGAAGGGCAAAAACTGAGGCAGACGTGAAATCGTATTTCCTCGTGAAAATCGCGTTCTGAAAGCCACATGGAATCTGCATTTCTTGGGTCTAAAAGCTAACAGCCGAATCAGCGCTGGCTAGAAAAGTGGAAAAATAGAAAGCCGATATTACGTAGGAACGTGAAATCATATTATCCCGTCAAAACAGCGCATTGGAAAACCGCATGATTGCTGGCTTTTTGAAGCTCTATTTTTCCACTCCAAACCCTCTGCCATTGAAATCTGTCACGCTCTAAAACCCGGAAAACCAGAGTACAGGCCAAATCGTATTGCCCTGTTAATCCCGCGTTCTGGAACCCGCATGATTACTGCGTTTCTTCATGCCTAAAGCGTGACGCCGCAGCTACAATTCCTGCTCGTCCTTTTTGTGTCCCTGCCTGATCTCCGGCTCCTGCTGTCGAAGTATTGTTTCAATGTTGGCCTTGACGGTCTGCAGCTCTTTTTCGCGCTTCTGGCTCTCGCGGTATTCGGTGTACCCGGTGTTTTTCTGCGAAGTCAGATCTTCTATTTCGTCCTGGATCCGCTTGACGGTAGGAATGGTTTTGATCCCATTTTCTTTGAAATACCGCATGGCCGCATCGTAGAGCATGAGCGCCGGGCGGTTTTCTTCGTAAAACTTTTCCTGCTTTTTCTTCGGCAGCTTTAGATACTCCGCGTGTAAATCTTTTTCCGCGCGGGCATTCAAAACCTGCCGCTGTAGTTCCTTCTTTTCTTTCAGGGCTTGCTCAATCGTTTTTATATCGGCACGGCCGGCATTGACTTTTTCGTGCGCTTCTGCGAGTGCGGCGTCGAGCGCGTCGAGATCGGTCAGACCGTTTTCCTGCAGATAGATCAGCGTCTTGGCCATCGTTTTCAGATTAAAAGTCTTGCCCCAATGGATGTAACCCGCGCCTTTTCCTTCGGCGCGTTTCGCTTCCAGATCGATCAGCTTTTCGATCTCGGGTTTTGCCGCAGGCGTGACAAAAATGTCCGGCCTATGATGGACGGAAGGAAGGACCTGCTTTGCGTTGTTCTCCAATGCCGCGAGGATCGCTTCTTTGGAAAAATCGTCGCCCAGCTTGCGGGATGTGATCGGCTTCGTGCGATCCGGCGTCAGATAGCTGAATCGTCCGCGGCTTTCTTTCACCACAACGCCGTAATCCTCCAAAAGCACATCAAAGAATTCGTCCAGCGTTTTGGCTTTCTTCAGCGCCTCGCGGATCTGTTTTCGCAGGATTGCCTTGTCCGTTTCAAACTTCGTCTGCTTCGGTTCTTCACCGCTTGCGATCAACTCGGCGTTTTCCTCGTCGAGCTTTTTCTGCCCCTGCTTCTGCGCCCAGTACTCTCGTTCTGTGATTCTATCTTTCCGACCGTTGAGCAAATCGATCTGATACAGCCCCTCCCGCTGGCACATCTCCATCACTTCCGCACGCAGGTAACGGAGCGCGGCCGCGGTGCAGCGGTGCTTCATGCCGGGAAGCGTATCGCAGGCTTTGTCCATGTACGGCATCATGGGAACGCGTTCAATGCGCAGACTGTTGATGACGAGATGCACATGAATGTTGCCGCTTTTGTTGTGGCCGTCCGGGTGCGTACAGACCAAAGCCTGATGGCCTGGGAAATGCTTTTTGCAAAATTCCAAGCCCAACTCTTGCGCCCGATCCATTGTCAATCCGTTTTCTTCCGCATCCCTCGGATCAAAACTGATGATATAATGATGAGTCTTCACATCGCCGCGGGAGAGATTCTTGCTATAGGCGAGATTCGTTTTCATGCAGGCAATTGCAAAATCCTCGTCGCCGCAGAGAACGGAATCGATGCGGTAATCCTCCCGGGGAATGAGATGACCGTCAGCATCCAGGATCGGCTTGTTGCTGCTCTCGTCGTGCTGAAAGATCAAGTAACGCTCGGCGGCCCCGAGGTCCGAGTTTTTCGAGCTCAAATGTTTGATCGTTGCCAATGGCGCTTCAAATGTTTGATCGTTGCCAATGGCGCTTCCCACCTCCTGTAGGATTTCATATTTCCATTCTGCCAGATCACCGAGTGCGCGACGGATATCTGTTGTGATGCCGGGATCAAAAGAATCCGAATTGAGCGCGCGGGCGATTTGGTTGAGATTGTTCCCGATGCGTTTTCCCTCGGTGATCAGTTCATCGACTTTTGATAAAAGCTCTTTGTTCACCGGCGAGAATTTGATCACGGGATTGATGACGAGCTTGTCCAAAGACGAGCGGATCATCTCCGATTGATTCATCCCGTAGACCTGGCACTTGCGCAAAAAGAATTCGTACTCGTCATCGTCCAGGCGCGTCTTGATCACATGACTACGCTTGGGCGTGTCGTACGGTCCTCGCATTTTTGAACACCTCCGTATGCGAAAAAATGATCGTTTCTTTCGTTCTGCTGGGTTTGGGGAAGGCACTCCCCAACAAGTTCTGACCGCGGCAAAAATTCGGCTATCTCGAATTTTGGGCCACGGGTCGATACTTGCTCTTAGTATCTGACCGTTAGCACTTACTCCGTTTTTTCACGTTTTGATCATCTCTACCGGCTCATTATTTGCAAGAAAGAACCTTCACTTTTGCAATCTAGGTTGCTTGTATTTGAATTGTAACATATAAGGTGTCCAAAAAACCGGACTCTGTTTTGTGTCAACCGTGTCAAAGCATCGTTTTTTTGTTTCTTGCATTTTGAAAAGTGTGGCTTTTTTGTTCATGCTTTTCGATTCCTGTCTGATCTTATCGCACGCATCAAAAGAAAACGGACGAAAAAAGCAGAACCGCCATGGAAAAGAAATCTTTTCGTTGGCGTTCTGCAAATCTGAAAATTATAATACCTCTCCGATTGTTCTGGCAAAAGCTCAAATCCGTGCTATAATGACATGACAGCATCTACAGCATAGTTCAGGGGGCGACTTTACGGCGACACAGGTTTTCACATTCCATATGGCATACGCGGGGCTGGAGGATCGCATCTGGCGGGATGTTGAAGTATCATCCAAGATGCGGCTTGATCAACTCGGCTATGTGGTTCTGGCCACCTTTGACACGATGGCTTATCACCTGTTCGAGATCGAATTCCGAGGCAAGGTTTACCCTGTTCCCGATATGGAAACGCCTACAGAGCAGCTCGATCCTGCTGACTTCACGCTGGGTGAGCTTGCGCCGGAGATTGGTGAAACGATGGAATTGATTTACGACTTCGGAACCGAGCAACACTTTTTGCTGACGCTTACCGCTGTTCGGGATATGAAGCGCGGAGAAGGTCGGCGTTTCCCCTGGGTGGCAGCCATGAACGGACGGGGCATCATCGACGATATGCCCGTCTGGGAATTGGAAGAACTGATCAAGCAGATCGACAAGAACGGAAAGACGGACGAGCCGGTTTATTATTGCCGGGACGGAGTGGAGGACCGCGCCTTTCTCCCGGCGCCCTGGAACGTCAATCACTTTGATCTGAAAACCGAAAACGGCTTGCTGAAGTACAATGTGGGGGAAATCGAGCAGGGCTACGCGCCGTTTTGGGAAGACAAAAACCTGATGGAGCATCCGATCATCATTCACAACGGCGTCGTTCAAAACTGGCCGCCGGAGAAAGCGGAGCCATCCGAGGAAGAGCTGTGCCGTGCGTTTTTCAAGGCGGTTCTGAGCCAGAAGCCGGACAAGCTGCGCAAGATTTTTCTGAAGAACGCCATGATCGAATGGCCCTGTACCAACGAGCGCTTCACATTGGAAGAGTACGTTCGCGCCAACTGTGAATACCCCGGTGACTGGGACGGAGAGATCCTTTCGATCCTCCCTGCATTGGAGCAAACAGTGCTGATCACGAAGGTTTGGCCGAAGGACAAAAGCGCGTCATTCCACTGCGTCAGCGTGATTCGTTGGAAGAAGAACAAGATCGTCGCGCTGACGGAATACTGGTCGGACGACGGCTCCGCTCCGCAGTGGCGGCAGGAAATGGGGATCGGAACGCCGATTCGGGAGGACGCGAAATGAGCGAGCTGCATGGATCTGTTAATCAGGTAAACGAAAAGGACTGGAAGCTGTTTCGGAGCAGGCTGCCCGGCTGGCAGGAAGCCTATATGGAAAAGCTGCTCCAGGAGTATGCAGAAATCCTGAATCGCGACGGGCTCGCATCCGACAGATTTTGGGTGCTGGATGAAAGGATCCGGAAGGACAAGCGGAATCCCGGTGTGCTGATTACGGAGATGAGCCGATCCCGAATGCGTACAAATCTTCTTCATCTGTTGGATTGCGAAGTCATCACTCTGGAGGATTTGGACGGTTTCAGCGATGAGCTGCGGGAGGATTTGTGCCGGATCGTGAAAAGCCGGGGAGTGTTATCATGACATTTGTTGAAGCGCTTAACAGTGAGAATACGGCAACCCTTCACGCTATGAATGCGTAAAGGAGCAGGACGGACAGCCCTGCTCCTTTACCTTTAGTTTTCGCTTTTAACGATGTTTTCGATATCTCTGCCGCCGTAGAAAATACGGACAATGCTGACGAGGCGTTTCGCCGGTTCCACCAGGTAATACACAACATAATTGTCTACCGGCAGCTTACGCATCCCCATGGACGCCCATGGCTCCCAGTCCACAGGCGCATACCGCTCAGGCATTTCGCTCAAAGCTCGGATTTCGCGGCGGATGCGGCCGGTTTGCCTGCTCGCTGTTTCGTGCTCCTTCAGATGAAAAGCAATATAGGAATAAATCGCCCTCAAATCATCAAGTGCTTCCGGCGAATACTCAACGTGAAAGCTTTTGCTCATATGCCGAATTCCCGTGCAAGCGCAGCGTCCACCTCATCGGCCGAGATGCTGTTCCCGGCGCGGAGCGACTCCATGCCTTTGTTGAGTTCATGATCCAGCTCCGCACGGCTCATACCTCCGATTGCAGTCGGAGTTGCTACCGGCAGGCGAAGCTCGAAGGGCATTCCTCTTTGCAGAACGATTTGGCTGTACAGCATTTGAATGGCGCTGGTGGGGGATATGCCGAGCTTGGACAGGATTCCCTCGGCGTTTTCTTTCAGCCCCGTATCAATACGGGCATAGACAGCAGAAGTGTTTGCCATCTGTATCACGCTCCTTTGACTATAGTATATGTCTTTTTGTGAAAAAATGCAAGCATTTGCAAGCAAAATCTTTCTGCTGACTGCCCCGTCGCATGTCTTGAGCCAGAACCGAAGCCGTGATATAATGTCGCCATCATTCTGCTTTTAAAATCGGGAGTAGACAAATGCAAAGGATACTGTTAGTAGAAGACGATGCCGCCATTGTTCGAGCGTTGGAGCAATATCTCAGCGCCGAGGGCTTTGAACCGATAGCCGTACCGGGACAGCAAAAAGCGATGGAGGCCTTGCAGAGCAAGAAGATCGATTTGCTGTTGCTGGATGTATCTCTTTCAGACGGAGACGGCTTTGCCGTATGCAAAGACGCGAAGGAATTCGGGATTCCCGTTATTTTCCTTACCGCCTCCGGGGATGAAAACAGTGTTGTGCAAGGGCTGGATCTGGGCGCGGACGATTACATATCCAAACCCTTTCGCCCGCGCGAACTGTTAAGCCGCATTCGTAGCGTGCTTCGCCGGAGCGGGAAAACACAGAGTATGGTGACGCTTGGATCGGTCACGATTGATTTAGACAAGGGGATCGTCCGCAAAAACGGACAAGAGCTCTCACTTTCTGCGCTGGAATACCGGCTGCTGACGGTATTTGTAAATCATCGCGGCAAGCTGCTCAGCCGCAATGTGCTACTGGAAGAGATTTGGGACGCGGGCGGCGATTTTGTCAATGACAACACGCTGACGGTCTATATCAAGCGCCTGCGTGAGAAGATCGAGGACGATCCGCAAAAGCCGGAGATCATCAAAACCGTACGCGGCCTCGGCTATCGGGTGGACTGAAATGAAGATTCTGAGAAATCCCGAAATCAAGCGTGAATTGCTGGTATACGCCGTCCTGACCGCGGCCGTAGCGCTGATCGGCTTTTTTATTCGGCCGGTTATCGGCGCACTGGCTCTGGCCGCAGGAGTGCTGTTTTGCGCGGCGCACCTCTATTTTGCGCACAAACGCTACCGCGAGATGGAAGAGCTGGCGCAGAAGCTCAATCGCATTTTACACGGGCAGGACAAGGTGCTGATCGAAGAGAGCGTCGAGGGTGAGTTGTCTATTCTAAACAGCGAGCTTCACAAAATGACGCTGCGTTTGAAAGAACAGGCAGATCTGCTTGCCGCCGATAAGGTCCATTTGACGGAAGCGATCCAGGACATTTTTCACCAGATCCGAACGCCGCTGACTTCTATGAATCTGATCGTCTCCATGTTGAGGGAAGAACAGCAGCCGTATGAACGTCGCTTACAAATGACACAGGAGCTGAAAAAGCAGCTGGAGCGCGTGCAATGGCTGGTGGAATCACTCTTAAAGCTCTCTAAGATCGACGCCGGGACAGCTCAGTTTCATATAGGCGCCGTTTCGATGACGGAACTGGTCACAAAGGCGGCAGACCCGCTGAGGATACCAATGGAGCTTCGAGAGCAGACCCTGCGTACACAGATCGCGGGTGAGCATGTGAGCTGCGACCTCAACTGGACGACAGAGGCGCTCGGCAACATTCTGAAAAACTGCATGGAACACACGCTGCCCGGTGGTGTCATTTGTGTCACAGCGGACGAAAACGCCCTGTACTCGGAGCTGGTCGTCACGGACAGCGGCCCCGGCTTTTCGAGTGAAGATCTCCCGCACCTATTTGAACGCTTCTATAAGGGGCAGGGCTCGTCGGAGGACAGCGTCGGCATCGGCCTTGCGCTTTCCCGGAGCATCCTCGCTGCGCAAAACGGAACGATCAAGGCGGAAAACATCCCGGACGGCGGCGCAAGGTTTACGATCCGCTTCTATAAAAGCGTTGTTTAGAGAAAAAGTGGCAATCCGATTAAGACTTTTTTAAGATTTCAGAAAAGTCACCGGATTGTCACTTTGCTTTGTTATACTGGCCCCGTAATCCAAAACAGGAGGCAAATTCATGGAATTGTTGAAAATTGAAAATCTGACAAAGATTTATGGCTCCGGGGAAAACGAGGTCCGGGCGCTGGACGGCGTTTCCTTTAGCGTAGAGAAGGGCGAGTTTCTTGCCATCATCGGCCCATCCGGTTCTGGCAAGTCAACGCTGCTGCACATTCTCGGCGGCGTTGATCGCCCGACGTCCGGCAAGGTCTGGCTGGACGGGCAGGACGTCTACGCGCAGGACGAAGAGCAGCTCGCCATCTTCCGGCGGCGGCAGGTCGGCCTGATCTACCAATTTTATAACCTCATCCCCGTGCTGAACGTGGTGGAAAACATGACGCTCCCGGTGCTGATGGACGGGCGGAAGATCAATGAGGAAAGACTGGCGGAGCTTCTGGACACGCTTGGCTTAAAAGGCAGAACGAACAATCTCCCGAACCAGCTCTCCGGCGGCCAGCAGCAGCGCGTCTCCATTGGGCGCGCGCTGATGAACGCCCCGTCGGTCGTCCTCGCGGATGAGCCTACCGGAAACCTGGACAGCAAAAACAGCCAGGAGATCGTGGAGCTCCTTCGCTCTTCCAACCTCAAGTATAACCAGACTCTGATCGTCATCACGCACGATGAATCCATTGCCCTGCAGGCTGACCGCATCATTGCCATTGAAGACGGCCGCATTACCCGGGACGAGCGGATTCGGGGAGGCAGGAAATGAACATCTTTCACCGCTTTACCCGGCGATCTCTGAGCGCCAACCGCAGCCGTACCTGGGTCACGATCATCGGGATCGTCCTCTCCATGGCCCTGTTCACAGCGGTGATCGAGGGCGCTTATTCCGGCCAACAGTTTTTGGTCCGCAGCATCGAGGAGCTGCAGGGCCGCTGGCTGATTTATGAATCCGGGCTGAACGCGCAGCAGGCGGACGCCCTTCGCTCCACCGAGGGTGTCGCGGAAAGTGCCGTCTGGCAGGAGCTCGGCTGGGCTGAAATCGGCAGTGAGAACGAGTACAAGCCCTACCTGCTCGTCGAAGCTGCCGATGAGCACATCGAAAACCTGCTGTCATTTCGTCTCCTATCCGGGCGGATGCCGGAAAACAGCAACGAGCTGTTGCTGCCTGCGCATCTGGCGAGCAATGGCAACGTGCTCTATCACGAGGGCGACACGCTGACGCTTGCTCTCGGCCGCCGTGTGGACGCAAACGGGGAAACGCTTCCCGCTGCGTTGTCCTTCGACCTGGATGGCGGCGAGCACCTCACGGACACAGTCGATCGCAGCTTTACCGTGGTAGGAACCTATGAGCGCCTCGATATTTTGGTAGAGAACTATTCCTGCCCCGGTTACACCGCCCTGACTCGCGGCGACGGTCGCGGAGATTTCACCGTGTTCCTGCGTCTCAGGCATCCCAGCCAAATCCTGCAATGGATGGACGCCCATCCCGGCGTGGGCGAGCGTGTCGCGCACGAGGACCTGCGCCGTTTCAACGGCGTTTTCAACACCGAGAGCTACAACATCCTCCTTTTCGGCTTTGCGGGTGTGTTGGTATTTCTGATCTCCTTCGGTTCAATTTCGCTGATTTACAATTCCTTTTCGATCTCCGTCAGCGAGCGCACGCGCCAGTTCGGCATTCTCAAGAGTGTCGGCGCGACGAAGAAGCAGATCCGCCGGAGCGTGCTGTACGAGGCCTTGCTGCTCTCCGCAGTCGGCATCCCCATTGGGTTGATCGTGGGCTGCGTCGGCATCGGTCTGACGCTTTATTTCCTGCGCGACGCCTTTGTAGGATTACTCTTTACCGGGGCCAACACGCAGATGCGCCTGGTGCTCCACCCGCTGGCGTTGCTCCTTGCAGCGGCTGTGTGTCTTATCACAACGCTGATCTCTGCCGCGATCCCGGCACGCAGGGCGATCCGTATTTCCCCCATTGATTCCATCCGCCAGAGCGATGATGTGAAATTGACAAGCCGGGAAGTTCGGACAAGCCGCCTGACACAAAAGCTCTTTGGCTTTGAAGGCACAATGGCGGCCAAGAACTTCAAGCGAAACCGGCGGCGCTACCGTAGCACGGTGGTATCGCTGTTTCTGAGCGTGTCGCTGTTTATCTCGGCCTCCAGCTTTTGCGCCTATCTAACCGACGCGGTCAGCGGCGCGACAGGCGTGGACAGCAACAGCGCAGATATCAGCTACTATACGGTGGGCGAGCACAAGGCCGATCCGGAGTCAGTACTGGCGTTGCTTACCGTAGACGGTGTGACAAACGCTATGTATCAGGACGTGGACGGAAAGGAGTTTCTAGTCCCCGCCGAACAGGTTCATACAGAGGCTTGGCCCTATGTTTCGGACGATCCAGAGGCCCGAAACCAGGATGTAGAGGAATGGGGCTTTCTGGTTTTTGTACAGGATGAGGTCTTTCGCACCTTGTGCGTGGATAATGACATCGACCCGGCGGAATACTTTGATCCGGAGCACCCGATGGCCCTGGCGTGGAACCAGAACCGCGCCATGATAGAGACAGACATGGGCATCAAAAGGGTCGATTACAGACTTCTGGATAATACAAAGCTCCCCTGCACTGTTACCACAGGGGAGTTCAGGGAAATGGATGGATATGCTTTTGGTGGCGTTGGCGAGGATGAGACCGGAGCTCGTATTGCAATCTATTATCCGATCGGTGAGACCACCGGGGAGCCGGATTGGGATGCACCCGTATTCTTCCCACCGGAGGAGGCGGAGGTTCGCACAGGCTACACGATCGGCGGCATCATGGAAAAGCAGAGCTTCGGCCTGGTAGCCAACCAATTCACCCTCTTCTATCCCTTCAGCATGGAGGAGGCCGTGCTGGGACAAGGCAGGACGATCTATCAGACCAACTTTGAGTTCCAGGCGGCGGAGCACGCCAAGGTTTTTGACAGCATGAAGGCAGTGCTTCTGGATGCTGGGATGGACGCTACCCGGCTCCACGACGCGGCAGCGGACGAGGAGTCCACCCGCATGATGGTCAAGGTGGTCAACGTCTTTGCCTACGGCTTCATTATCCTCATTTCGCTGATCGCAGTGGCCAATGTCTTCAACACCATCTCCACCAACATTCTGCTGCGCCGCAGAGAGTTTGCGATGCTGCGCTCCATCGGCCTTGGCGGCAAGGGTTTCCGGAAGATGATGAATTACGAGTGCATCATCTACGGCCTCAAGGGTCTGGCCTGGGGCCTGCCCGCCGCTTTCGGAATGACCTGGGTAATCTGGCGCATTACCAACGCAGCCTTTGACCGAGGCTTCTATATCCCATGGACCAGCATCGTTATTGCGGTTGGCAGCGTGTTCCTGGTGGTCTTTGTCACCATGCTCTATGCGACGGATAAGCTCAAAAAGGACAACCCCATCGACGCGCTGAAAAACGAGAACCTTTGAGGACTGAATGCACAGAGGAAGAGCTGTCTTCCGTGCAATCCCCATAATACTATGCAACAGGCGTCTGGACTACCTTGAACATCAAGGGCTCCAGACGCCTGCTTTATTATACCGTTAGAATTCGACTGCAGGTGTTATTTAAAATGCGAAGATCATCTCTGCCATTACAGTTTCTTCTGCAGTGGCCCGGATCGCGCTCATTTCCTGCACCCAGCGAAGCTGGTTGTCTGCTTTGAGATTCTCTGTGATACCGCGTCTGACAGCAAGTTGCTTGGTAATCAGATTGATTCTCTCATCAGCGGCTTCGTCGATCTCGGCCAGATGCTGATACAGAGTACCATTGAGGAGCATATTGGAATAAACAGCCGGATACTGCTCCTTCAGATAGCGCTTACGCATCCGTCCCCACCGGCCGATAGATGCGGTTTCTTCAACCACAAGATCGGGGATTAGGACATCGCCGATTTGCGTGTAGGTTCCGCCGTTCTGCTCGAAAAAGGATTGTGTTTCCATGGATCATACCTCCCATAATCGGTTTTGAAATACCTGGGCAAGAGACCTTATTGCCTCTCTGCCTTAACTTGAAGATGCTCTTCCAATCCTGTCAGACAGCTACCAAGTCTTTTTTACTTCAAAACTCTCTTATGGGTGTTGGCACAAAAGCTCTCCCGTCTTTTTTGTGTAACCTTTTCCGTGCTTCTGCGTCAACTGTATGAAAGCCAAAAACGAAAAAGGAGAATGAACATGAACAACGCTCTGAAACTGACTGCGGATCAGGCCCTGCGTAGCGCGATCGCTTACGCCGATATCAAAAACGACGAACTTGTCTGTACCTCCGGCAGCTTTGCCGACGGACTGTATCACTTCCTCGTGACCACGCTGTATATGAGATACGAATTCTATGTGGATGCCGCGAGCGGGGAGGTTCCCGGGTTCAGCACGGAACCGCTTTCCTGTCTCGAGACTCTCGGGCTGTGCACCGAAGGGGAAGCGCTTCCCCATGTCGCATGAACAGATCGGCGAAAGGAAAAGGTGCGTAGCATGAAGGTAATGAAAAAAGCTGTTTTGATCGTTGTTGTTCTTGCCCTGGTCGCCGCTGCCTGCGTATATGCGTTCGGGGACAGTAAAAGGATCGGGAAGGACGCCGCTCTTCAGATTGCCCTGGAGGACGCCGGGTTAACACGGGATGAAGTGACCGATGTCGATATCGAGTTTGAAAAAACGCCTTCTTCCGCCTGGTATGAGATCGAGTTCGAATCCGGCAGGACCGACTGCGAATACAGGATCGATGACTATACCGAGGAGATTCTCTCCTCTGCCGCGGATTGAAGCAAAGAAAAAACTAGGCCTGCAGAAAGTACAAGCCTTTAACAGCGCGCATATCGGCAAATAAAACGCTTGAACATCAAGCGTTTTACTTGCGCTTGGGGGTGTTTGAGGCCCGGTATTATAACCACTTTTTCCTTTTGAATAGAATCAGGCAGTAAACGACGATTGCGACGCTTAAAACAATGACGGCCGGGTAACCAAAGCGCCATTCCAATTCCGGCATATAGCGGAAATTCATCCCGTACCAGCCGGCGATGAGCGTCAGAGGCATGAAAATCGTGGTGACGACTGTCAGCAGCGTCATGATCCGGTTCTGGCGCACGCCCAGCTGCGCGTCATACAGATCCCGCACCTGCATGGCATAGTCGCGCAGCGCAGCCGCAGAGCTGTGCCGCCGGGTCATATAGTTCATAAATAGGTGGAAATAACGCAGATTTTCTTCCCGGAAGAAACCGTTTTCGTTTTCCTCCAACTCCTGCGTCATATCGATGATCTGCTCATAGTGTACCAGCAACCGGCGCAGGTCATTGCGGATCTCGTTGACGCGCGCCAGATTGCCCTGTCCCCGGGAAGACAGGATCGTGTCCTCGATTTGATTCAGCTCGTCCTCGTAGCGCTCCATGATCGACAGGTCGTTCACCACGATCTGCTCCAGAAAATCATGCAGGAAGCGTTCCAGACTCGTGCTTGGTGCGGCGGATGGACTGCAGCATCTGTTCCGCTTTGCCGCTGTCGTCGATGAAGACGATGCCCTTTTCGTCCAGAGCAAAGGCAAAGCAGAATTCGTTTTCCCGCAGATTCTCCCGGTCGGGGATCTGGAAAGTCCCGGTCAGCGAGTCAAAGTTGACCTCAGCCTTCGTGTTGTGAATGATCCGGGCGTCCAGATCCAGCTCGATGCCCATATCGAAGCTCTCCCGCTCCCGCTCCCATTCCGGCGTTGTCAAGATCGCTGCGTACTGCACGCCCTTGCTGTCAAGAAGCTCCGCCTTTGAACAGGGCTGCACGGTTTCTTTCAAAAGATAATAGCTCATAGATTCCTCTCCTTTTTCCTGCTTCGCCCGGATACAGCGTACGGCGAAGGAAATTGCCCGGCTGCCGGCTTTTATTTCTTTTTCGCGGCCCGATACAGTTTGTAGCCGACAAGGCCGATTACGGTATTCACGAGCAGCAGAAGCAGCAGCAACAGGCCGATATCATCGTCGATCTGGACGGTGGCGTCAACGATCCGCACGATAAACCGGGAGACGATGAGCATGATTGCAAGGGTCGAGAGAACATAGACTGTCTTTTTCATTCCGAACCTCCACGCGGCGTTGGCCGTTATAGATTGAAGATCTGCCTCAGCCGTTCCGGCATGGAGGCGAACATCATCTTTACGATCACCTCAGCGGGGGTGATGTTGTCCTGCAGGATCCACTCCCGCGTCATGCCAACCGTCCCGTAGCAGTACAGGCGGATGCTGTATCTCAATTGGGTGTCCAGTTGGTCGACGCCCAGCTTTTCTTTGGCAAGCCTTGTGTACCGCTCCGCAAAGTATTCCAGCATATACTGCCAGAGCGCGTTCTGGGAGGAATCCTCATAGGCGCGGCGATAGAACAGCATCTCCTGCCGCATTTTGTTCAGGCCTGCCGCAGCGGACGCCACCGAGAGGATATCCGTGCTGTCGGCATCTTGGAAAAAGATCCATGCCACCAGGTCGTACTTGTCCTGAAAATGGTAGTAAAAGGTGGGCCGCTCGATCTCCGCTTCCCGGCAGATCTCGGTCACCCGAATCTTGTCCAGGGGCTTTTTCGCCATCAGACGCTTCATCGCCGCTGCGATCCACAGTTTGGTCCGTTCCGCCATACGCCGCCCCAATCTTACAGAA
>CACYOR010000072.1:15413-16578 GCA_902775985.1 Oscillospiraceae bacterium
AAATGCGCAAGGCTTTTTGTTAGGATGAGGCCATGAAAACAAGAAAGGAAGATTCAATCATGACATTTATGGAACTTGCCCAAAACCGCTACTCCGAGCGCTTCTTTGATCCCCGCCCGGTGGAGGACGAAAAGCTGCGGCAGATCCTGGAGGCGGGGCGCATCGTGCCCACCGCCTGCAACTACCAGCCCCAGCGCTTTTACGTGATGCGCAGCCCGGAGGCTCTCGAAAAAGTGAAGATGGTGACGTTTTTCCACTATAACGCACCGCTGGTGCTGCTGGTCTGCTACGATCTGGACACGGTGTGGAAGCAGCCGCGGGACCGGATGTTCCCGGGCTACAACTCCGGCGAGCAGGACGCCAGCATCGCCGCCACCACCATGATGTACGAGGCCGAGGAGCTGGGCGTGCACAGCGTGTGGCTCCGGGGCTTTGACGCCCAAACGGTGCGTGAAGTCTTTGATCTCCCCGAAAACATCATCCCGGTGATGATGTTCGCCATGGGCTATCCCTCCGAGAATAGCAAGCCCAATGCCTGGCACTTTAAGCGCATGCCGCTGGACGCGTTCGTGACCGAGCTGTAAGAGGGGAGAGCCATGCATTTCACCGATACCGTTTATCGCAACCCCTATTGGCCCACCTTCCCGCTGCTGCAGATCACCCAGGGCTGCACCCATAACAGCTGTAAATTCTGCACGATGTACAAGGGCGTGCCGTTCCAACTCCAGCCCATGGAGTGGATCGAAGAGGATCTGCGGGAGCTGGCGGCCTGTGTGCCGGACGCGAAAACCATCCAGCTGCTCTCCGCCAACCCTCTGTGCATGAGCTACGACAAGCTGGCCTCGATCCTGGAGAGGATTAACCATTACCTTCCCAAAATGGAACACATCTACGCTGCGACCCGCGTTACGGACCTGCGCAGCAAAAGTGTGGATCAATGGAAGAGCCTTCGGGAAATGGGCCTGAACGAGATCTCCCTCGGGGTTGAAAGTGGGGACGACTGGACGCTGGAGCGCATCAACAAGGGCTATCACGCCGCGGACATCCTGGAGCAGTGCGCCAAGCTCGACGAGGCGGGCGTTGCCTACTGGATGACCTTCTTAAACGGCGTGGCCGGGCAGGAGCACAGCTATGAGCACGCCCTGCACTCCGCCGAGGTGTTCAG
>CACYOR010000073.1 GCA_902775985.1 Oscillospiraceae bacterium
TGGGTCTTGGCCACGTCCGTGCGGCGCAGGGAGTGATAGACCGTCTCGATATCGTCCACGGTCTTGGCCCCCTGCTGCTGGAGCATAGGGAGGAATTTCCCCATGATGCGGGCCACCACCATGGCGTCGTCCGTGGCACGGTGATGGTTGAACTGGGGCAGTTTCAAGTGGTTGGAGACGATATCCAGCTTGAAGCGCTTGAGCTCAGGCAAGAGTGCCTGGGACAGGGCCAGGGTATCCAGAAAGACGGGAGAAAACTTGAGCCCGTGGCGCAAAGCCGCGGCCGTCATAAAGCCCACATCGAAATGGGCATTGTGGGCAATGATGGGCCGATCCCCGATATACTCGATGAACTGCTTCATGGCCTCCTCCTCGGAGGGGGCGCCGGCCACGTCGCTGTCCCGGATGCCGGTGAGCTGGGTGATATCCGCGGGGATATGCCGCTCGGGATCCACGAAGGTATTGAAGGTGTCGATGATATTCCCGCCCGAGAAGCGGATCGCGCCGATCTCGGTCATGCGGTCGTTCTGGGCGTTGAGGCCGGTGGTCTCGATATCAAAGGCCACGAACTCCGTATCCAGCGGGAGCTTGGACTTGCCGATGACGGCGCTGTTGCCGTCCATGTCGTTGAGGAAATAGATCTCGCAGCCGTAGATGATCTTGACGCCGGCTTTCTTGCCCGCCTTCCACATATCCGGGAAGGCCTGCAGCACGCCGTGGTCAGTGACCGCGATGGCGGGCATGCCCCAGTAGGCGGCCCGCTCCACAATGGCCTCGGGCTTGGTCAGGGCGTCCATGGCGGAAAAGCGGGTGTGCATATGCAGCTCCACGCGCTTTTCCGGGGCGTTGTCGGGCCGCACGTAGCGCTTGCCCTTCATGATGTTGCGCGGGTCGAGCACCATGTCGTCGTCATACTTGGAGTAGACGACCTCGCCCTGGACGATCACATGATCCCCCTCATGGATCTTCTCCACGACGGACTGGTCGTCCTCCGCGCGCAGGAAGCGGGTCACCTTGATGGAATTCGTGCGGTCGGTGATATCAAAAGCCAGGACGGCGCTGCCCCGCTTGGCCAGGGTACGGCTGGTGACCGCCACCACGTCCCCCTCCACGCAGACCTTGCCCGACTCCAGGGACAGGGTGTTCATGGGGACGGGGTGCATTTTGATGGCCCGGCCGAAGAGCACATCGCCCTGGGGCGCGCCGCCGGAGGGGGGCTTGGCCGCCCCCGCCAGCGCGGAGGAGGCCGCCTTGGGCTGGGGATACGCGGGAACCAGGCCCACGCCGCTCAATCCGTATTCCAGCTTCAGCCGCTCCCCCAGGGCGCTGATGTCCACCGGAGAGGGCATGGCGGGAAACCAGGCGCAGACGGTCATCGTCCGCTCCAGGGGATCGACCTGCACGTCGGTCACATAGGCCTTGTCCAGGCCGCCGGCCATGGCGCTCAGATCCTCGCAGCCGGGAAAAATGGTCAGAAAGGAGGTGTGCTCGCTCATAGTCCCTCGTCCTCGCGGATGAGCGCCATCAGTGCGTCACAGAGCTGATCGTAATCGTATGTACCCAGAACCTGGCCCTTCTTGAAGAGCAGGCCCTTGTCCTTGCCGCCGGCGATGCCGTAGTCGGCCTCCCGGGCCTCGCCCGGGCCGTTCACCACGCAGCCCATCACGGCCACGGTGATATCCCGGTCCAGATCCCGCACCAGCGGCTCCACCCGGTTGGCCAGGCCGATCAGATCGATCTCCGTGCGGCCGCAGGTGGGGCAGGAGACGAACTTCACCCCGCCGGGGCGCAGGCCCGCCGCCTTCAAAATGGCGATGCCCGTGCTGACCTCCTTGACCGGGTCGGCCGTGAGGGAGACACGGATCGTATCGCCGATGCCCTCGGAGAGGAGGGTGCCGATGCCGACGGCGGACTGGATGCTGCCGTTCCACTCGGTTCCGGTCTCGGTGACGCCCAAGTGAAGCGGATAGGGGAAGCACTCCGCCGCCATGCGGTAGGCCGCGATGGTCAGGGGCACGGTAGAGGATTTGAGCGAGAGGCAGATATCCTCAAAGCCGTACTTCTCCAGCAGGGCCACATGGCCCCGGGCGCTCTCCACCATGGCCTCCGGGCAGGGATGGCCGTACTTCTCCAGGAGCCTCTTTTCCAGGCTTCCGGCGTTCACGCCGATGCGGATGGGGATGTGCCGGGCCTTGCAGGCCTCCGCCACCGCCTTGACGTTCTCCTCCGCGCCGATGTTTCCGGGGTTGATGCGGATCTTGTCGATCCCCCGCTCGGCCACCATCAGCGCCAGCTTATAGTCGAAATGGATATCCGCCACCAGGGGCATGTCCACCTGCTCCTTGATGGCCGGGATGGCCTCGGCAGAGCGCACATCCGGGATCGCCAGGCGGACGATATCGCAGCCGGCGGTACGGAAAGCCTTGATCTGCTCGACCGTGGCCTCCACATCCCAGGTTTTGGTATTGCACATGGACTGCACCAGCACCGGCGCGCCGCCCCCGATGGGCAGGCCGCCGACGCGGATCTGTCGTGTCTCTTCTCTCGTTCTCATCATCCCGTTACAATCCTCACAACGTCGTTTATCATGACAAAGGCCATCAGACCCAGCAGCAGCACCATGCCGCCGGCGTGGATGTAGCCCTCGTACTTGGGATCCAGTTTCTTGCGGGTAATATGCTCGATGATCCAGGTCACCAGCAGCAGGAAGATGCGCCCGCCGTCCAGCGCCGGGATCGGCAGCAGGTTCATGATGGCCAGGTTCACCGCCACGAAAGCGCCCAGGTAGAAAATGTTATAGAGGGCATCCACGGTGCTCGCGGCCTGTTCCCCGGTCTCGGCCATCATATCCACGATGCCCACCGGGCCGGAGAGATCCTTCATGCCCACCTGGCCGCTTATCAGCTGTTCCAGGCTCATCCAGACCATGCGGCCAAATTCCATGGCCGTATCCCAGGTATAGCGGAGCTTCACGCCCAATGTGGCCTCCTCATAGCCGAAGTAGAAGCCGTACATTTTCTTCTCCTGGCCCTCGTACTCCAGCGGCTCCAGCTTGAAGTCCTTAAACGAGACCTTTTTCCCGTCTCGGATCATGACGAGATCATAGCTTCCGTCGCCCCGGGCAAGAAAATCGGACACGTCGTAATACTGATAGATGCGGTGGCCGTCGATCTTATAGAAGCGGTCCCCCACCTGCAGGGCCTCCTCCCCCTCGTAGGGGCAGCCCTCCATGAAGCCCGAGAGGATCGGGGCGCGGAAGGCGCTGGCCGAGGCGTACAGAAGCGCGATGATCACCAGGCCCAGCACGAAATTCATGAAGGCCCCGGCCGCCAGGATGATGATCCGCTTCCAGGCCGGCTGACTGGTGAAAGCCCGGGGATCCTCCGAAGCCTCGTCCTCGCCGGTCATGGCGCAAAAACCGCCCACCGGGACGGCCCGCAGGGAATACTGGGTCTCCCCTTTTTTTCGTTTCCAGAGCACCGGGCCCATGCCGATGGCAAATTCCTCCACCCGCACGCCGCAGGCCTTGGCCGCCATAAAATGGCCGAACTCATGGATGGCGATCAAAATGCCGAATATCAGAATGGCAACAAGAACATAAACAATGGTCATACGCTGTATCTCCCAAAAGAGGGCTCAGAAGTTCTCCCTCACATAGGCTCTGGCCGCCTCATCGCTGGCCAGAATGGTCTCAAGACTGTCCGCCTTTTCCCAGGCAATGGCCTCCACGGCGCCGGCGGCGGCGTCATAGATGCGGTTATAGCCCAGCTCGCCCCGCAGGAATTTGTGGACCGCCACCTCGTTGGCGGCGCTCATCACGCAGGGGGCCGTGCCGCCCTTCCGGGCGCAGTCCATGGCCAGGCGCAGGCAGGGGAAATTCTCCAGATCCGGCTCCTCAAAGCTCAGATCCCGCAGCTTCCAGAAGTCCAGATGCTCGAACATCGACGCTTTCCGCTCCGGATAGGTCAGGGCCAGCTGGATGGGCAGGCCCATATCCGGCACGCCCAGCTGGGCGATCACCGTGCCGTCCACCAGTTCCACCATAGAATGTATGACGCTCTGGGGATGGATTACCACCTGAATGTCGTCCGGGGTCACGGCAAAGAGATGCATCGCCTCCACAAACTCCAGGCCCTTATTCATCAGGGTGGAGCTGTCCACAGAGATCTTCGCGCCCATGCTCCAGTTGGGGTGGGCCACGGCCTGGGCGGGGGTGATGTCCTCCAGGCTCTCCCGCCTGCGGCCGCGGAAAGGCCCGCCGGAGCCGGTGAGCAGGATCTTATGGAGCTCCCCCTCCTTCCGGCCCATCAGGCACTGGAAGATGGCGGAGTGCTCCGAGTCCACGGGCACGATCTCCGCGCCGCGCTCTCTGGCCCGGGCCATGACCATGTCGCCGGCGCAGACCAGGGTCTCCTTGTTGGCCAGGGCGATGCGCTTTTTCGCGTCAATGGCCGCCAGCGTCGGCTTCAGGCCCACCGAGCCGGACACCGCCGTCACGACGCAGTCCGACTCCGCCAGCGTGGCCGCCTCGATCAGGCCGCTCATGCCGGAGCCCACGCGGATATCCGTATCGGCCACGGCGATCTTGAAGGCCTTGGCCGCCTCCTCGTCATAGACCGCCACAAAGGACGGATGAAACTGCCGCGCCTGCTGCTCCAGCAGATCGATCTTCCGGTTGGCGGTCAGGGCCGCGACCCGGATGCCGGTGTGCTGCGCCACGGCGGCGGTCTGCCGGCCGATGGAGCCGGTGCAGCCGAGAATGGAAATGGATCTGACCATAATAGTATTCCCTCTTATCTGTCTTTTTTCCAGCGGAGAAGCTTCAGATCCGCCTTCTGTTTCAGCGTGATCCGATAGCTCTCCACGGCCTTTTGAATGGCCTTGTTGTGCGTCCAGCGGTCCAAACGCCGCTGAAGAAGAAAGGGATACGCCGCCTCGTACTGCTTGGCCAGGGCCGTCGCAAAGAACCAGGCGCGCATCATGTTTACATAATATTCCTCCGACCGGATCGCTGCGACCCAGTCCAGATACTCCGGACGAAAATCCCCGTCCAGAAAATGGTTCATCAGCACGCCCACGCCGAAGCGGATCGTATACGTATGGGTCGATGCCAGCCAGGCGGGCACGCGCTTTATCAGTTCACCGTGGTGTTTTTTGAAGCAGTCGGGGTTCAGGCCGTCGCAGGTGGCCCAGTTGTCGATATGGGGCAGGAAGCGCTCCAGCTCCTCCAGGCAGCGTGCAAAGTCCTTTTCGATACAAAGGAGCGCGGCGTGCAGGCCGTTTTCCTCAAAAAAGGCATGGGGAAGCAGCCCGAGAAATTCCCCGGCTTTTCCCTCTTGTTTCAGCTCTTTTGCCAGCCTCCGCAGGGCGGGGGTGCGCACGCCGATGATCGTCTCCCGCGGCAGGTTTGGCAGCAGGGGCGCGGTAAAATCCCGATAGGCGGGATCCTGCAGCGCAAACAGGCGCTCCTGAATCTCCGTCATCGGCTCACTTCACGCCGCCGTAGCGCCGATCCCGACTCCGAAAAACGGCGATGGCCTTATCCAGCTCCTCCGTGGTGAAATCCGGCCAGAGCACGTCCGTGAAATAGAACTCCGCATAGGCGCACTGCCAGAGCAGAAAGTTGGAGAGGCGCTGCTCGCCGCCCGGGCGGATCATCAGATCCGGATCGGGGATGCCGGCGGAGTAGAGATAGCGGGAGAAGCTCTCCTCCGTAAGCTCGCCCGACACCTTGCCGGCGGCCAGATCCTCGGCATAGCGGCGGGCCGCATGGACGATCTCGTCCCGGCCGCCGTAGTTGAGGCAGATGTTGGCCTGAAAGCCGTCCACATGGTCGGCGATCTCGTCGGCGGTGTGGGCCAGGGCCTGCAGCTGGGGCGAGAGGCCGGACACATCCCCGAAGATGCGCATCTTCATGCCGTCCCTCTCCATGGTTTCAATGGCCTCATGGAGGTACTTGTCCAGCAGGCGCATGATGGTCTTCACTTCCTCCGTCGGGCGCTTCCAGTTCTCGGTGGAGAAGGCATAGACCGTCAGGTAGTCCACGCCGATGTCCCGGCAGTAGAGGGCGATCTTGCGAAAGGTCTCCGCCCCGGCGGCGTGGCCGGCGGTACGGGGCAGGCCCCGTTTCTTGGCCCAGCGGCCGTTGCCATCCAGAATAATGGCAATATGGCGGGGAACCCGGGACTGCTCCCGCTCCCCCGCCGTATCGTTTCTTGTCATGTTGATCAAATTTCCGTCAGTTCCTTTTCCTTCTTCTCGCAGATCTTGTCGATCTCCTTGATGAAGTCGTCGGTCAGCTTCTGCACGTCCTTCTCGGCGATCTTGTAATCGTCCTCGGTGATCTCGGAGGCCTTCTGCTGCTTCTTAAACTTCTCCACCGCGTCACGGCGGATATTGCGGATGGCGACCTTGGACTCCTCGCCGTACTTCTTGGTCAGCTTCACCAGGTCCTTGCGGCGCTCCTCGGTGAGAGGCGGGAAGACCAGGCGGATCGTGTGGCCGTCGTTCTGGGGATTGATGCCCAGGTCGGAGGCGAGGATGGCCTTCTCGATGCCCTTGAGGACGCTCTTGTCCCAGGGGGTGATGGCCAGGGAACGGGGATCGGGCGTGGCCACGGTGGCCAGCTGCTGGATGGGCGTGGGCACGCCATAATAGTCCACCTGGATCTGATCCAGCACGGCGGCATTGGCGCGGCCTGCGCGAATGGTGGCGAGCTGCGCGCTCAGGGCCTCACAGGTCTTGGTCATTTTGTTTTCAAACGCGGCGTAGTCAGACATGATATTACCTCCTGTAAGATGATGTATCGTAAAGTTTTTACTGCACGATGGTACCCAGTTTCTCGCCCTCCAGCACGCGGCCGATGTTCTCCGGCTCGGCCAGGGCAAAGACGATGACGGGGATGGCATTGTCCATGGCGAGGCTGGTGGCGGTGGTGTCCATCACGGCCAGATGGCGGGCCAGCACCTCGTCATAGCTGATCTCGTCAAAGCGCAGGGCCGCGGGGTTCTTGCGCGGGTCGTCGTCGTAAACGCCGTCAATATTCTTGGCGAGCAGGATCGCGTCGGCATGGATCTCCGCCGCACGCAGCACCGCCGCGGTGTCGGTGGAGAAAAAGGGATGGCCGCTGCCGCAGGCAAAGAGCACGATGCTCCCCCGCTCCAGATATTCGATGGCCTTGCGGGCGTCAAAGCGCTCGCCCACGCCCTGAATATCCATGGCGGTGAGGATGCGGGCATCCGCGCCCAGCTGCCGGAACACATCGCACACGGCCAGGCAGTTCATCGCCGTGGCCAGCATGCCCATCCTATCGGCGCTGACGCGCTCCACCTTGCCGGCGCCGTCCTTGACGCCGCGCCAGAAGTTGCCGCCGCCGATGACGATGCCCACCTGGACACCCGCATCGCTGCAGGCCTTGACGGCCTCGCAGACGCGGGAGACAACGTCAAAATCAAAGCCGGTGTGCTTCTCGGCCGCGAGGGCCTCGCCGCTGATTTTAATGAGAACGCGCTTATACTTGGCTTGCATAGTTGTTTCTCCTTGTTATATATCCAGTATTCCCAGAATCACGATGCCCGCCACCACCAGCAGGATGGAGGCGTAATGCTTTTTGGAGAGCTTCTCCTTCAGGAATAGGCGGCTCCAGATCACCGAGGCCACGCAGTAAGAGGAGATGATGGGCGCGGCGAAGGCCACGTGCTCGGTATCCGCCAGGGCGTAGATATAAAAGAACTGGCCGATGGTCTCAAAGACGGCGCCGGTATATTTGGGAGCCTCCTGGCGGGCAATCAGTTTCTGCTTTTTGATGCCCAGCACATAAATCGCGCAGGCGACGCCCATGATCAGGAAGGTCAGCTCATAGGCAACATTGGCAGAATCCTCATCCAGCACTTCCAGCACGCGGCTGTCGGCAAAGGTGCCCAGCGCGTCCAGCAGGCAGTAGATGATGGGGATCAGAATGGCGATCCAGCTCTTGGCGTAGTGGTGGTTGGAGGCGTCCTGCCGGGCACGGCGCAGCGCCTCGTCCTCGTTGGCCTCGGTAAAACCCAGGGCGATGACGCCGAGGCACACCAGGGCGACCGCCACCAGGGCCACGGGCGGCAGATCCTCCCCGATACCGACCGTGGCAAAGGTCAGCACGGCGACGATGGCGCCGGAGCTGTTGCAGATGGGAGAGGAAATGCTCAGTTCAATGTAGCGCAGGCCCAGATAGCCGATGGCCATGGAGAGAATGTAGAGCATCGAGACCGGCAGATAGGTCAGGATCACGTTCCAGCTGATTGCCACACCGTTACAAAAGACTTCATAGGCCGCGTGCAGGCCCATCACAAGGCCCACGGCCGTCACCATTTTCAGATGGCTGTATTTATCGCTCCCGTCCTGGCAGCCGATCTTGGAAAACAGATCGGAGCCGCTCCAGCAGAGCAAAGCAATCAGGGCAAACCAAAACCACATGCCGTTTTTGTTCCTCTCTTTCTCTCAGAAAGCGGGTTCCTGTCAAAACCCGATTCGAAGTGATTTTACCACAGGGCAGGCTTTTTGACAATAGCCCAAACCGGCCGCGCAAAAATTCCTCCGTCCAGTCTGACAAATTCTCCAGGCCCGGCTGGGGTATAATCCGGGCCATGGAAGTCATCTATCTGGACAGCTGGTTTGCCCTCAATCTGCTGTGCGACTATCTGCTCTGCCTGCTCACGGGGCGCATCGCCGGGCTCTGTCTCAAGCGGCGGCGCTATCTGCTTGCCGCGCTGCTGGGAAGCCTCTACGCCTGTGCGGTCTACGTGCCGGGCCTCGGCTTTCTGGCCGCGCCGGGCTGGCGGCTGCTCTGCGGCGGGGCGATGGCGGCCATCGCCTACGGCTGCGAGGCGCGGCCTCTGCGCTGCGCGGGGCTGTTTTTCGCCGTGGCCGCCGCCTTCGGCGGAAGCCTCTCCCTGCTCTCCGCTCCGGGCGGAGGACTGCTGCGTCTCTCCTTCGGAAGCCTCGCCACGGCCTTCGCCCTCTGCTATGGGCTGGGCAGCCTGCTCTTCCGCTGGCAGAACCGCTTTCAGAGCCGCGGCCTGCACCGGGTGGAGATGGGCGTCGGCGGGCGGAGCGTCTGCTTTTCCGCCCTCCACGACACAGGCAACAGCCTGTCTGATCCACTCAGCGGGGCGCGGGTGATGGCCGTCTCGCCCCGGGCGCTCGCGCCGCTCTTTGGGGAGGAGGCGGCTCTCCTGCGGGAGAGGGACCCGGTGCTGCTGCTGGAAAAGAGCGGGCACAGCCCGGTTTGGAAGGGGCGTCTCCGGCTGCTGCCCTTTTCGGCCCTGGGCGGAGGCGGACTGCTGCCGGTGTTCCGGCCGGACGCGCTGCGCCTGGACGGCGAGGAGAGGCGGGATCTGCTGGTGGCCATCGCGCCGGAGGCCGCCGGCGAGGGTTTTGAAGGGATTGTATAAGGAGGAATGATGATGTTATGTAAACCTCAGATTTTCTATTTTCAGGATCAGCTGCTGCGGATCCTAGGGCTGGAGCCGCCGTCGGTTTTTTACATTGGCGGCAGCGACACCCTGCCCTCGCCTCTGGCCCGGGAGGACGAGGAGGCCGCGCTGACCGCCCTGGAGAGCGGGGACGAGGAGGCCCGCAAGAGCCTGATCGAGCACAACCTCCGCCTGGTGGTCTACATCGCCAAGCGCTTTGAAAACACCGGCATCAACATCGAGGATCTGATCTCCATCGGCACCATCGGGCTCATCAAGGCGGTGAACACCTTCAACAGCGGGAAAAACATCAAGCTGGCCACCTACGCCTCCCGCTGCATTGAAAACGAGATCCTGATGCACCTGCGGAAGGTGGGCTCCCAGCGCTCGGAGCTGAGCTTTGACGAGCCGCTCAACACCGACTGGGACGGCAATGAGCTGCTGCTCTCGGACATTCTGGGCACCGATGAGGACGAGGTCTCCCGTCCCCTGGAGGATGACGCCGACCGGCAAATGCTGCGCGAGGCCATCGCCCAGCTCTCACCCCGGGAGCAGAACATCATCCTCATGCGCTTCGGCCTGCCCGGCGGGCGGGAATACACCCAAAAGGAGGTGGCCGAGGCCATGGGAATCTCCCAGAGCTACATCAGCCGCCTGGAAAAGCGGATCATCGAGCGGCTGCGGCGGGAAATGCTGCGAAAGCTCCAATGCTGAAACAATCCCCGGAAGAGCAAGTCTTCCGGGGATACAAGCTGTCGACAAAGCCAAAAGGCTTTGCCGACAGAGGAGATGCAGCCCAGCGCGCGCACTCGCGTCGAAAGACGCTCGCACACTTCTGGGCTGAGAAGTGTTTTTTCCGAGGCGCATGTCCCCGGAAAAAACGGATTACTCTGCGAGGCTTTTTGTCCCTGTCTACAGTCTGAATTCCCCGGAAGAGCAGTTCAGCCTTCCGGGGATTAAACATTATTTGACCAGATTCACGACCCACTTTTTGCTGCGCACCATGAGAAAGCCCACCAGGCACTTGATGGCGTTGAGGCCCTCCACGGCGATATAGAGGGGCACGATGGGCAGCGCCGTCAGGCGGGAGAGCACCATGGCCAGGGGGATCTGGGTCGCCCAGACGAAGAGCGAGTCAAAGGCGAAGGTGATGAGCGTCTTCCCGCCGGAGCGGATGGTGAAGTAGCAGGCGTTGGCATAGGCATGCAGGGGCATCATCACGGCCACGATCATCAAAAGCTCCACCGCCAGATGCCGCACGGCGGGGGTGGTGTTGTAGAGCTGAGGGATCCAGGGCGAGACCAGGGCCATCACCCCGGCCACCAGGAAGCTGGAGCTGAGGGAGAAGGCGATGAGCTTCCGGTCCTCGTCCACGGCCCGCTCCAGTTCGCCCGCGCCGAGAAGCTGGCCCACCAGGATGGAGATGGAATCGCCCATGGCGATGAAGACGCAGAAAAAGAGATTGCTGATGGTGGTGGATATGTTGAAGGCGGAGACCACCTCCAGCCCGCGCAGGGAGTAGCACTGGTTCAGGGTGGTCATGCCGCCGGACCAGAGCAGCTCATTGAGGAGCAGCGGCGTACCCATGATCAGGATATGCTTGACCAACTCCCGGGGGACGCGAAAGCTGCGGTAGAGGCCGGGGATATAGGGCGCCCGATCGGTATGCCGGTGGGACCAGACGACCACGATGGCACACTCCACAAAGCGGGCCATCACCGTGGCGATCGCCGCGCCGACCACGCCCAGGGCCGGGAAGCCCAGCTTGCCGAAAATCAGGATGTAGTTGAAGACCAGGTTCACCAGCACCGCCGCGATGCCCGCGCGCATGGGAAGCATCGTCTCCCCCGTGCCGCGCAGGGTACTGGCGTAGACCTGGGTCAGGGCAAAGGGGATGAGCTGGAAGAACATCACATGCAGATAGGACTGGCCGTAGTGCAGTGTGGCCGCCAGGTCCAGGCCCTCCTGACCCTCGTGGAGGAAGAGGGAGATCAGGTTTTTCCCAAAGAGCATCAGGATCGAGCCGAAGACCATCAGCGTCGCCCCGGCGATATAGAATTTCATGCGCATGGTGTCGCGCACGCCCTTCTGGTCGTTCTTGCCGTAGAACTGGGAGGTGAAGATGCCCGCCCCGGCCAGGCCGCCGAAGACACAGAGATTGAAGACAAAGAGGAGCTGGTTGACGATGGCGACGCCGGACATGGGCTCGGTGCCCACCTGGCCGACCATGACGTTATCCAGGAGGTTGACGAAGTTGGTGATCAGGTTTTGAACCAGGATCGGCACCATGACGGTAAAGAGCTTGCGGTAAAAGGCCCGATCCCCGATATAGCGTTTCAGCATGGAGATACCTCGCAGAAGAAAAATGCAGCGGCGCCATTCTATCCGAGATCGGCGGAAAAAGCAAGAGCCGCCGCTCTTTACAGGGGGAAAACTTTCTTATATAATGGAGAAAACAACTTCGGAGGTAAGCATGGACTATCAGGATCCTATCTGCTGCTTTGACGCCAGCGCCTACCTCGGCACGCCGGACACGGAGCACGAGAGCGCCGTGCTGGATGTGCCGGCCATGATCGGGGAGCTGGACCGTCTCTACAATACCGGCCGGGAGAGCGAGGCGGGCGACTATCTGCGCGCTTGCCGCGAAAAGGCCGCCGCGCTGGGCGACTGGCGCGCGGAGCTGAGCTTTCTCAGCGAGCTGATGGGCCACACCCGCCGCAGCGGAGACAAGACGGAAGGTCTGCAGGCGGTGGAGGACGGTCTTGCCTTGATCCGGGAGCACCGGCTGGGCAGCAGCGTCTCGGGCGCGACCGTGATGCTCAACGCCGCCACCACAATGAAATGCTTCGGTCGGGCGGAGGACTCCATCCCCTTCTTTGAGCATGTGTCCCGGGTCTATGCCCAGCATCTGGACCCCGGGGATTACCGCTTCGCCGGGCTCTACAACAACATGGCCCTCTCCTACGAGGACGCCGGGGACTACCGCAAGGCGGAGCAGCACTTTCTGCTGGCTATGCGGGTGATCTCCGCCTGCCCTAATCCGGACAACGAGCTGGCCGTCACGCTCTGCAATCTGGCCGAGCTCTACGACAGGCAGGACCCGGAGGACGAGCGCATCAACGCCTGCATGGAGCAGGCCTGGGAACACCTGAACAATCCCGCCCTGCCCCGGGACGGCTACCACGCCTTTACCATCTCCAAGTGCGC
>CACYOR010000074.1 GCA_902775985.1 Oscillospiraceae bacterium
GTTCCAGTCACCGCTGCCGAACCAGGGCAGCCCGTGGGGGCCGAAGCCTCGGCTCAGACAGCGGTCCAACGCGGCCCGGGCGTGGTCGAGGATCGGAGAACGCTCATCCGAGAGTACCGGCTGCTCGTAGCGGTCGCGCTCCTCCTCCCGCAGGGGCGGGGAGCTGCGATAGGGCAGGGCGGTGAGACAGAAGAGCGCGTCACGGCTCTGCTCCACATACTCGCACAGCGCCCAGACCAGCCAGAGCAGATCATCGCTGCAGCGGGTGCGCACACCCTTGTCGCCGTCGGGGTGGGGATGCCACCAGTGCATCACGTCGCCCTCCACATACTGATGGCGGCAGGCGTCCTCGATCCGCGCCCGGGCGAGCCCGGCGTCCAGCGGCAGCAGGTTGACCGCGTCCTGGAGCTGATCCCGGAAGCCGTAGGCGCCGCCGCTCTGGTAGAGACTGCTGCGCGCCCAGAGGCGGCAGGCCAGAGTTTGATAGACAGCCCAGTGGTTTACATAATGACTAAAGGCCTCACTGGGACAGGGGAGAGAGACGCGGCTGAGCCGCTCACGCCAGAAGCGCCGCGCCTCTTCCAGACCGGTGCGGGCTCGTTCGGGGGACAAAAGCGCCCGGAGCCGATCCTCCCCGCAGCAGCCCAGGGCGATCACCTGGCTGTCCCGGGCCTGAAAGCTCAGCAGCAGGCCGGGCGGCTGATAGTGGCAGCGGGATTCCGCAGCGGCGTCGGTGCCCAGGGCCAGACGCAGTCCGGGGAGATAACTCTCCGGGTTTTCAAAGACGGTCAGTCCCAGATGCTCTTGGACCCGCAGCGAGCTGCTGTCCGGCCCCAGTTGGGGCTGAAACGCGAAGCGGAGGTAGAGGCCTTCCGCCCCCTCCAAAAGCAGCACAAGGGCGTCGCTCTCCGGATCAAGGTAGACCGTGGTGCGCAGGCTGCGTCCATCGATCTGTTTTTCCCAGACCGCTCGCCCAGGCGCAAAGCGCACCGTGCAGGGCAGACCGTCGTTCGCGGCAAAGAGACTGAGAGAGCGCTCGCCCACCTGAGCCCAGAGAGCGCAGGCGGGCTGCACAGCGCGAAGATCCTCCAGGGGCGGCATGAGGCGCATCTCCCGGGCATTTTCTTGCCAGAGAGCGGCGATGCCCACATCGGTGAGCAGCGCGCCAAGACGGCCGAAGGACAGCGGCAACTGCCAGGCGCGGGGCGGCAGGCTGTCTTTGACGCTGAAGGCAAAGCCCTCGCTGGTCCAGCCGAAGCCGGGCAGGACGCCGCCTTTGCGTGGACGGCTCAGTTGCGGAAGAGACAGGGGCGCTGCCGTCATGCAGCCGGGACCGACCAGATAGGAGGCTCGGCTGTTTACTGCTTCGGCGGCCCGGAAGGGGACGATGTGCACCCCGGCGCGGCTGCCCAGCAGCGCCTCCAGACCCTGCCGGGCCAGCGCCTCCCCGATGCGGCGGTCGGCGGGGCGGTGGTATTCGCCCTGCTCGTCGCTGAGATAGACCAGGTCGCTCTCCACGCCGCAGCTTTTCAGCAGCAGCCAACGGTTCAGAAGCGGCATCGCCTCGATGGCCCGCGCTTCACAGCAGAGCAGGGGATGGTCTCCAGAGATGCCGTAGAGCCAGAGCTCCCGCCGCGGCGCCGCACCGCTGAGCGGAACGGACAGGGCGGGCAGCAGCTCCATCGCCGCGCCTACCTCCTCCGCGCTGAGTCCCAGACGGGTGGCGGCGGCCGAGACCATGTTGCCCCGGTCACGGCTGTGCAGGATGCGCTGCGCGCCGGCAAGGGCTTCTTCCCGGCTTCCCGCCAGGCAGAGAGCCAGAACCAGGGTCAAATTCTCATCGGCGTTTACGGATATTTCGGCTTCCAGCCGGACGAGGGGGAGACGCAGATCGGATTGACAGGCGAGAGGCCGGTCGGCGCAGAGGCAGAGCCAGAGCGCCTCCTGGTCATCCCGGGGGAGGCGGTGGAGCAGTACGCCGGTATCCAAGGGCTCGGCCTCCAGACCGAGCAGCCAGTAGGCCGGATGACTGCGCTGGGCTTCCGGACGGGCCAGCAGGGGCTGAAAACGCAGACGGAGCCGTACGACAGTCGCCTCGGCGCTGTGGAGCGTCAGAATCCGCCGCTCGCCCAAATCCCCGGCGGCTGTTGCCAGTTCCCACTCCCAGTCCAGACCGGCGCCGCTGCCGGCCAAAACCAGTTGCTCCTCGCCCAACTGCCAAAGCTGGGGGCGGGGATTGGAGAAGACAGGCAGCGTCTCGCTTCCGAGGGAGAGAGAGAGCTGAAAGCCGCTCTCCCGGCTGTCGGGCAGACCGTAGAGCTGGCAGTCCCGGGCCATGGCGCGGGAGAAGCCGTATTGATCGGCCAACAGGTGATAGGCCCCGTTGGAGAGCAGGCAGGGGTGGGGCGGCTCCAGACCGCCGCTGCCCCGCAGCTGCCAGCGGGGATCCTCCCGGTTCAGGCTCTGCTCGGGGCACTCGCTTCGATCCCGGCTCATGACCGGACCGTCCAGCAGCCGCTCCTGCAGCAGCAGACGATGGGCGGCCATGGCGGGCACAGCCATGAAGCGCTTTTGCAGGATGTTATCGCAGAGGGCGTTTGCGGCGGCGATGACGCTCATCCCAAGGTGATGGGCCATATAACAGCGCACTTTTTCCCCGTCGGGGGCGCGGCAGCGGCTGGGTGTGAAGTCCAGGGCTTCCAGAAAGCCGTAGCGGCCCCGGGCACCGAAGCGCTCCAGGCGGTGGAGATTGCGAAGCGCACCGAGCGGATCCAGCCCCAGCATCAGAAAGCTGGAATAGGGCGAGACGACCAGGTCGCTGTCCTGGCCCCGCTTGAGGGCCAGAGCGGCGCAGCCATTGGCCTTGTAGCGATAACTGAGCCCGGGATCAAGGGAATAAAAGGCACTCTCCGAGACGCCCCAGGGGCGTCCGGCACTGACCCGGTGCTTCTGCACATAGAGGCAGAAGCGGCTGCTCTCATACAGGAGACTTCCCCGCTCATAGGGAAGAAAGAGCTCCGGCATGCGGTATTCGAACATGGTACCCGTCCAGCTGGCCAGCCCCCGATAGCCGTCCTTCTGGAGCTGCCCGCGGCCCAGCCGGGCCCAATGGCGCTTCGGCACGTCGCCCTTGGCGATGGCCAGAAAACTGGTCAGCATGGCCTCGCTGGCCATCAGGTCGTACCAGCCGCCCCGGCCCCGCTCTTCCACCGGATCGTAGCAGATATAAAACAGGTGGCGTGTCTCGTCAAAGAGCAGAGAAAAGTCCATGGGCCGCAGCAGCGCGTCGATGCGTTCGGCCAGATCGCCCTCACCCCAGTCCGCCAGTGTCTCCCGCAGGGTCAGGAGCGCGGCATAGAGATTCCCGCTGTCCACCGTGGAGAGATAGGGCGGCGTCAGGGGCTGCAGGCTCTGGGTGTCATACCAGTTGAAGAAGTGCCCGCGGTGGCGTGGGAGGCTCTCCAGTGTGTCCAGACTGTGGGAGATCAGAGAGAGAGCCTCCGTTTTGTCCAGTAGCTTCATCTCCACACCGCCGGCCAGGGACAGCAGGGCAAGGCCGATGTTGGTGGGGGAGGTCCGATGGGCAAGGCCCACCGGCGGCTGCTCCTGGAAGTTGTCCGGGGGCAGGTAGTTGTCCCGGACGCTCATGGTGTCCCGGTAGTACTGCAGCGCCTCTCCGGCGGCCTGACGCAGATAGTCCTGTTCCGCAGCCGGGATACGCGGCTCGGCATAGGCGGGAAGAGCCAGCGCATAAGCCAGCAGAGGGGAAAAAAACCAGCTTAGCCCCGCGGCTTTGCCGATAATGGTGGGGGAGAGCAGCATCAGCAGCAGACCCAGAAGCAGGCTCTGCCACAGGGCCTTGATGCAGGAGACAAAAGAGCCGGTGCGCTGCTCGGCCTGAGCCGCTGTCTGCCATTGAAGCAGGCGGCGGTGGGAGATGAGCATGCGCCAAAGGGAGAGGCCGATGGCCGAGAGGCTGATCCAGGCCTCGTAGGGCAGCAGCCAGAGGCGCAGAAAGCACTGCACGATGGCACCGCCAACGCCGGTCAAGAGACGGCTGAAGCGTCGGGCGGGCCGGGCAGCGCGGGAGCGTCCCTGCTCCTCGGCAAAGGCGAGGAAGAGCCGGCTGAGCAGGGCCAGCAGTGCCGCCCAGGCGGCCAGGCCCAGGGCCTCCGGCAGGAAAAAGCCTGCCAGCAGGGCCAGCAGCGTCAGGGGCGCGACCAGACTCCGGCGCAGATTGTCGAACAGACGCCAGCGGTCGAGGGGGCGCAGCGTCCGCCTAAAGACCCAGGGGAGGTTTTGCCAGTCGCCCCGGGTCCAGCGGTGAAGCCGCTTGAAATAGGCCAGAGGCCGGGCGGGAAAACGGTCGGAAAAGGCCACGTCACCGCAGTAGGCGCCATGAAGAAAGGCACCCTCCAGCGCGTCGTGGGAGAGAATACGCTTCTCCGGCAGTCCTGAGGAACAGGCAAGCAGGCAGCGCAGATCCAGAATCCCCTTGCCCGCAAAGCCGCCGTTGGAAAAGGCGTCCATGTACAGCTCACTGCAGAGACTGCCATAGGGGTCACTGCCCCGCGCCGGGGCGAAGATCAGAGAAAAATCACTGGACGAGGCGCTGAAAAGTTCGGTGTCAATGCGGGGGTGGATCAGCCCGTAGCCGCGCCGGACAAGGCCGTGCTGCATGTCCAGCTCGGGGCGGTTCAGCGGATGGAGCATGGCGCCAATCAGCTCCCCGGCCGCGCCGGGATAGAGCTGGGTATCGCTGTCGAGGGTGAGCAGATAGCGCGTTCCGTTCAGCGCGTCCTGTTCGCCAAACACCCGGAGACAGCTCTCCTCATCGTTCAGCAGCCGCGCCAGTTCCAGCAGAGCGCCGCGCTTGCGCTCCCAGCCACACCAGTTTTCACCATCAAAGCTGCGGGCGCGGGTGAAGCCGTAAAAGCCGCCGCCGTATCGGCGGTTCAGCGTTTCAATCCCGGTTTCCATCCGGCGCAGGATCGCCCCGTCGCCGGGTGCAGTCTCGCAGCTGTGAGGCGGCAGATCGGCCAGAAGACCGAAGAGCAGGTTTTCCCCCTCGCTTCGGCTGGCCAGACGCAGCTCTTCCAGCTTTTGCACCAAGGCCCCGGCCTCCGACTCGGAGGCCGGCATGGCTGTGAGCACGCAAAGCGTTCGCCCCTCTGGCGGCACTCCTTGGCGCATATCCATGCGCGGCAGGCGCCGGGGCGGGATGGCGTGCAGCAGCAGATCGTCGATCAGGTTTTTCACCAGCTCCGACACCGGCAGCAGCAGGAGCAGCGCGGCGGCGGGACGGCGCAGGGAGAAGGCCGGAAACAGGGAAAAAAAGAGCGTCAGCAGCACATTGGCCGCGATGTAGAAGGCCTCCCGGAGAGGGGACGGGTCCCGAAACAGGAGAAAGCCGATGTGCCGGCCCTCCTCCGCAGCCCGTTTCACCAGCCGCCGGGCATAGACGATCTCCTCCACGCCTTCGCGGCGGGCCAGCAGCTCCACCCGGCGGAGATAGTCCTCCTGGGTCTGGCGGTCCATGCCGGCGTAATCCCCGCTGGGGTCACCGGCGAGGACGGCGCTGACCTGATCGGCTCCGCGCAAAAGCGCCTCCGCGTCCAGCACGGCGAAGAGCCGCAGCGAAGTGAAAAGTGCCTCCAAGGCGGCGGTGAGCGGCTCCGTATCCGCCGCAAAACGCAGCTGACGGCAGACGGCGGCCACCTGCTCCAGCAGGGCGGCGCGCAGACAGGGGAGAAAGAGGGCCAGCTCCGCCCGGTTCAGCACCGTGACACGCTGTACGCCCTGCAGGAAGAGAGCGCAGCGCGCCTCCGTGACCTGCCCCTCGCCGGACTCTACCAGCGCCCGGCAGAGGGAGAGAACCCAGATGCCGTCCTCACATCGTCTCAGATGCTTGGCGGCACGCAGCGCAGGCAGGGCGGAGAGCCCCTCACGCCGGGCCAGATAGCGGTTATCCAGCAGCCACTCACAGGCAGCCGGAACGGAGGCCTGCTTCTCCCAGCGGCGGCGCACGGCCTCATAGCAGCGGTCGATCTGCCGGAGACTGGCTTTGAGCTGCTCCGCCGCCTCCATACCGCGGACAAATGCCCCCGGATGCAGCAGCCTCGCTGTGGAGACGCCAAAATCCTCCAGCCGTTCATCGTCGATGTATATTCCGTCCATACCTGCCTCCCGGGTGTTTTTCTGGTAGCATTCCCGGAATTTGGCAGCTTTATTCGGGATGTTATGGCAACAGTATTATGGTAATAGTATTATGTAAATCGAGCTTACAATAAAAAAGCAGGGCCATCCGTGTGGATGGCCCTTGGTGCGCGCCCGTTCCTCGCGACAAAGGAAGAAGGAAGGAGCGGATATGGAGTTTTCCTCGGCACTTTCGGAAACCGAGGGAAACGGAATGGAGCGAGTTTCTTCTGACGTCAGCCCCAGAGTGCGGTGAGCATGGGGATGATCTGCTTTTTGCGGGACATGACCTTGGGGAGGAAGACGTGGTTGTCCTTGGGGACGGCGGAGAAGGCCTGCTGGATGACGTCGTCGCTGCCTACATAGAGCAGATGGGTGCCCTCCTGCAGCACATCGGTGATCATGAGGATCACCAGGTCGAAATCGCCCTCCTTCTTCCGCTCGCGCATGACCGCCATGAACTCCTCCGAGCGCTGCAGCAGCGCCGCGGAATCGTCGCAGGTGATCTGGCTGACGGCCAGATTCTGACCGGAGATGTGGAATTCCTTGTAATCGGTGCGGAAGAGGGTTTTGGCGTCCTTGTCCAGTCCAAAGGAGAACAGAGACTTGCCCAGCTCCTCCAGGGAGATGTTGGCGATGCGGGCCAGACGCTCGGCCATGGCGATGTCCTTCTTGGTGCAGGTGGGAGATTTAAAGAGAACGGTATCGGAGAGGATCGCCCCGGCCATGAGCCCGGCAATTTTCGGCGGCGGCACCACGCCGTTTTCCTGATACATGCTGGTCAGAATCGTGTTGGTGCTGCCCACGGGTTCGTTGCGCACGTGGATGGGCTGTCCGGTCTGGATATCGGCCAGACGGTGGTGGTCAATGATCTCCAGAATGTCCACCTGGTCCAGCCCGATGACGGACTGGGCGGCCTCGTTGTGATCCACCAGTACCACCTGCTTGCGCTTGGGGCGCAGCAAATGGAAGCGGGACAGGGCGCCGACCACATGGTCGTTCTCGTCCAGGATGGGATAGGAGCGGTAGCGGCTTTCCAGCAGCACCTCGCGCACGTCGTCCAGATAATCGTCCAGATGGAAGGCGACGATCTCCCGCTTCTGGCTGATGCGATCCACGGGCAGGGCCTGATAGATGATGCGGGAGACGCGGCGGGCGCTGAGCGGGGAGGAGATGATGATGGTGTCGCCGCCGACCTCGGCCCACTCGGGCTTCACGTCGGCGCGGCAGAGGATGATGGTGCCGACCTTGGATTCAATGGCGTGGTCCACCAGCTCCGGCTGGTTGCCGCAGATCAGGATCGCGTCCGGGTTGGAGAGGGCCTGATCCTCGTAATTCTGAGGCAGCGTGATAAAAAGTTCACCGGAAATGATATCCCGCGTCACCTGGTATTCGTTGACCAAGCTGCCCTCCAGCACGCTCAGCAGGTTAAAGAGGGGCAGATCGTCGATGCGGTTTTCGTTCATGGTCTGGATATCGTAGGCGGCGATATCGCCGGCGGAGAGCATGCCGCAGAGCAGACCATTGTCATCCACAATGGGAACGACGTTCAAATGATCCTCCTGCAGGGTGCGCAGGGCCAGATCCATGGTGACGGAGCTGTTGAGGGCAGGGGGACGGTCGTAATCCAGATCCCGCACCTGGGTGCGCATGTTTTTGACCAAAGGCGGCGCCTCGAACCCGAAGCGGTCCAGCAGCTTCTGGGTCTCGTCGTTGATGGCGCCGATGCGCACAGGGCGGTAGTTGCGATCCCCCATGGCGTTGCGCAGGTAAGCATAGGCGATGGAGGCGACGATGGAGTCGGTATCCGGGTTGCGATGCCCGGTCACATAGACATCGGCCAAAGAAAGACCTCCTTTGCAAGTAATCCTTTGAATTATGCACCTATTATATGAAAACCCTCCCTCTTTTGCAAGAGGGAGGGACAATGATTAATCTTTTAACAGGATTCCGGGAAAATTGCAAAGGGGAGCGGATTGTGTTATACTGGCCCAAACATGGCAAGGAGAGCGCGGTATGGAGGAAAAAACGATCGAACAGGGCTTTACGCCCGACGGCTATATCAGGGATCAGGACTGCTTCCACACCCTGCGCTATCGGACCATGCCCGCCGACATCAACGGCTGCGGTTGGATCGCGGCCTACAACCTGCGCCGCTTCCTGGGGCAGGAGGCGGACTGGCGGCAGGTGATGGCGGAGTTGGACGGCATGCACCGCCTGCGCGTACCCGGGCCGACGCTGATGGTGGTCATGCGGGAATATCTGCAGCGGCACGTGCCCGGTGTCCGGGAGACTGTGGGTCGGGAGGAGGCGCTCGCCGCCGCACAAAAAAGCCGGGCCGGGATCTTCCGCTATCGGGAGAAGTTCGAACCCCATTTCGTGAGCTATATCCGCACCGAGGACGGTTTTTTTCGCTTCTTCAATGTGGATGACGGTCTGGAGGACAGCAAGATGAGTATGGAGCGTTTCGGCGCGGAGCACCTGCGCGGCGGCACGGTCATCGTGTTCACTGTTGATTGAGAGAAAAGGAGACAGGCATGAAAGCACAACGGGACTATCCCCGCTTTATCATCACGGCCAAGGGCAGCCGTTGGGTGGAACAGGGCCACCCCTGGATCTATGCCGATGAGGTGATCGAGGAACAGGGCGCGGCGGAGAACGGCGGCCTGGCTGACGCGGTCAGCGAGAAGGGCAAGTACCTGGGCACCGGCTTTGTGAGCCGGGAGAGTAAGATCCGCCTGCGGCTCCTCTCCCGCAACGCCAACGACCGTTTTGACGAGGCCTTCTGGCGCCGGCGCGTCCAGTACGCCTGGGACTACCGCAAGACCGTCATGGGGGAGGATCTGGACGCCTGCCGGGTGATCTTCGGCGAAGCCGACGGCTTCCCCGGACTCACGGTGGATAAGTTTCACGATATTCTGGTGACGCAGACTCTTTCAGTGGGGATAGAACGCGTAAAAAACAGGCTATTTCCACTGATTGTGGAGATCTTGCGCCAGGACGGACAGGAGATCCGCGGCCTCTACGAGCGCAACGATGTGGCGATCCGCGCCCTGGAGGGTCTGGAGCAGGGCAAGGCTTGGTTCCCGCTGCCGGGGCTGCCGATGCCGGAGAGCCCGGTCACGGAGATCTGCGAGAACGGGATCTATTACGCCGTGGACGTGGAGAACGGCCAGAAGACCGGCTTTTTCCTGGATCAGAAATACAACCGCCTGGCGGTGGCCAGACTGGCGAAGGGCCGCCGGGTGCTGGACTGCTTTACCCACACCGGCTCCTTTGCCCTCAATGCGGCTATGGGTGGGGCGGAGCACGTGACGGCGGTGGACGTCTCCGTCTCCGCCATTGAGATGGCCAAGGCCAACGCTCGGCGCAACGGTCTGGACGAGCGGATGGATTTCGTGGCGGCGGACGTGTTTGAGCTGCTGCCGAAGCTCGGTGAGCAGGGCGGCCATCCCTATGATTTCATCATTCTGGATCCCCCGGCCTTTACCAAGTCCCGCCGCACGGTGGACTCTGCCCAGCGGGGCTATAAGGAGATCAACCTCCGGGCGCTGAAGCTGCTGCCCCGGGGCGGCTATTTCGCCACGGCCTCCTGCAGCCATTTCATGCCCAGCGAGCTCTTTGTGAAGATGCTGCGCTCCGCCGCGCTGGACGCGGGGGTGGAGCTGCGGCAGATCGAGGCGCGGCAGCAGGCCCCGGACCATCCGATCCTCTGGAACGTACCCGAGACGGATTACCTGAAATTCTATCTCTTCCAGGTGGTATGAACGCAATACTTCCCCGGACGGCTGTCCGGGGAGTGTTTGCACTTATACTGATATCTGATAGAAATCTCGGATTCTTTCCGGCCAGAATTGTGCCATACTGCGTTGGCCTCCTTGACCATATATCTCCATTATGCTCTGCGGAGTCCTATCAGATATCAGTATTAGTCCTGTTTGGCTGCCTTTACGGCGGCCTTTTTCTTTTTCCGGTTCTTCCGCACGGCAAGGAGCACGACCAGCACCAGGGCAATCAGCACCAGGGCGGGCAGGGACTCCGCCAGCCAGAGGATGGCATCCTGGCAGAAGGCGACAAAGCCGTGGATGCCGCTGCGGAAGGCGCGGCCGAGGCGCTCGCCAAAGCCAAGCTGCACGGGCGTATCCTGGGTGTACTCCCGCACCTCTTGCAGCTCCAGATAGACGCTGCTGTAGGCGACGCGGCGATCCCAGTGGTTCAGAGAGGTCTGGAGGCTCTCAATCTCATAGCGCAGATCGGAGAGGCGGGACTCGATGGAGATGAGATCATCCACGCTCTCGGCCCGGTCCATCATCTCCAGCAGACGGGCCTCCTGGGCCTTGTAGGCCTCCATGCGGGCCTGGGTGTCGTAGTACTGGGCGGAGACATTCTCGGTGTAGACGTGGGTGTAGGGGACGTTGCCGATCTCGGAGAGGGTGCCCATCAGCTCCTGGAAGCGCTCGCTGGGCACGCGGAGGGTATAGCTGGCACTGCGAGTGGAGGCATAGCCGCGGGAGATGTCGTAGAAGTTGGAGCCGTTGACGCTGCTGGACTCGATCCAGGCGTCGAAGCGCTCCACCAGGGCCTCCACGGCTGCGAGTCCGGCCTCAAAATCGGTGGTCTCCACGGTGGCATTGGCGGAGTAGATGATCTTCTCCGGGTCGATCTCCGGGACCTCACTGCCTGTCTTGGCGCTGGTATTGGCGGAGGCGCCGCGGGCATTGGGTGCCAGACCCGAGGCCGCGGCCATCTGGGCCGTATCGGCGGCATAGTAGGCCCCGTCGTATGCCATCTCCATGGCCTCCTCCATCGGAGCCTCGACGGAGGAGGCTTTGGATGAGCCGCAGGCACAGAGCGTCAGCAGCATCAGCAGAGTGAGGATAAGAGCAAGAACCTTTGTTTTCATGTCCGGGTCCTCCTTAACAGGATTGGATGCCTATTGGACGGAGAGAACGGAGAAAGGTTCCCGGAAAACAAAAAAATCTCCCAAACTTCTTTGAAGTTTGGGAGATCGGGGATTTGGGATTACTGTGCGGCTTCCTCTTTCGGGGGAACCACAAAATAGCTCTTGCCGAAGTAGTTGATGATGTGGCGCGGGCAGATATCGGCGCAGTGGCCGCACTGGACGCACTTGGAAGTATCCACCTGGGCCAGATTGTTGACCACATGGATGGCGTCCGCCGGGCACTCGCGCTGGCACTTCATGCAGCCGATGCAGCCGACCTTGCACATCTTCATGACCGCGGCGCCCTTGTCCTCGTTGCGGCAGGCGGGCATGATCTTCTGCTTCTCAGGGATAAGCTTGACGATGCTCTTGGGGCAGGCGTCCACGCAGGCGCCGCAGCCGACGCAGTTGAGGCGGTCGACCTTGGCCACACCGTCGACGACATGCATGGCGTCAAACTGGCAGGCGCGCTCGCAGTTGCCCAGACCGATGCAGGCAAAGGTGCAAAGCTTGCTGCTCTTGCCGCCGAAGAGCATGGCGGCGCGGCAATCCTGCGGGCCGGTGTAATTGAAGCGGGCCTCGGCGTTTTCAGAGGTGCCGGAGCAGGGGACAAAGGCGACCATTTTTTCCGCCGCATCCGCGGTCACGCCCATGATCTCGGCCACCTTGGCCGCGGTGGCTTCGCCGCCGGCGACGCACTTGTTGCAGGGGGCCTCGCCCCGGGCGACCGCGGCGGCATAGCCGTCGCAGCCGGGGAAGCCGCAGCCGCCGCAGTTGGCGCCGGCCAGAGCCTCGCGCACGGCGGCCTGACGGGGATCCACTTCCACATGGAAGATCTTTGCGGCCACAGCCAGCAGAGCGCCGAAGATTGCGCCCAGAACGCCGAGAACGGCGATGGAAAGAAGGATTGTTTTCATACGATCAGTCCCTCCTTAAAAGATCTTCATGCCAGAGAAGCCCATGAAGGCCAGGGCCACCAGACCGGCGGAGACCAGACAGATGGGGAAGCCCTCAAAGCACTCGGGATAATCGGAGAAGGCGATTCGCTCGCGGACACTGGCAAAGAGCACGATGGCGAGCATGAAGCCCAGACCGCCGGTGATGCCGTAGACCACGGACTCGATAAAGTTGTAGTTGTTCTGCACGTTCAGCAGCACAACGCCCAGCACCGCGCAGTTGGTGGTGATCAGGGGCAGGTAGATACCGAGGGCGGAGTACAGCGAGGGGACGGACTTCTTCAGGAACATCTCCACAAACTGGACCAGCGCGGCGATGACCAGGATGAAAGCCAGGGTGTTCAGGAAGCCCAGACCCAGGGGAACCAGGATGTAGGTGTAGATGACCCAGCAGATGGCAGAGGCGAGGCCCATGACGAACACGACGGCGATGCCCATGCCGGTGGCGGTGTCAACCTTGTTGGAGCAGCCCAGGAAGGGGCAGCAGCCCAGAAACTGGGAAAAGATAAAGTTGTTGGTGAGAATGGCACCCAGGGAGATGGCCAAAAGGGAAGTAAGCATGATTATTCAGCCTCCTCTTCCGCCGCGAGCAGGGCCTGAAGCTTCTCTTCATGCTCCTTGGCGGCTTTTTTCTTGGCGCCCTTCTTCAGGGCATACTGCATCACGGCGATCAGAACGCCCAGGGTGATAAATCCGCCGAAGGGCAGGTTCAAAATGCCGGCGCCGTAGCTGGAGGGAAAGATCTGGATGCCGGCGCCAGTGCCGTCAAGGGTGAAGCGGAAGCCGTTGGTGATGTCGATGAGGCCGCCGCCGAACTTGCCGGAGCCCAGCAGCTCACGCACGACGCACATGATGATCAGCACACAGGTGTAGCCCAGACCCTGGAAGATGCCGTCGAAGAAGGAGTCGGAGACCTTGTTCTTCTGGCAGAAAGCCTCGGCACGGCCGATGATGATGCAGTTGACGACGATCAGGGGGATGAACACGCCCAGAGCTGCGCTCAGGGCCGGGATAAAGGCCTGCAGGACCAGGTCCACGATGGTGACGAAGCCCGCGATGACGACCACGAAGATGGCCAGACGGATCTCGTCGGGGATGATCTTACGGATGGCGGAGACCACCACGTTGCAGCAGGTGAGGATGATCAGAACCGAGAGGCCCATGCCCACGCCGTTGAAGAGCGTGGTGGTGATGGCCATGGTGGCGCACATGCCGATCTGCTGGACAAGAACCGGGTTGTTGGTGGTCAGACCTTCGATAAACTGTTGTTTTCTGTTCATGCTTCAGACCTCCTTAACCAAGGGAATTGACCGCCTGGATGGCAGTCGCCACAGCCCCCGTCACCGCGTTGGAGGTGATGGTGGCACCGGCCAGAGCATCGATGTTGCCGCCGGACTTGGAGAGCGCGATGTCCTCGCCCTCACCCACGAACTGAGCGCGGAAGTTCCGGCCGATCTCAGAGTCAGCCGCGGCATTGGCGCCCAGACCGGAGGTCTCGGAATGCTCGATGATGGAGATGCCGCTGCACTTGGCGTCGGTATCCACGCCGACGGCCAGGGTGATCAGACCCTGCGCGCCGGAGACGGTGAGCTCGACCACATGGCCGGCGCCGTTGCTGGCCTCGCTGATCTTATCCACCGTGGGGAAGGCCGCCCGGTCGAAGTCCACCTCGTCGTAGCCCTCAGCCTCGAGGACGGCGGAGTAGGCGGCGATGGTCGCGGCGTTCTGGATGGCGTAGATGCGGTCCTTGGTCAGCTCGTTGACGCCGCCCAGTATACCGGCGACGATGGCACAGATCAAAAACAGAACAAACGTGAGCTTGAGAATCTTATTCATTTCGCCGCCTCCTTTGCTGCTTTCTTCGCGGCCTTCTCAGCGGCGATGTCCTCCTTGGAGACGCCGAACTGATGACGGTGGAAGCCCTTGTCGATGGCCCAGGTGCACAGGTTCATGATCAGAACCGCGTAGGTGGTGCCTTCGGGGAAACCGCCGAAGTAGCGGATCAGAACGGTGATGGCGCCGCAGCCGAAGCCGTAGAGCAGCTGGCCGTTCTTGGTGACGGGACTGGTGGCATAGTCGGTGGCCATGAAGATCGCGACCAGGATCAGCGCACCGCTGCAGACGTTATAGAGTGCAAAATCGAGGTTGGACATGTCGCCGCCGCCGAAGATCAGCGTCAGGACGAAGACCGTGCCGATGAAGGACACGGGGATGCGCCAGGAGATGACCTTGCGGGCGATCAGGTACACGCCGCCGGCCAGGAGGATCAGGGAGCTGACCTCCGCCAGAGAGCCGGGGGTGTTGCCCAGGAAGAGGCTGGAGAGCCGGAAATAAGCGGGCATCTTGCCGCCGCCATAGAGATAGCTCAGCGGGGTGGCCATGGACACGCCGTCGACGATGTTCTTGAGAGAATTGGGGACGGCGAACTGGCCCATCGCCAGGGAATAGGAGCTGAGCAGGAAGGCACGGCCGGCCAGGGCGGGGTTGAGGAAGTTCTTACCGATGCCGCCGTAGAGCTGCTTGACCACGACGATGGCGAAGAAGGCACCCACCACGGGCATCCACCACTGGGCGGTGGAGGGCATGCTCAGACCCAGGAGAAGGCCGGTGACCACGGCGGAGAGATCGCCGATGGACGGATCCTTATGTAAGAGCTTGCGATAGCCCCACTCAAAGAACACCGCCGCCGCGACGGAACAGGCGACCATCAGCAGGGGCTGGGTGCCGAACTGCCAGACCGCGACCACGACCGCCGGCAGCAGCGCAATGATCACGTCCAGCATCAGGCTCTTGGTATCCCGCGTCGTACGTACCTGGGGCTGGTACGCTACGTCAAGGACAATTCTTTCGTTTTTTTCGTTCATTTCTTGGCCTCCTTTGCCTTCTCTGCGGCGGCCTTGGCCTGGAACATCAGCTTGGCCGTCTTAAAGGCGTGGGTCAAAGGCATGCGGGCGGGGCAGTTGTAGGCACAGCTGCCGCACTCGAAGCAGTCGTTGATGTGGTATTTCTCCATGTTGGCAAAGTCGCCCTTGCTGTAGTACATGTACATGAAGACCGGCTCCAGATTCATGGGACAGACCTCAATGCACTTGCCGCAGCGGATACAGGTGGGATTGTCCACATGGCGATCCTCTTCCTCGGTGAAGAAGAGAACGCCCGCCGTACCCTTGATGGTGGGGGCGGCGAAGTTCGTGGCGCAGATGCCCATCATCGGGCCGCCCAGAACGATCTTCCGCGGGGTCTTGACGAAGCCGCCGCACTGCTCGGCCAGGTACTCAAAGGGAGTGCCGACGCGGGTCAGGGCGTTGACGGTGCCCTTCAGCGCGCTGCCGGAGACGGTGACGATACGCTCAATGACGGGTTTTCCCTCGTAGCAGGCCTGATAGATGGCGTAGCAGGTACGGGTGGAGACCACGTTGGCGCCCACGCCGGAGGGCAGCCCGCCGGGCTTGACCTCACGGCCGGTGACGGCCTTGACCTGCATCTTCTCGCCGCCCTGGGGGTACTTGACCGCCTCGGGCACGATCTCAATGCCGTACTTCTCGGGGTGGAGGGAGTTGAGGAGGTCGATGGCGTCCTGCTTGTTGACCTCAATGCCGTAGTAGGCCTTCTCCACGCCGCTGGCGATGCGCACCAGCTCGATACCCTTGAGCAGCTGCTCGGGGAAGTTGAGCATGGTGAGATGGTCGCCGTTCAGATAAGGTTCGCACTCGGCACCGTTGATGACCAGCTTATCCACCTTGCCGATGCCGCCGCGGATCTTGAAGGCCGTGGGGAACATGGCACCGCCCATGCCGACAACGCCGGCCTCGCGGATGCGCTCCAGAATGGCCTCAGGGTCCTTCAGCTGCTTCTCGTCCAGAGGGGCCAGATCGGTGCAGGGCGTGTCCTGATAATCGTTTTCGATCACGATGGACATGATCATATCGCCCAGCGGATGGGGACGGGGTTCCACCGCCACCACCTTGCCGGAGACGGAGGCGTGGACCGGAGCGGAGACCGGCGCGGGGTTCTCACCGATCTTCTGGCCCATCGTCACATAGTCGCCCTTCTTCACCAGAGGCTGGCAGGGTGCGCCGATGTGCTGAGCCATGGGGATGACTACCTGGGCAGGAGGCGTGATGACGGTCACCGGAATCTCCGGCGCCTTCCTGTAATCGGGATGCACGCCGCCTTTAAATGTTTGGGACATAAGCTTCACCTCGAAATAAAATCATCCAGGATAATGCACGCTAAATTGTACCACAATGTGTCACAAAATGTCTACCCAATTTCCCTGGAAAATGGGTAAATTAAATAGATAAGTTATTAACAAAGGCATTAGGCATCAGGCATCAGGGGCGCCGTATCTCCTAATGCCTATTGCCTAATGCCTTATGCCTGAACAAAAACTCCCCCGGCCGAAGCCGGGGGAGAGAAGGGGGGGGAAAAATCAGTTGCGCTGGATCAGGTAGACCGGGACCCAATATTCCACGCCGTAGCAGGAGGCGTAGAGCTTGGTACCGCCGGCCTTGGCCTGCAGGATCGCCACTTCGCAGCTCTTGCCGTCCTCACTGGGGGTAAGCTGCAGGCAGTCCGGATCGTCGGTGCGCCAGGTAAAGCTGGCGTTGGCGAAGGTATCGGCCGGGTAGGCGGAAGCGGTGATGGTCAATGGCTCATCATTGGTGTACATGGTGAAGCCGCCCTTTTCCTGGGTCAGTTCGCTGTTATAGAAGAAGAGCTTGATGCTCTCCACCGTGGGGGTCGGGGTGGGAGAAGGCGTGGGAGCGGCCTCAATATACAGGGCCGGATCCTCCGTGGCGACGGCGGGCGTCGGCGTGGAGCGGGAACGGCGCGAGGTGGTGGCCGTGTTGTCCAGGCCGTTGAGGCTGGTGGAGACCATGACGATGACGGCCAGAATCACGGCGACGACCAGGATCAGACCGAAGATCATCTGCCACTTGGTATTGGTATCCGCACGCTCATAGGCGGGCGTGCCCTTTACGGTGCCGGGCGTGGTGCCCGGGGTACGGCCGCTCTGTACGACGCGGCGGGTCCCGCAGTTAGGGCAGCGGCTGCGCAGGGCGGAAAAGCTCTGCCCGCAGCGGCGGCATTTTACTTCAGGAATCATGCTCATACAGGTTCCTCCATTCGATGTAACAGTATCGGGAGACTGGCTAAATAATACAACTTCTTCCCAGTTTCGTCAAGACGTGCGCCCCTGCGACAAAAGCCGACAGAGGCGGTTTTTTCCGGAAAAAACACCGGAAAGAGGTAAAGTTAACAATTATTAAGAATTCCTGCCTTCGTTTTCCGCTTCTTCCCAGGTGCGGCGGGAGATGATGTAGCGGGGACGCTGCTTGGCCTCCAGATAGATCTTTCCGATGTATTCCCCGATGATGCCCAGGCAGATGAGCTGCACCCCGCTGACAAAGCAGACGATGCAGGTCATGCTGGCCCAGCCGGCCACGGTCTTGCCGCAGAGGGCGGTGATCAAAGCCCAGAGGCAGCCGATGAAGCTGATGAGAGCGACGAAAATACCGAAGCCCATGATCATCTGCAGGGGCTTGACCGAGAGGCTGGTGATGCCGTCCACCGCCAGGGCGATCATTTTCCGCAGGGGATAGTGGCTCTCACCGGCCAGACGCTCCGCCCGGGAGTAGCTGACGCTGGTGCTCTTGAAACCCACGAGGGGGATGAGGCCACGGAGGAAAAGGTTGACTTCCTTGAAATTGGCAAATTCCTTCAGTACCCGGGCGCTCACCAGACGGTAATCGGCGTGGTTGTAGACCACCTCGGCCCCCATGGCGGCGAGGAACTTATAGAAGCTCTGAGCCGTGAAGCGCTTGAAAAAGGTGTCCGTCTCCCGGCTGGAGCGCACGCCGTAGACCACGTCGCAGCCCTCAAGGTAGGCGTCCACCATCTCGTCCATGGCGTTGATGTCGTCCTGACCGTCACAGTCGATGGAGATGGTGATGTCGCAGCGGTCCTTGGCCTCCATGAGCCCGGCCAGCACGGCGTTCTGGTGGCCGCGGTTGCGGCTCTGGCAGATGCCGGCGGCTCTGGCAGATGCCGATATAGTGGGGATCGGAGCGGGCCAGCTCCTCAATGATCTCCCAGGTGCGGTCCCGGCTGCCGTCGTTGACGAAGAGTATCCGGCTCTCCTCCGCGATCTTGCCCTTCTCCGTGAGCGTCCGGAGCTTTTCCCGGAACATGGGCGCGGTGATGGGCAGGACCTCCTGCTCGTTATAGCAGGGGATGACAATGTACAGAACAGGTGCCATATAATACCTCCTTATCCGGCTGCTTCAACAGGCAATGTGCGGGGTTCAGGGCTGTATCGTGTCTGCTGCCCGTCCGGCACAGGCAAAACCCGCCAACAGAAGCAGCATGGGGATGATAGAATAGTGATAGCGAGCGGCAACCTCCACCAGAAGCTGGGCGAGGGTCAGCCCGATGACGTACAGGGGAGCCAGCAGCACGCAGCGGCGCTCACCGCTGCGCAAAAGGACACTTGCACCCCACAGGGCCAGCAGGCCCAGGGCATAGTACCAGACGTTGCTGTGCGCCGCCTTCGTCGTTACCGAGGAAGGTGCGGAGCTTGACGAAAAACAGCGGTGCAAGCTTGGTGTCAGGATCGTGAAACCGGGCACGGGCCTCCTCCAGCATTTGATTCTGGGCCTGTACGGCGCTGCTGTCGGGAAAATCGTAGCGGTAATGGGCAAGCAGATCCATGTCCTCCTCGGAATAGCTGCCCATACTGTCCATGTTCATGCCCACATAGAGGCTGTAGCCGGGTACAGGCGCCGGCTCCTCCCCGAGAACACGGCGGGAAAAGCTGGTCCAGAGCGGTCCGGTGGCGAGATAGACGGCCAGCAGCAGGGCCACAAAGCCGGTCCAGCGGCGGCGTGTCTGTCTTCCACGCTCCTTCCGCAGGAGCAGCAGCCAGATCAGCAGGGCCAGAATCGGCACAGCGGCAATGGGCCGTGCCGCGTTCACCAGCCGCAGCAGAAGCCCGGCCAGAATGCCAAGAATCGCCGCTGCGGCCGGAGCGACAGGCCGGGCCTCCAGCTCGGAGACGAGGCAGAGAACACCGAGCAGCAGGCAGGTATACCAGGGCTCGGAGAGCACCATGGTGTTGTAGAGGAGCTTCGAGGGGAAAAGCGCCCACACGAGCAGCACAAAGGCCGCGGCGTCCAGACCGCGCCAGCGCCGCATCAGGCGAAAAAGGAAATACCCGGAGAGGGTAGTGAGGCAGACGTTCAGCACCGGAGCCACCAGAGGCCCGCTTCCGAAGAGACGCAAAAAGAGACTCAGAAACGCGGAATAGCCGAGAATGTGCGGGAAAAGAGCCACATATTGCTTCAGCATCGCCACGTCTTCACCGGCGAGGGCGCGGGCTGTGCTCCAGAAGGTGGCAAAGTCAACCGTCGGTTCCAGCCGGAAAAAAAGCGCCCAGGCCAGGTTCAGCAGAAAGCAGAGCGCGAGCAGCAAGGCAAGA
>CACYOR010000075.1 GCA_902775985.1 Oscillospiraceae bacterium
CGCACGTGCCAGACCGTACTTGCGCCTTCAGGCGCTGCTAGTAAACAAGGGCTATGCCCGAAAATGAAAAACCACCCGCTAGGCGGGTGGATGATTATTACGGAAAGAGTTGGTGTATGACGGTTTCGGTATAGAGCGTCAGCGCCTCGAAATCCATATACGGCCGGTAGAACGCCTCCAACTGGTCATGCAGTTTCTTTGCCTGCCGGAGTAATTCCAGTGCCGAATCCGGGGCACAGCTGACATTCGGCGTCCGATAGGCCAGCCCGGCCCAGGGGAAAATCAGCGCTTCCAGCCGAAGCGGATCAAGCGGCGAGGGACAGCGGATGGCGGGCAGGCGCTGCCGTTCCGCTTCCTGGGAGAGTGACAAAAGCTCCCCGGGGGAGACGAGGGTCTGCTCCGGAGCCAGCGCTGATACTTCATCCTCCAGCCAGAGTTCTCCCTCGCAGCTGATCGCGTGCAGAAAGCGCCGGGCTGGCCAGACAGCCTCTCCCGGCCCCTCGGGCAGCGCGAAGCGGCGGTGCTTGGTGAGATCTGCCTCCGGCAGTGCGTTCTTTTTCAGTTCCCTATAGGCATCCTGATATAAACCTTTGTATTGCCTGTTCAGCTCCCGGATCGCCCGCTGCTCCTCCGGGGAGAAAGCGGGGCAGCAGAAAGAACCAAGGTTAACATAATCCGCATCCACGCCAAAAAAGCGCGGCTCGGCCACATGGGGAGCGGTGCCGTCCATCCACCCCAGGTGCAAAGCGGGTAGATATACGCCATCCAGGGAATCCGGGTCACCGGAGCAGAGCACATAGTGGACATCCAATCCCTGCGCCTGCGCAGCCTTTCCGATGCGGCGCATGAAACTGGATTTCCCCGTCCCGGGGCCGCCTTTAATGATATGGAGAAAATCCTCCGGGCCACCCGGAAAATAGCGATAGAGCGAGGCAAAGCCGTCCTTGGAATTGGCGCCGAGAAAATAGGTCTGGTTCATAGGCCACCTCCGATCAAAACAGTCTATTAGTCAATTGCGAAACTCCTTTCGCAATTGAGGACTCATGCTTATCGCAACGGGCTGAGGCCCGTTTTTGTCGGCATGAGGGCTCGCTTAGCTCGCCTCAGGGTGTTTTTGAGGCGGCAAAGCTGCCTCAAAAACGGATTCAATACCCTTCGGGGCAATAATCCGAACGTGTATGCGACTTTCGCAATCGGCTAAAACAGTCTATGAGAAGTGTACCCGGCTTGACAAGGTTTCAGCCCTTGCCTATAATGAATCGTTCCCAAAGGACAGGTTTGGCAGGAGCAGAAGGGTAGAAACAATGAAATCGGTTATTCTGTTTGATTTTGACGGTACAGTCTATGATACGTTGGAGGGCATCACAAAATCCGTGCAGTACGCGCTGCGCAAGCACGGCTGGGACGAGGAGCTGGGCGAGCTGCGCTGCTTTGCCGGGCCGCCGCTGGTGGATATGTTCATGGAGAGATACGGTGTTGACAGGGCTCTGGGGGAACAGATGACCCGGGAGTTCCGGGAACGCTATAAGCCTGTCGGGATTTATGAGAGTCGGGTTTTCCCAGGGGTAAAGGAGCTACTCATCGCCCTGCGGCAGGCCGGCAAACGCATCGGCCTTGCCACCTCCAAGCCCGAGCGCATGGCCCGGGAACTGCTGGCGCGGGAGAACATGCTGGAGCTTTTTGAGGTCATCGCCGGCAGCGAGGAAGCCGGAAACAACAACGCCAAATGGCAGGTGATCTGCCGGGCCATGGAGGCACTGAATGCCCGACCGGAGGATACGATCCTCGTCGGGGATACGAAGTACGACGTGGCCGGGGCACAGAGAGTGGGGATTCCCTGCGTCGGCGTGAGCTACGGCTATGCCGCGCCCGGAGAGCTGGAGGCCGCCGGAGCTGTGGCTGTTCTGCCCGATTGCCCGGCACTGCTGCAGTATTTGCTGGAATAGGGCATTAGAGTTATGGGTCAGGTTTAATCATCTAAAAAACAACAGGGGCGGATTACCGTCCCTGTTCTCTAATGCCTGCTGTCTTATTCAACATCAATCGTGATGACTTTTATGCCCTGCCGAAGAGCATAAAGCATGGTGTTCATCGTGCCACCGGGCAGGCCGCGGCTGCAGGCGAGGAGCAGGGAGGCGTGATCCACCATGTAGCGGTTACGCTTCATCATGCAGTCCGGCGTGTATTCAATCTGCAGGACGTTCACCGTATCGCACTGGTCCAGCAGCCGGTTGTAGCGCTCCCGCTGGGCCTTGTTCCAGCGCTCCGGCTGCCCACCGCAGGGGATCGCCGCCTCCAGGGTCACCTCCGGATGCGCCTTCTTCAGCCGCAGCACCGCCTCGGCAAAGTACATATCGCAGCCCAGGGCCATCCCGCCGATAAAATGCCGGTAGCCGGCGGCATAGATCCCCTCCAGGCGATAATCCAGCTCCTGTTTCAGGGCGAAGCAGCGGGGGTCCTGTTCGCTCGTGCCCCAGGGCAGATGACTGGGCCGGTGCCCGGTAAAACAGCAGCTTGTCGCGCGCTCGTCCATGCTTGTCTCTCCTTTGCGTTTTCGCTCTATGATAGCGCGAAAAAAAGCTCTTGTCAAAGTCATTCTGCGGTGCTATACTCAAAGCATCTTCAGGGCAGGGTGAAATTCCCGACCGGCGGTAAGAGCGTCGCTCAAGTCCGCGAGCCGTTAGGCTGATCCGGTGCGATTCCGGAACCGACAGTACAGTCTGGATGGAAGAAGATGGGTCAATTGCATAGCTGCATTTATTGCCTGTCCTGTCCTGTTTGTGCCTGAAGATCCTTGGATCTTTGGGCAAATTTTTTTGGGGGAGGTTTTCTCATGCAAAAACAAAAAATGTCCACCCGGTACATGGCCGTCGTCGCCATGTTCACCGCCGTCGCCTTCGTGGCCGTGTTGCTGGCCAAGGTGATCCCCAATGTGGCGGGCTTCCTGAGCTATGAGCCGAAGGACGCCGTCATCGTCATCGCCAGCTTTATCTTCGGGCCCATGACCGGCGTGATCATCTCGCTGCTCGTCTCGTTTATCGAGATGATCTCCATCAGCACCACGGGCATCTACGGTTTTTTAATGAACGTCGTGTCCACCTGCGCCTTCGTGGTCCCTGCCGCCTGGCTCTATAAAAAGGACCACTCGCAGAAGGGCGCCGTGCTGGGGCTTGGCCTCGGCGTGGTGCTCATGGCCATCGTCATGGTCGTCTGGAATTACATCATTACCCCGTTTTACATGGGCGTCCCGCGGGAAGTGGTTGCCGGTATGCTGGCCTCGGTGTTCCTGCCCTTCAACCTCATCAAGGGCGGCATCAACGCGGCCCTGACCCTGCTGCTCTACAAGCCCATCGTCGGCGCCCTGCGCAAGGCCGGTCTTGTCGAGCCGACCCACAGCAGCCACAAGGGTAAGTTCAGCCTGGGCTTCACGCTGTTCTCTGTGGCCGTGCTGGTGACCTTCGTGCTGCTGTTCCTGATGATGATCGGCGTCCTGTGAGGATGGCATCGAGCCGGAAAGCGCTAAGAATAAAATTGAATCCCTCCGTGATGTACAGGATCGCGATCCAGCCTGCGAGCGCATAGCGGGGCAGCAGCTGCCACACGAGCAGCAGACCGAGCAGGGCCTCGGCGATGTTGACGCCCATGCTCCAGAGCTGTTCACCCAGGCCCTTGAGACAGCCGTCCACCGTCATATCCGTATACATCACCGGAACCAGAGGAGCCAGGAGGCGGAGAAATTCACCTGCCTGGCTGCTTTGATAGAGATAGAAGGCCAGCGGCCGGGCGCATAGAAAAAGAAACAAGGATACCAAGAGAGAATAACCCAACGAAGCCCTCAAAAGCCTCTGCACCAGATGGCGGATGGCGGGGCGATCGCCCCGCATCTGGGCTTCCGTGAGCTCTGGGACGATCAACTCCGCCAGCGAGCCCAGCAGACAGGAGGGAAAGAACAGCACCGGCAGCACCATGCCCTGCAGCACGCCGTAGCCGGAGAGCGCCCGGTCGGCGGAAAAGCCGGAGGCACGCAGGCCCCGCGGTACCAGCAGATGTTGCAGAGTGCTTAGCGCGCTGCGGGCATAGGCGGAGACGGCCAGCGGAATTGCCAATCGCAGCATCCGCCCGGTCAGCCGTCCGGCGTTTGGCTCCGCTTCAAAATGATGGCGGCGGTCGATACGATAGACCAGACTCATCAGCAGCAGCGAGAGAAGATCGGCGGCCAGGCGCCCGAAGGTCACGGCGGAGCAGCTGCGCTCGATATCCCCGACACCGACCCGGTCCAGCGCCCAGGCCACCAGCAGCACGCCGGAAAGCTGTTCCAGCAGATGGACCGCGGTGGGCTTCCAGACCCGACCGCAGGCGGTGAAATACCCGGACATAGCCGAGCAGAGGGCGATACAGGGCATGGAAAAGGCGGCGAGTTGCAGGGAGAATATCGTTCTGGCGTCGCGGATGGCAAGACAGGCCAAAGGTTCAGCCAGAAAATAGAGGATCAGCAGTGCCGCAACGCCGAAAAATGCCGCGTAAGCGAGGCAGCGACGCATGGCAGCCTGAATCCCGCTGGGCTTGTCGCGGCCCAGTTCCTCCGCCACCAGTCGCGTCGTGGCAAAGCGGATGCCGGAGATGGCAAAGGTGGCGCCGAGATTGGTGACCGAGAGCGTCAGCTGATAGAGCCCGATCCCGGACGTTCCGATCCTGGCGGCCAGCCAGACCTGAAAGGCCATGCCGATTCCGCTCATCAACAGGGAAGAGAGTGTGAGAAGCGCGGTGTTATAGACAAGACGGCGGTGCTGCATGGGTGTTTCCGTTTCCTTTTCAAGAGGGATGGAACCATTCTATGCAGACGCCGGAGAGCATTTTTCCTTGAAATCGGGAGACAGTTGATGTAAAATAAAGCTACAAAAATCGGAAACACCCCATCAGAAAGGAGCACCCTCTATGATCATTACCATCGGCAGAGAGCATGGCAGCAACGGTCATGATATCGCCCGCGCCCTCGCGGCGGATCTTGGTTATACCTGCTTTGACAAGGAGATCGTCGACACCGCGGCGGAAAACTCCAATTTCAGCAAGGAGATCCTGCACTCCTACGATGAGAAGCGCGTCTCGCCCTATATCGTCCCTGTACCCCATTATCTCGGCTTGAATGAGAGCTTCCGGCTGAACATGCAGGTTGCCTCTGCCCAGTTTGATGCGATCCGCAGTCTGGCTGATCAGGACAACTGCATCTTCGTTGGCCGCTGCGCCGACTATGTGTTGCGCAACCGGGAGAACCTGCTGCGTGTGTTCATCATGGCGGATGAGGATTTCCGCATCCAAACCATGATGAAAAAGCAGAACCTCAGCGAGGATCAGGCCCGGAAGCTGATCCGTCAGGTGGATAAGGACCGTTCCAGCTACTATAAATACTATACCGATCAGATCTGGGGCGAGAGGGAGAATTTCGATCTCATCCTCAACAGCGCCAAGACAGGCGTGGACGGCGCGGTCAAGCTGATCAAAACCTATCTTGAACTGATGCAGTAAAAATGCAGGTCAGACAAAAACGTCTGACCTGCGTTTTTTAGAGAGTTTTATTTCTCATTGACGAGCTTGCCGCTCATGTGCTCAATGTTCAGGGCGAATACCAGGACCCGGTGACCGGCAAACTGGATCTCTTTTTCGATGTATTCTTCATCACTGGTGAATTTATAGCTGAGCGCCCGGCTGATTTCCAGGGCTTTGCTGTGATCCTCCACGATCTCCACCCGGCCGAAGACAATCACGCTGCGGATGTTCAGCGCCCAGTCACCCTCTTGATAAAAGCCGCTGTCATAGACGCAGTAGGATGCTTTGCTGCAGTTTCGAATCGCGTCGATCTTATGACCGGTCATGCCGCTGTGGAAGTAGAGCTTTCCGTCCTCTTCGCAGTACCAGTGGTTCAGCGGAATCCCATAGGGATAGCCTTCGTCGCCGAGGACGGAGAGAACGCCCCGCTTTTCCTGCTTCAGGAGTTGCAGACAGTCCTCCGGACTGATGGCCTGGTTCTTTCGCTGCATGGGTCGAAACATGGGCAAAACCTCGTTTTCCTGAAGATAAGGACAGTGTAACACAGAGGAAAACGCTTTACAAGTCCCGGCGGGGAGACTACAATGAGAAAAGAAAGGGGAGTGGTGAGATGGAAGAGATCCGCCCCGGGCGTTATCGCCATTTCAAGGGGAAGGAATACCGTGTGCTATGTCTGGCGAGACATTCGGAGACGGAAGAGTGGATGGTCGTCTACCAGGCGCTGTACGGCGAGGGCGGGATCTGGGTACGCCCGGCGGCCATGTGGAATGAGATCGTGGAGCGAGAGGGGAAATGCTTCCCACGCTTTGCCTATATCGGTGAGGAATAAAGAAAACAGGTCGATGGTTCATCGGCCTGTTCTCTTTCCGTCAGTGTTTCAGTTCTTTTCGCAGAGCCTGGACTTCTTTGTTCAACGAGTTGACCTGATTCTCCAGCTCGCGGAGTTGAAGCTCCAGAGGGGATAGCTGTTTTTTGAGCTCTTTGGAGATCGCGTGCCGCAGGCTTTGTTCCCGACTCACGTTGATCATGGCCTGGGCCGCGACCGAAAGTCCGATCCCGCCGACAATCAGCCGTTTCAGGTTCTTCCCGTTTAGCAAACGCAGAAGCTGCGCGGAGCGCTGACGATCCAGTTTCCCGCCGCTCAGGACCGAGAGCAGGGCGGCCTGCTCATTCTGAAACAGCGCAGGAGCGGGGGTGATGGCTTTGGTTTTTCTTTTCATGGCAAACCTCCCGAATGATCTGCCTACAGTATAACCGCAGCGGCCTCCTTTCGCAAGCGCCCGGATTTAAGAATTCTTAAGTGGCATTTTCTCTTCCGCTCTGCTATACTATCAGTGACCTGGAGAATGACACTTTGCTGAAACTATTTCCGCTATTTTATCCAATGCAGAGAAAAAATGGGCTTCATAAGCCGGTTTTAAAGCGTTTTATGTAACTTGGGAAAGACTATTTGGTTACAAAGCGGTTAAAAATATTAAAAAATAATTCAAGTTTCTCTTGCAAATGGAAAGATAACGTGTTACAGTATCAGTGTGTCTGAGAAAGGCATCGTTCTGCGTATAACAAATTTATATATGTGGACAGAAAAGGAGAAGACAACATGAAAGCAAGAACTAAGCTGTTGTCCATGCTGCTGCTCGTCGCCATGTGCATGAGCTTTATGGCGGTCCCCGCTTATGCAGCAGGCATGGGTGAGGATGCAGTCGTTGGCCGCGTCACCATGGATATGATGTATGACGAGCCTGCGATGGTGGAGGAAGTCGTGACTGCGGAGAGCGCCGGTGGAAACACGGTCGTTGCCGCTTCCGATACATCTGCCAATCAGGCTAAAGCGACCGGCGCTGTTGTTTTGAAGAAGACCGACGGCACGGAAGCGTCCTATGACAGCTTGGGTGCTGCGCTGGCGGCTGCCAATGGCGGAGATACCATCCAGCTTAACACCAATGTCAGCTATGGCAGCACGCTTACGATCGATAAGGCGGTTACGATCCTGCTGAACGGTCATACCATCAGCGTCAGCGTTTCCGCTGTCAACGCCGGTATTGATTTCGGCAGCAGCGGTGCCACGCTTCGCGGCGGCGCCGTCGTTGTGAACGCGGCTCCCGTACAGGTACAGGAAGGCCAGGAGCCTCCTGTGTACTCCGCCGGTGTGAAGGGCTTTGCTGCGCTGGATAACGTCAGCATGACTTATGTCGGCCCGAGCAAAATGCTTTCCGGCAGTATTACCGTCTATGGCGGCAGCTATTCTTCCGATCCCAGTGCTTTTCTGACTGCGGATCAGGAGGCTGTTGTCAATGCCGAGGGTCGTTATGCGGTCCGTGCGGTTGAGAAGGTCGAGACTTCTGCGCCCTTCGAGACGGAGCCCATTGAAGAGCCTGCAGAGGAAGCCGTTGAGCCCGCCCCGGTAGAGACTGAGCCCGCTGCTGAGGAGCCCGCCGAGGAAGAGGCCGCTGCAGAGGAGCCTGCCGAGGAAGAGCCCGCTGCTGAGGAGCCTGCCGAGGAAGAGCCCGCTGCAGAGGAGCCCGCCGCGGAAGAGCCCGCTGTTGAGGAGCCCGCCGAGGAAGAGCCCGCTGCTGAGGAGCCCGCCGAGGAAGAGGCCGCTGCAGAGGAGCCCGCCGAGGAAGAGGCCGCTGCAGAGGAGCCCGCCGAGGAGCCCGCTGAGGAGCCTGCCGAGGAAGAGGCGACCGATAAGGACGAGCTTGAATCGGATGAAATGCTCGTTGGATCGGAAGACGATCTGGAGGCTGCTGTATTTGCCCGCAATGTGGGTAAGCTTGTCGATGTCAAGGACGGCGACATGCTGAAGGGGCTCAAGGCTGTGACCGATGGCGGTACGATTGCACTTGGCGCCAATGCCACTTGGAACATTAAAGATTCGGATTGGCCCGCGGCCGTAAATACGCTGACGATTGATCTTGGCATTCATGCCCTGCTTGGTGACGTCGTTGTTCCTGCCGGAAAGACGGTAAACATTTTTGGCAGACTTAACAGCATTTCCGGCGTTGGCAACGGTCGAGTTGAGAACAATCTTACCATCAACGGCAGTGCTGTGCTCTATGAAATCGTAACAGTGAACGGGAAAGTGACCGATAACGGTTCTCTGACCATTTATGGCAAAAGCGTAAAGATCCCCGGCGAGATGGTCATCAACGGCAGCGTTGAGATCAGCGGCGGTACTTATGGCAAGATTTCCGGCTCTGGCACGGGCGGCATCACGGGCGGCACTTTCGCCAATGCAGTTCCCTCCAATCTGATGCCGGCTGGCTACACCTCTCCCAAGCAGGGGGATGTGTATGTGGTCGCGCCCAATGTGGAAGCCCGCGTCAAGACCATCAACGGTGCTGTGAGCTTCTCCCGCAACGGCGGTAACTATGTGGAATTCTATAAGGGCGACGCCCAGGCTGCCAACAACTACAGTTTCCAGTTTGCTGTCGCGCCTGTGGATGGGCTGAAGAGCATTGCTTATCTGGAGCCCGAGCAGATCACGACAACTCCGATCACCGGCTATACCTATGATCCCGCCACCGGTCGTGTTGTGATCAGCAAGGATTCTGTTAAGGGTATCCTGAACTCCTTTGCTGCCGGCCGCGGCTATCTGCAGTTCAACTTTGATGTTGGCGGATCTCCGGTTCTGGTTGAGGTTCCTATCAACGTGTATCCCGGTGTCAGCTTCGATCCGACCTACTATGTGATCGACAGCTTCCAGCCCGTCGTCTTCACTCTGACGACCTGCCCGAGCGCAAGCAAGTCTTACGATGAGCCCGCCTACATCACCGTCGATCTGAAGGACGGCGAGGATCCCTCCGCCAAACTGCTGAGCGCTTCCAACTACACGGTCAGCGGCAACAAGATCACGCTGAACACCTCCTATCTGAACTACCTGTCTGCCGGCGCTCACAACTTCGACTTCTGGTATGACATGGACTTCGGCAAGACGGTTCGTCTGCGCTGCACGGTCACGGTCTCCGTTGACTATAAGGTCATCGAGATCAACAACGTCAACCTCTACAAGGATAAGAACCAGGCCAATGTGAACTGGTATCAGTACAGCGGCAAGACGCTGAGTTTCACCGCCAACGGCGATCCCAACAAGTTCACCGGCGTCCGCGTGGACGGCAGACTGATTCCTGCCGGTAACTACTCCGTGATCAAGAACACCGCGGAAGGAACGACCACGGTTGGTCTGTATCCCGGCTATCTGGCGACCCTGGCTTATGGCAAGCACAGCATTGACATCGTCTTCACGGATGGCTTTGCCAGCGCGGAGTTCAGCGTGCTGAACGCCTCTGCCAGCCCGAAGACCGGCGATACCAACAACCTGGCCCTGTGGGCCGGTGTGCTGGTCCTGTCCGGTGCAGCGGTTGTGGCCCTGATCCCCAAGAAGAGAAAGCAGTAATCGAACATAAGATCGAAAGGCACTGGCTCAAATCGGCCAGTGCCTTTTCCTATATGGAGAGGTAAACACAGGATTAACCCTTTATAAACAGGCAGAAATGAAAAGTGGATCAGCGTTCTATTCA
>CACYOR010000076.1 GCA_902775985.1 Oscillospiraceae bacterium
GGATTTTCGAATGCGCTTTTGGCGTATTCTGGTTTCTGGGCAGCTGGCTTCTGGGAACTCTGTATGATAGTAATACAGTTGTCATGGTCATCGTTTCTGCAGTGACACAATTAGCGGCGATACCTTTCTATATCGCCTCAACACGACAAGCACGACGGATCGCTTAAATGGATCCCCAAAAGTATGTGATGATAGGGCCAAACACGCTCATTACCACAGTCAACCATCCGCTCTCTCCCATGGGACGCAGGAAGCATCTGGGTATCGCCAAGCCGGTGAAGATCGGCAGCGATGTATGGACCGGCGGGAATGTTACCATTCTGCCCGGCGTGACAGTCGGCAATAATGTTGTCATCGCAGCCGGAGCGGTTGTGACGAAGGACGTCCCCGACAACTGCGTGATCGGAGGAGTCCCGGCCAAAATCATTAAAGAGATCGAGAACGATGTAGAGGGCTGATATGGAAAATATCTGCGAGGCGAACAGATGACTTCACTGAAGAAGCTGCTCCGCGACCACGTGTAAAAGCAATAGCCGGTGATAGGCTCAAGGGCTTATCACCGGCTGTTGTCATATGAAAAAAACACTGTCTTAGCGCATGTTATTCAGATAGGCTCTTATGATCCGCTGCAGGGCTTCGGCTATGTTCATTTGCCCGTCATCCAGCGCCCACTCGAACACGCAGCCTTTTACGATCGTGCAGATGTCCATACTCATGGTATGGGCATCTGCTTCTTTTTTTAGATAACCCTGTTGCTGCGCATCAAGCAATTCTCGCTCACATCTGGCCATAACCGTCCCTTCGGCAAAGCAGCCGTCAGACTGCCCCATGTAGGCGGAGAGCGCCTTGTTGCCCGTGGTGTAAAAGCTCTTCATGAACTCTTCACCCAGAGCAAGGTAGCGGTCGATCAGGTGCATGTACAGTTCACAGACCCGCCCGGCTATATCGGAAAGGGGAGTTTCCAGTACAAAGCTGTCAAAGGACGCTTCCCGTACAAAATGCATCAACAGGTCATCCTTGTTCTTGAAGTGATGATAAAACGTGCCGATGGAGAGCCCCGCCTCCTCGCATACGTTCCGAACCGTGATACTGTCGGCTCCGTACTTCTTGATCAGTTCCACCGTTGTGTCGATCAGTTTTTGTTTTGCGTCCTGGGGCTCCGCCGTCTTGGGCGGTCTGCCGCGTCTCTCTGCCATAGGAAACACCTCGAAAATAAAACTTGTTCTAAAAACTATTGACAGAATAGCACAGTCTGCGTATAATTGCAAATAGAACATGTTTTATTATTTGAAAGAAGGTACTTTCATGAAAATCACTTACTGGTCTGACTACGCTTGCCCCTATTGCTACATCGGAGAAGCCCGACTCAAGCGGGCGTTGTCCTATATTCCCGAGCTGAAAGACACCGAGATCGAGATGAAGAGCTTCCAGCTGGATCCCTCCGCCGGACAGCATGCCGTGGGCGACACCCAGACTCGCTTTGCCCATAAATACGGTATCAGCATGGAGGCGGCCGGGCGGCAGATAGACACGATCTCTCAGATGGGGCGCGCCGAGGGCATCGACTTCAAGTACGCCACCACGCTCTTTACCAACACCATGGACGCCCACCGGCTGACCAAGCTGGCCCAGAGCAAGGGCGATCCGGCGCTGACCGAGCGCGTGATCGAGGCGCTGTTCGACGCCTACTTTACCCAGAACAAGGAGCTGGCCGATCACGCCCTGCTGCAGGAGATCGGCGAGCGCTGCGGCCTGGATGCGGAGGAAGTGCGGGCGGTGCTGGAATCCGACCGCTATCACGACGATGTGGTCATGGACGAGCGGGAGGCCGCCTATCACGGTGTGCACGCGGTGCCCTTCTTTGTCATCAACGGCAAGTACAGCATTTCCGGCGCGCCCGACACGGAGGGGCTTCGGCAGGCGCTGCTGAAGCTGATGGCAAAGGAAGCCGAGGAGCAGATGGCCTCCGGCATGAGCTGCGGCCCCGAGGGCTGCAAGCTCCGCTAAGGCCATGGTACGCTGTGTGCCCGTCAAGGGCTATTTCGACGAGAACTGCTTTTTCTATATCGACGAGGCTTCGAGACATGGCTTTGTGATCGACCCGGGCGCGGAGGCCTCACGTCTGCTCTCTCTCATCCGCCGGGAGGGCTGGGGAATCGAGGCGATCCTGCTGACCCACGGACACTTCGACCACACCGGTGCGGTCAATGAACTGCGGGAGGCCTTGGGCATTCCGGTATATGCCCATGAGAATTCCGACCGGTATCTGCTGGACGGGGAGATGAACCTGTCCGCGTTCTGCGTCGGGGAGAAAGTCATCCGCAATGTCCGCAAGCTCCGGGAAGGAGACACAGTATGTTTGCGAGATGGTTCCTGTCGCCTCCAAGTCATTCACACACCCGGCCACACCACGGATTCCGTGGTCTATTACAGCGAAAAAGACCGCGTCGCTTTTGTGGGCGACACGATCTTCAAGGGCAGCGTAGGAAACTGGCAATACCCCGGCGGCAGCCGCCAGACGCTGGTAGAGAGTATCACAGAAAAGATCTTTGTACTGCCGGATGATACCGTCCTTTATTCCGGTCACTCCGAGGCAACGACCGTCGGCACAGAAAAAAGAAGATATTATTAATGATAGGGGCATCTGCCGGTTTACATACCTATGAACAAAGCGTTGTTTGAACGCAAAAAGAAACACACAAAATGAACCCGTGACGATTTGTCACGGGTTCGCTGTTCTGATTAGCGGTAAACCAACTCGCTCAAAACGATTTCCTCTGCGCTTGCGCGAATGTTGTTCATCCGCGCGACCCAAGTCATCTGATCGGCCGCCTTGAGCGCTTCGGTCACGCCCTCGCGCTTGGCCAACTGATTCGTGATCAGCTCAACACGTTCGCTGCAGGCGCGGTCGATCTCAGCAAGGGGTTCAGATCTCTCAGGGCATTTCAGTGTCCAGAGAAGGGTGTTTGCACCAAAAGGTGTCTGGGGTTGTTTTATCTTATGACAGCGCCTCAAAATAATCCATCACGAATTCTTCGAAGCGCTGCTGTGCCTGGGTCATAAGCGCGTGCCGGTTGCGGCAGAGAGCGATCACGCCGCAGGAATCGGAAAACTCCCGGATCACATAGTGCCCGGAGGGCGGCAGCAGCCGGGTGTAGTTCCAGGCGAATACCGTGCAGCCCAGCCCCTCGGACACCATGCTCAGGATCAGGTTGTTGTCGATGGATTCATAGATGATGCTGGGGCTGACGTTGTTGGCCTTGCACAGCAGGTCTATGTTGTTGCGGGTGTCCGAGCCCTTGAGCGTGGTGATCAGGCTGAGGCCGTTCAAGTCGTTGAGCTCTACATATTCCTTTTCCGCCAACGGGTGCCCGGCGGGCATGACAAGGCAGGCGCGTTCGGTATGAACCGCCTTGGAGAGTATGCTCTCCGACTCCTTCGGAGAGATCGGCGGCGAGCAGATGGCAAAGTCCACCCGCCCTTCCTCCAGTGCGCGGATCAGATCCGGGCGATCCATATATTCCCGCGAGACGCTGCTGCCCGGAAACTCCTGCATATATCGCAGCGGCAGATCCGAGCAATAGGCGGATGAGCCCACCGCAAAGCGCAGCGGCTGATCCGGGTCGTCCACGATGGACTCAAAGCGGGAGTGAATCAGGTCGATCTCGTCCAGGATCTTGTTGGCCGATTCCAGCAGCAGCCTGCCGTAACGGTTCAGCTTGACCCGGCGGCCCACATGATCGAACAGCTCACAGCCCAGCTCCTCTTCGAGCTGGGTGATGATTTTGGTCAGAAAGGGCTGGCTGACGCCCAGCTTTTCCGCAGCCTTGGAGATGTGTTCCGTCTCCGCTGCTGTGCAGAAGTATCGCAAGTCCCGCAATTCCATGGATGATCAACCCCTTTCGCAATTCATAACCAACCAGCATTATAATTCATAACCGGCCGAAAGTATATACGTATATCGGACAAAATATTTTTTCTTTCCTCCTCTTTCCGGTAGAATTGAGGCAACTTAAATAGAGAAAAGAGGAATGAACATGGCCACCAACACAACCGGCAGCGCAAACCGCTATACCTCCCGCAAGATCGAGGTGGACGGCATTACGCTCTATGACAGCGACGCACGCTTTCGCAAGAACTTTCTGAAAAAGCATCTGAAGAACACCGTAGACGTGGTGCGCTTTTCCTACATGATGGGAAAGCTGGCAGTCAAGCCTGTGATCGGCCCGCTGATCCGCAAAAGCCTGGAGCTGCACTATCGCTATATCCACACCAATTCCGTTGTCGTGCCCATTGAGGTGGCCAAGGACATTATCCGAAACACCACGGATATCGCCGTCTCTCCCTGCGTGTGCCGCACGGTGCGCCAGAACTGCGACCAGCCCATCAACACTTGCATGGGTCTGAACTTTTACGGGGCGATGAAGAAGAAGGCCGGCGAGCGCGGCTTGAGCAAAGAAGAGGCCTTGGCCGTGGCCGACATGGCCCATGAGCGGGGGCTGATCGCCGTGGTGGAGAGCTGCGTCCAGCCTTATCAGGACAACCTCTGCTTCTGCTGTGCCTGCTGCTGCATGCCGCTGACACTGAAGACCCAATACCACGTCCCCTTTGTCAACTACAACGGCCCGTATCTGCCCGTGTTCGAGGAGTCCAAGTGCACCCACTGCCAGAAGTGCGTGAAGGCATGTCCGGTCGGGGCCATGAGCTTTGACGAAAAGGGCGTGCGGCACATTGACCTGGACAAGTGCCTGGGCTGTGGGCTCTGCGAGTGTGCCTGCCCCGATCAAATCGGCCACATGCAGTACACCGAGAGCCGCGTCATGAAGGTCTCTGAGCCCAGCCGCCTGCGCGTGGCGCTGTCGGTGGCCTATGTCTACGCGATCTTCATGCCCGGCGTGTGGTTCTACAAGACTTTCACGGGCAGCAAAATGCACCTGATGAAGTCCGATCCCCGCGAGAAGGACATCATCAGCACCAAGCAGCCCGGCTATATCCACGGCGGGGAAAAGTACGCCGAGCCCTACAAGGGCTGCGACGGCTGCGGTGAGAAGGGCGACGAGGCGTGAGCCTTCCGCTTGCGCTTCTGCTGTCCTCCGCGCTGGCGGGGCTGGCCCTGTGGAAGAGGGCGCTGACGCCTGTCGGAACGCTGCTCGCCTGGGCGATGTGTCTCGCGATCTGCCGCATCGGTGCTATGCCTGCCTTTCTCATTCTGGCCGTGACGTTCCTTGCCACGGTCGCCGCGGATCGGCTTGCCGGGAAGCGGGCGGACCCCCGTGGTCTGCGCCGCAAATCCGGCAGGCGTGACGCCGTGCGCGTGCTGTGCAATGTGGGCGTCGGCACGGCCATGATCCTGCTTTTCGGCATAACCGCTGAGCCCCGCTTTCTGCTCGCCTATGCCGCTGTGATGGCGGAATCTCTTTCGGACAGCCTGGCCTCCAAGCTGGGGCCGCTGGGCAAGGGGAAAACGGTGGATATCTGCGCCTTTCGTGAGGTCGGCGTCGGGCTCTCCGGCGGTGTTTCGGGAGCAGGAAGCGCCGCCGCTGCGCTTGGCGCGATCCTGATCGGGGTGCTCTGCCTGCTGTTTCCGGGTGCGGACGGAAAAACAGCGCTCCTTGTTGCAGCCATTGGCTTTCTCGGCTGCCTCTTTGACAGCGTGTTGGGCTCGCGCATCCAGGTCAAATATCGCTGCCCAGTGTGCGGGGCCTTGACCGAGAGAGACCGCCATTGCGATGTCCCCGGCAAGGTCGAGCGGGGCTGGCGCTGGGTCAACAACGATACTGTCAACCTGCTCTCCAATCTCTTTGTCGCCGTTTTGGCGATCCTGGTCTTTTGAGGGAAGCTATGATTATCGACTGTCACTACCACTATTTTCCCAGCGAATTCAATGTGGAGAAAAAGCTCCACGAGATGGACGCCTCGGGCATTGACAAGATCGCACTGATCGCGCCGATCTGCCCGATTTTCAAGTCTGAACCCATGAGTCTGCCCATGCGCTTCATGCGCCTGCTGATGGGAAAGGCCGCGTTTTACCCGCTGCTGAAAAGGTTGCTCTGCACCTTTGAGGGCGACGGGATCAACATCCTCGGTGACCATGTGCCGATCTTCTTCGCGCCGGGCAACAAAGCTGTGTTTGAGGCGGCAGCCCAGGCGCCGGATCGCCTCTGCGCCTGGGTGACGGTGAACCCCGACCGACAGAGCGAGGAGGAAATGCAGCGGGAAATCCTGCAATATGCCGACCGGGAGACCTTTTGCGGCGTCAAGGTGCATCCCTTCTACCATCAATACGATGTGGCAAAGCTGGATGCCGTCTGCCGTATCCTGGAGCCGCTGCGAAAGCCCCTGCTGATCCATCTGCCCTTTGACAGCAGGGACGCGATCCTCGCACTGGCAGATCAATATCCAAAGGTCAATTTCCTGTTGGCTCACTGTGCCTTCCCGTATTTCTACCTGATCTGGCCGGAGCTGAAAAAGCGGAAGAACATCTATGTGGATATCTCCTCCGGCTGCTACGTGGATGCGAAAATGGCCCGGCGGGCGGTCGACGCGCTCGGCCCCTATCACGTTCTCTATGGCAGCGACGGGCCCTACGGCACAAACAAGCCCGACGGCAGCTTTGATATGCAGGCGGAATATGAGTTTGCCACAAAGCTGATCCGCGCCGAGGAGTTGCGGGCGATCCGGAAGAACAACTTTGTGTTCCTGATAAGCGAACAATAAAAACCAAACGCAGTCTGGTGGGAAGCAAATCCAAAAATGAACCCGTGACGATTTGTCACGGGTTCACATGTTCTGATCAGCAGTAAACCAACTCGCTCAAAACGATTTCCTCTGCGCTTGCGCGAATGTTATTCATCCGCGCGACCCATGTCGTCTGATCGGCTGCTTTGAGCGATTCGGTCACTCCTTCGCGCTTGGCCAACTGATTCGTGATCAGCTCAACACGTTCGCTGCAGGCGCGGTCGATCTCAGCAAGGTGCTTATCCAGTTTGCCTGTCAAAAGCATACTGGAATAGAGGGCGGGATGGTGCTCCTTTAAATAACCCTTTCGCAGAAGACCGTATTTGCCGATAGGCAACGGTTCTTCGTCGAAGCAAAGATTAGGGAAAAGATAGTCTCCTTTTCTGGAATAATTGATGTCCACAAAATCAGCTTCACCGCTTTGCTCCGGGAGCTGGTTGTTCATCCACTCGAAAAAACGTCCTCGAGGGGCGACCATCCGTTTGCCGATGTGGACAGTAGGGAAGTCCTCTCTGTGCAGCAGACAATAGGCGTTCCCGCGGGAGATGTTGAGCACTTCGGCAATATCATCCGCGTTGAGCGAAAGGGGAAGCTGGTCGAGCGAAGTATATTTCTTTTCTTTATTCATCATGAAGTCCTTTCTTTCGTTCGGCTGTGCAAGCCGAAAACTAATTTTTCATTTTTTTCGTACAGAATTGCGGAAGAAAAACGGCCGTGTTTTGACGACAGTTTTGACTATTTTGATGTCGTCGGGGCCTTTAGAAGGCGTGGCTAACCGGTGCCATTGTGTATTGTTTTGTTCTTTATGTGTCAAACAGTTCAGTGCGCGTTGGGGGGTGGAGGTACCTCCCACCTTTCGAAGCCTTCTTCCCCTGCCAGAAATCGTCTTGAAATGTTGCGATTCAAGGCGATTTTTGCATATTTCAACAGATCTATTAGAGATAGAACAAATGCTATCGCATTTTCAGGGATGATAGGGTATAATCGTGTCAGAACAAGGAGCGGGGGATTAGGACAATGAAACCGGAAACGATAGCGCGAATCCGCAAGTTTTCAACGGAACGGGATTGGGAGCAATTCCACACACCAGCGAATTTGGCAAAATCTATCTCCATTGAAGCCAATGAGTTGCTGGAGTGCTTCCAGTGGAGCGACACGGACTATGACCTTGCCCATGTGGGGGAAGAGCTGGCCGATGTGATGGTGTACTGCCAGAACATGCTGGACGCACTCGGACTGGACGCCGACTCGATCATCAACGCGAAGATGGATCAGAACGAGGCCAAGTACCCCGTCGAGAAATGCCGGGGCAGCAACGCGAAATACGATCAATTGTGAGAGGTACGTTATGATAAGAACCGTTATGAAAGACCCGATCTTCCTCGCGCAGAAATCCGTACCGGCCACACTGCAGGATCTGCCTGTCGCGCAGGATTTGCGGGACACGCTCCTGGCGCACCGGGACGGCTGCGTGGGGATGGCGGCCAACATGATCGGCGTAGCCAAGAGGATCATTATCTTTGACGACAACGGCAGCGCGACGGTGATGTTCAATCCGGAGATCGTCAAGCGCTCCGGTGCTTTTGATGCCGAAGAAGGCTGCCTGTCCCTCGCCGGAACTCGAAAAGTAAAACGATACCGCTCGATCAAGGTGCAGTACCAGAACGAGCAGTTTCAAACGCGCCTCAAAACCTACACTGGCTTTACGGCGCAGATCATCCAGCATGAGATCGACCATTGCAACGGGGTACTGATTTGAATGGCGAATGATTTGCCTTATCATAATCTTGTCAGAATATAAAGGAATACTATGATCTTCAATTTCCCAAAGGGAAGTCAGCGTGCTGGCCGCTTGTGAGACGTTTTTCTACCATACCGCGCGATATGCCGGCGCTCGGATCGAAGAGAATTCTGCACTTCATAAATTCTCTTAACTTGCTTGCGGCCACTATTTCTTCGTGCTATAATTCTGCCTTGCAGCGAGTCAAAAGCACATCTCGCTGCGAGTGACTATTCGTTTAAAGGAAAGGGCATTGTAATGAATAAAAAGTATGGATTCTGTTTCTCTCTTGCGTGATGCTGCTTCTGGCGGCGTGCGGAAATTCGGTTACCGCTCCGGCTGAGCAAGCCACAGCCGATTCTCCGCAGCCTGCCGAGGATTCCTCCGAAGCAGTTGCCCCCGAGGATGGACAAAATCCGGTTATGAACTTCGTCGGCAAGTACCATGCAGGAGACAACGTAGAAGCGCTTGTCGAAGCTGAGGGCGCAAACGGCGCAAGAATCACCGTCACCTATGCCGGCAGCCCCTGGTTCCAGAACCGGACGGTGATGAGCGGAGCTTTTGACGCCGAAACGCTTACGGTTGCCTTCTCCAATGCGACCCTCACGGAGTATACCTATAACAGCCAGGGCGGCGCAGCGGAAGAAACCGTCAGCTACAGTGACGGAAAGGGCCGTGCGCTCTTTCATCCGGAAGACAATACGCTGACGATCATTGAGGAGTATCCCTCCGGTGATCTGGAAACCGTCTATTCCTGGGGCCCTGCCGCAGATATGAAAAGCGTCACCGATCCGAACTGGTATTCCGGCGTGACCGCGATGGACAAGTTCAAGGTTGAAACGGAGGTCGGCTTTGCTGTTCGAACGGCCTATCTGGAGGAAAACTGGAATGCGCTGGCCGACATGATCCGTTATCCCATTACGATCAACGGCACTGCGTTGGCTGACGCGGACGCTTTTCTGGAATACATGAAGGACAAGACCGTCCATGAAAGCGATCGCCAGGCCATGATGGACGAGGACTTTCTCGACATGTTTGTCAATGGCGAGGGTATCTGCATGGGCAGCGGTCAGGTGTGGCTCAATGACCCCAATTATATGACGGACATGGCGCCACAGCTTCAGATCATTGCCATCAGCGGAATTGTTGACAGATAAACAAACCGATTTTTTCGAGGGAGCCGGGTGAATATCCGGCTCCCTTTTCATATAGGGGAACGCCCTGATGGTGCGAGTTAACAAATTCTTCACAGAAAAAATAGCACTCACTCTTGACGAGTGCTAACACAAGTGGTATAACATACTTGCAAGAGGGAAAGAGATCCGGAACTGAGGTTCCGGGCTTCCTCATCTCCCCTTGCGGCATATACCACAGCAACAGCCCTGAACAGCATCCAGGACCGAAAATAAAAGGAGGTTTGACTTATGTTG
>CACYOR010000077.1 GCA_902775985.1 Oscillospiraceae bacterium
TCGATGCTCTCGGTCATACCTGGGGTGAAGGTATCGTGACCACGGAACCTAACTGCACAGAGAAGGGTGTAAAGACCTACACCTGTTCTGTTTGCGGCGGAACCAAAACAGAGGAAATCGCCGCTCTCGGGCACCAGCCTGGCGCGGCTGCGCGGGAAAATGAAAAACCTGCCACCTGCACGGAAGCGGGAAGCTACGACGAGGTTGTGCGCTGCAACGTCTGCAAGGAAGAACTGAGCCGCGAAACCCAGCCCGTCGCCGCCCTTGGCCATACCTGGGACGAAGGTGAAGTGACCAAGGCCGCCACCTGCACGGAAAAGGGCGAGATTGTTTACACCTGCACTGTCTGCAAGGAAAGCAAAACGGAGGAGCTTGCCGCCCTCGGCCACCAGTCTGACGCCGGAACCGTAACCAAGGCCGCCACCTGCACGGAGCCGGGGATCAAGACCTATACCTGCACCGTCTGCGGTGAAGTCGTTCGGACGGAAACCCTGCCTGCGCTCGCCCACACTTGGGATGCCGGAACGGTAACCAAAGCCGCGACTTGTACCGATGCGGGCGTGATGACGAATACCTGCACCGTTTGCGGGGCAAAAAGAACGACCGAGATTCCGGCGCGCGGCCATAGCTATGAGAACGGTGTTTGCAAGACCTGCGGTGCGAGACAGCTCGATTTTACGCCCAGGATCATTGAGGGGAACGGCGGAACTGCGCACTATGGCAGCGATTATCCGCTGAAATCCAATGCCCCATTCAGCACCTTCCTCACGGTATATGTAGACGGAGTGGAGCTGTCCCCTGCTAATTACACGCTCATGGAGGGCAGCACGATCGTTACGCTGAAAGCCTCGTACATCCAGTGGCTTGATGAGGGATGGCATTCGATCCGCATAGCGTCCACGCTCGGAAATGCGGATGGCACCTTTAGCGTGAGCAGAAGCCCCAAAACCGGTGACCAGGATCTGGCCCGTCTGGCACTGCTGTTCACCCTCGGCGGCTGCGGCACTGTGATGGCCGCAACGCTGGTAAGAAAGAAAGTCCGCAGTAAATAACACCCATGACGAAAAACAGACGCAGCATCGGCTGCGTCTGTTTTTTACCGGCGTTTTTTCACTCATTTGGTAAAATCTTAAAGATTTTAAACTTTGTTGACAGATGAAAAAGGGAAAGATATAATAGCTGTGTACATTATGTAACCTTGTCGAAAGGCGGGATATGTTTATGAAAAAGATTCTTGCGGCGCTGCTTTTGGCGGCCCTGGCGCTGACCCTCTGCGCCTGCGGCCTGATCGCGCAGCCGGAGTACACGCCCATTCCCTCGCCGACGCCCGCGCCGGCGGATGTGGATCTGTTCCGGGTGGACATGGGCGGGAGCGAGGCGGAACCGACCGAGGAGACCCCGGCTGAGACAGTGACCGAGGACCGAGGCGGAAGAGCCGACCGCCGCGCCGGAGGCCATCGAAGTGCCCGAGGCAGTCGATCCCCTCACTCTGAGCGCGGATACGAACGTGCGGGATGAAGAGCTGGTGCGCGTGCTCAGCTATATGCCTGACCTGAAGGTGGATCTGAAATATGCCACCACCGACAACTATACCGGCGATGTGGTCTATGCCTTTGACGAGCCTTATCTGCGCTACGGCACGGTGAAAAAGCTGGCCGCGGCCCAGGCGGTGCTCAAGGAGCAGGGCTATGAGCTGGTGCTCTGGGACGCTTTCCGTCCCGGCGAGGCGCAGAAGCTCCTCTTTGATGCTTTCCCCAACGCCAAGTACGTGGCCAATCCCTATGGCGGCGGCCATTCCTCCCACACCAGCGGCGGCACGGTGGACGTGGCGCTGATGAAGGATGGGGCGCTGGTGGCCCTGCCCTCCGGCTTTGACGAATTCTCTGCCCTGGGCGACCGGAACTACAACGACGTCTCCGCCGAGGCCGCGGCCAATGCCAAAACTCTTGAGACGGTCATGACGGCCTGCGGTTTCACCGGTTACTTCGGCGAGTGGTGGCACTATACCGACAACACCGGCTACAACTACGACGACGTGGAGTTTGCCAAGCTCCCGGAGCAGGCCTCGGGCGGCTGTGAGTCGGTCTGCAACGAGTACATCAACATCCGCCGCATGCCGAATGTCTCCTCCGAGGCCATCGGCCGCGTGCCCAACGGCGAGCAGATGACCGTGCTGGGCTATTACAGCTATTTCACTCACATCCAGTACGGCGACGTGGTCGGCTATGTGAACTCCGACTACACCAAGCCCGCGAACTGAACGAAACATAAAAGAGGATCCCGGGGCCTTCTGGTCCCGGGATTTTGTCATTTTTCCTCTCTAATGTACAGAAACGCGCCCCCTGTCCTTGACGAAGCGGGACAAATGGGGTAAACTAACATTCCGCGTGAAATCATGAATACCATCAGGAGGGAAAACATGCTCGAACTGAGAGATGTTTCCTTTGACGTACAGGACGACAAGGGAGAAAAAGAGATCATCAAGCACCTGGATCTGCAGGTGGAGGACGGCAAGTTTGTCGTGGTCACCGGCCCCAACGGCGGCGGCAAATCCACCATGGCCAAGCTGATCGCGGGCATCGAGAGCCCCAGCAGCGGCAGCATCCTCTTTAACGGTGAGGATATCACCGATAAATCCATTACCGAGCGCGCCAGACTCGGCATCAGCTTCGCCTTCCAGCAGCCGGTGCGCTTCAAGGGCATCACAGTGCTGGATCTGCTGCGCATCGCGGCGCAGAAGCGCCTGAGCGTGGCTGAGGCCTGCGCCTACCTCTCCGAGGTGGGGCTCTGCGCCCGGGACTACGTGAACCGGGAAGTGAACGCCTCCCTCTCCGGCGGCGAGCTCAAGCGCATCGAGATCGCCACGGTCCTGGCCCGCGGCACCAAGCTCGCCATTTTTGACGAACCGGAGGCCGGCATCGACCTCTGGAGCTTCCAGAGCCTGATCCAGGTTTTTGAACGCATGCGCGCCGCCACCCACGGCTCCATCCTCATCATCTCCCACCAGGAGCGCATCCTCCAGATCGCCGATGAGATCATCGTCCTGGCGGACGGCCGGGTCACCAAGCACGGCCCCCGGGAGGAGATCCTGCCCGGGCTGCTGGGTACGGCCAACGCGGCCAACGCCTGCACCATGCTGGATAAGGAGGGCTGAGCCATGCAGATGAAACCCATCGACGCCATTCAGAAGCGCCTTTTGGAGGAGATCGCCGATCTCCACAGCGTCCCCAGCGGCGCCTACAACATCCGCGCCAACAGCGAGCTGGCCGGGCGCAATACCACCGCCAACATCGACATCGTCTCCAAGACCGACAAGCCCGGCATCGACATTCACATCAAACCCGGCACGAAGAACGAGAGCGTCCACATCCCCGTGGTGCTCTCCGCCAGCGGGCTGAAGGAGACGGTCTACAACGACTTCTTTGTGGGTGAGGACTGCGATGTGGTCATCGTAGCCGGCTGCGGCATCTCCAACTGCGGCTCCCAGGATTCGGAGCACGACGGCGTGCACCGCTTCTTTGTGGGCAAAAACAGCAAGGTCAAGTATGTGGAAAAGCACTACGGCGAAGGTGACGGCAGCGGCAAGCGCATCCTGAACCCGGTGACCGAGGTGTACATGGACGAGGACAGCTCCGTGGAGATGGAGATGGTCCAGATCAAGGGCGTGAGCTCCACCGTGCGCACCACGAAGGCCGAGCTGAAGGCCGGGGCCTCTTTGGTCGTGCGCGAGCGTCTGATGACCCACGGCGATCAGGTGGCCAAGAGCCAGTATGAGACCTTCCTCAACGGGGAGAATTCCTCCGCCGACGTGGTCTCCCGCAGCGTGGCGAGGGAGAAGTCCTATCAGGAGTTCAACTCCCGCATCACCGGCAACGCCGCCTGTAAGGGCCATACCGAGTGCGATGCCATCATCATGGACGAGGCCCGCGTCCTGGCCATCCCTCAGCTGGAGGCCAACAACATCGACGCCGCCCTGGTGCATGAGGCGGCCATCGGCAAGATCGCCGGTGAGCAGATCATCAAGCTCATGACCCTGGGCCTGGATCAGGAGCAGGCCGAGGAACAGATCATCAACGGCTTTTTGAAGTAAAGGGAAACGTGATAAGAAAAGGACACGGCGCCTTGTCGGCTCTGACAAGGCGCCGTGTCCTTTGTACAACAGCGAATCAGCCCCAGTCCGCAAAGTGGATCTCCACGTCCTCCGGGATCCGATAGAAGTCCCGGAAAAAGCCCACATAGGGACCGTCCTGCGCGGGGGTGGGAGAGGAGAGATACTGCTTCCCGTGGGGATAGGGGGCGAGTTCAAGCCGCTGCAGCTGCCCGCTGCGGGCCAGAGCATACTGTGCCTGGCGGACCTGTTCGGCTTTCCCAATATCCCGGTAGACAAGCCCGAGCCGCAAAAACGCGAAGGCCAGCAGGAGAGAGAGCAGTCCAACGCTGAGCCGCCGCAGCCATGGCCGGCGGAGAGACGTCCAGACGGCATCGAAGAGGGCGGCGCAGAAAAGGGAGAGAAAAACGAAGCTGGAAAAGAAGCTCCGCCCGCCCAGCCCGGTGACGGCGGCCATCGGCGCGACGATGGCCGGCGCGGAAAACCAGCAGAAAAGGAGAAGCTTGCGCCGGAAGCGCTCACCGGGAAAGAGACGAAATACCTGCCAGGCGACGAAGAAAAAGAAGAGCCAAAACAGGCAGGCCGTGAGCGGACGGCTGCGATTGAAAAAGAAATTATAAAGCTCCGCCCAGTCGCTCTGCAGGCGGGAATGGAGAAAGAACAGGACAAAAGCCGCATCGGCCAGAAGAAAGGCCCAGGGAATGGGGCGGCGGCCGACGCTCAGCCAGGCGAGAAAAACGAGCAGCATGCAGCAGAAAAAGAAATTGCAGCGCCAGAGTCCCGCCGGGAAAGAGAGAAGAAAGAAGCGCAGGATCTGCCCGGCGACGGCGAAGAGCCCTGCGTCGGGATCGAAGGTGAAGGCGCGCAGTCCTTCCAGCGCCGTGCCCTGGGAGAAGAGGGCGCCGTACATCCGGCTGCTGAACATGAGAAGACAGCCCAGCAGGTTTCCCGCAAACAGACAGAGAAGGCGGGTGCCCGGGAGGCGTCTGCCCCGCACGGCGGACGCGCAGACAAGAAGCAGGCTGAGGAGCGTCAGATACAGTGTGAGGTTTTCCAGAAACAGTTGGATAACAAGACCGAAGAAAAAAACCAGCAGCGCGCGCAGAATGCGGGCTGTGGGCTTTGGCGCCTGCTCTGTGTTGAGCACAAGGAGCAAATAGACCAGCAGCAGAAGGCCGGAGATCGTGTAGTTGGAAAAACCGGCGACCCAGCCGCAGGTCTCCTGCCAGATTACCCGGGGCAGCAGCAGGTATTCCATGCTGAAAAACCAGAAGAGAAGCGGCTTCCTCCGCGGCGATTCCGGGGATTCCCCGCTGGGCAGCCGGGACAGAACTGCGGTGCCGGCCAGGGGCAGCGCTGTCATCACGGCGGCCATCACCAGCGTCTTCAGCCAGGGCAGCCGGGTGAGCAGCACCTCGGTCAGATTGCCGGCGTAGCGACTGTTCTGCACGGCCGTGGTCAGATAGACCAGGCCGTTGGCAGTGCCCCAATCCCAGTCGTCATGGGTATAGGGAATCTGCGCGCACATCCACAGACAGAACAGAAACAGCAGCGCGGCAGAGAATCCAAGAGCGGAAACGCGGGGTCTTCTCATGCAAAGCAGCCTCCCGAAAGGAATCAATCCAACATCTATGCCGGAGTATAGCATGCCTGCCCAAGAAACGCAACGCATCTTTCCGGCGCAGGGCCGACAAAAGAGCCAAAACCGCCCCGGCTTCGCAGGAAACCGGGGCGATACATCTCAGTCTTCTTTGCGCTGGTATTCCAGGATATCCCCGGGCTGGCAGTCCAGCACCTCGCAGATGGCCTCCAGCGTGGAGAAGCGGATGGCGCTGACTTTGCCGGTCTTGAGCTTGGAGAGGTTGACGTTCGCCACGCCCACCCGCTCGCTGAGCTCTTTCAGGGACATTTTTCGATCCGCCATGACGCGGTCGAGACGCAGTATGATCGGCATGAAGGCACCTCACAGTGTCTCATCGGAGAGCTGCTGCAGCTGCACCCCGTACTGAAAAACATAGGAGAGAGAGAAAACGGCAAGGCCGGTGACGATCAGCAGCCCGCCCAGAGAGATGTGGACGGAGACCTGTTCACCTGCGGTGCTGAGCGCCTTGGCCATCGAAGCCGTCATCACCGACGAGAGGGCGCTTTGCAGCAGCTCGTAGACGATGAGCAGCAGACCGATCCCGCGCAGGCGCCTGGCGTTTGCCAACGTAAAGGGTGAGCAGTCACGGCGCAGAGAAAAGATCACACGGAAGGAGAGAAACAGAATGCCGATGACAAAGGCCGTCAGCAGAAGCCCGGGCAGCAGGGCTTCCAGCCGCATGCGCCCGACGGCGAGAAGATATACGCTGGAGACAAAATAGTATCCGTAAGCAAGGGACACCAGGATCGCAAGGAGCTTGGCGATGCGCGTAAAGCGTTCCATCCTGGCTTTTAAGATTTCCTGTGTCATAAAAACACCTCCTGTGCCTTGACAATAGCACAGGAGGTATATGTTTTTCAATAAGAAATTAACGATAAACGTAAATTATCTCTCTCAACCAAGGCCGAGAATGTGCCGGGCGACGTGAACACCGCTGGCGGAGGCATGGGACAGGGAGTGGGTGACGCCGGAGCAGTCGCCGATGACGAAGAGGCCGGGGCTCACGGTCTCCAGGTTCTTGTCGATCTCCACCTCCATGTTGTAGAACTTGACCTCCACGCCGTAGAGGAGCGTGTCGTCGTTGGCGGTGCCCGGGGCGATCTTGTCCAGAGCATAGATCATCTCGATGATGCCGTCCAGGATGCGCTTGGGGATCACCAGGCTCAAATCGCCGGGCGTGGCGGCCAGGGTCGGGGTCACAAAGCTGTCCCGGATGCGGGCCTCGTTGGAGCGCCGCCCGCGCACCAGATCGCCGAAGCGCTGGACGATGACGCCGCCGCCCAGCATGTTGGAGAGCCGGGCGATGCTCTCGCCGTAGCCGTTGGAGTCCTTGAAGGGCACGGAGAAGTGCTTGGAGACCAGCAGGGCGAAATTGGTGTTCTCGGTGTGCTTGGCCGGATCCTCGTAGCTGTGGCCGTTGACGGTGACGATGCCGTTGGTGTTCTCGTTGACCACGACGCCGTGGGGGTTCATGCAGAAGGTGCGCACCAGATCCTCGAACTTCTCCGTGCGGTAGACGATCTTGCTCTCGTAGACCTGATCGGTCAGGTGGGACCAGATATCCGCCGGCAGTTCCACCCGCACGCCGATGTCCACACGGTTGGACTTGGTGGGGATGTTCAGCCCCGCGCAGACCGACTCCATCCACTTGCTGCCGCTGCGGCCCACGGAGATGACGCACTGCTCGCAGGTAAAGATCGCCTCGTCGGTGTGCACCGCGTAGCCGCCCTCCTCCAGCCGGGTGACGGTCCGGATGGCGGTGTTGAAGTGGAAGTCCACCTTGTCCTTCAGCTCGTTATACAGGTTCTCCAGCACCACATAGTTGATGTCGGTGCCCAGGTGGCGCACCTGCGCGTCCAGCAGATGCAGACCGTTCTCCAGGCATTTGCGCTTGATGGCGGTGTTGGCGGTGGAGTAAAGGCGGGTGTTCTCGCCGCCGTAGCGGCAGTTGATCTCGTCCACGTAGTGCATGAGCTCGATGGCCTCCTGCTTGCCCACGTACTCAAAGAGCGTGCCGCCGAACTGGTTGGTGATGTTGTATTTGCCGTCGGAGAAGGCGCCTGCGCCGCCAAAGCCGCTCATAATGCTGCAGACAGGGCACTTGATGCAGCTCTTGACCTTCTTGCCGTCGATGGGGCACTTGCGCTGGGACAGGGGACGGCCCAGTTCAAACACCGCGACTTTCAGGGCGGGCTTGCCTTTCATGAGCTCATAGGCGGTGAAAATGCCGCCGGGGCCCGCGCCGATGATGATTACGTCGTATTTCATGGTTTTCATCCTTTCTGAATTCAACAAAAAAACCGAACGCTGCGGGACTTCCCACAGCCGTCCGGCCTCCGATATCCTTGCCTTACTTTAGCATAGAGACCAGGGAAATGTCAAGAGCGGGACGAAACAAAGGGAAATAACAGGCTTCTCCGCCGACTTCGCGCCCGGCGCTCCGGGGATTGCCAGTTTTCGGCATTAAGAGAAATTAAGCGACAAGGGACTTGAATTTGTTGACATAACCTGTTAAAATTCAAGTAGAATCCCGTCTGTAAACAACGGAAACGAGGTGCATTAACATGAAAAAGAGACAGCTTGCTTTCCTTGCGGTGCTGCTTCTGTGCGCCATGCTCCTTTCCGCCTGCGGCAGCAGGCAGAGCGCTACGGTGCAACCGATTGCCACGCCGAGTCCCACGCCGGTACCGACCATTGCGCCGACGCCCTTCCCGACCCCGGCCCCGACTCCGGTACCCACGCCGATCCCGACCGTCGCGCCGACCCCGGTCCCGACGCCTGTTCCGACCCCGGCCCCGACTCCGGCGCCCACCCCGGCTCCGGCGGTCACCGCCGCTCCGGCCGGCTACCCGACCGTGACCAAGAACCCCACCAATGAGACGGTCAAAGAGGGCGGCTACTGCTATTTCGTGGCCAAGTACCAGAATGCCAAGTGGGCGACCTGGCACTTCGTGAGCCCGGATGGCGGCACCGATCTGGACTATAAGGGCGCGCTGCAGAATTTCCCGACCCTGGGTATCGAGGGCGGCGACACCAGCACCGTCCTGCTCAAGACCATTCCTCTGACCATGAACGGCTGGAGCGCCTACTGCGACTTCTCCAACGACCTGGGCCACAGCAAGACGACCTCCGCCACCATCACCGTCACCACCAAGAACGGCGATCCGGTGGACGCGCAGACCGGCCTGCCCGTTGTCACCAAGAACCCCACGGACGAGACCGTGAAAGAAGGCAACTCCTGCTTCTTCGTGGCCAAGTACAAGGACGCGATCTGGGCCGTGTGGCACTTTGTGAGCCCGGACGGCAGCCGCGATCTGGACTATAACGCGGCCGCGGCGGAGTTCCCCACCATGGTGATCAAAAACGGCTATGCCAGCACGCTGGAGCTGCAGAAGATCCCCGCGGCGATCAACGGCTGGACGGTCTACTGTGACTTCTCCAACAACGTGGGCCACACCAAGACCAGCTCGGCCAAGATCACCGTCACCGGCGGCACCACGCCGGTCAATCCCGGCGTGAGCCCGACGCCCGCCGTCGCCGGATTGCCAGTCGTCACCAAGAGTCCCACGGATGAGACCGTGGAATCGGGCGGCACCTGCCTCTTCGTGGCCAAGTATCAGGACGCGAAATGGGCGGTCTGGCACTTTGTGAGCCCGGATGGCAGCCGGGATCTGGACTACAACGCCATGGCCCAGGAATACCCGGCGATGGAGATCGTCAACGGCTACGCCAGCACGATGACCCTGAAGAACATCCCGCAGGTCATGGACGGCTGGAGCGTCTACTGTGACTTTTCCAACGACGTGGGCCATACGAAGACCCTGTCTGCCAAGATCAACGTGAAATCCAAGACGACTCCCACGCCCACTCCGGCCCCGACGGCCACGCCCAGCGAGGGCATCATCATCGGCACCCCGGATCCCTGGAAAGAGACCAGCGACCTGAACACCGCCGTCACCGGCTCCGGTGTGACCTTCGCCCCTCCGATCGCCGAAGCCCTGCCTACGGGCATGAGCCTGAGCGGCTACCGCTATATGAGCGGGGTGATCGAGGCCCGCTATACCGGTCCGGGCAACCTGCTGACCGTGCGCAAATCCAATGTCCAGAGCGGCCTGGCCCTCTCCGGCGACTATAACAGCTATCCCTCCACCTGGACCGTCAGCCTCAAGGGCCTGTCCGTCAACTGCCAGGGTGATGGCGAGACCATCAACACCGCCACCTTCGGCAATGGCAGCGACAACTATGCCGTCAGCTTCAACATCGGCGACAAGGGCAGCGGCCTGAGCTCCGATCAGCTCAACTCCCTGGTCAACGGCATGCAGTAAAGTCAATTCCATACAATACTCTTGAGATCCCGCGGCAAAAGCCGCGGGATCTTTTCATCGAAAGCCCCTCTTGACATGCGACCGATCGTTCGCTATACTGAAATGCGACCGGACGGTCGCTTTTTGGGAGGTTCGGGAATGGCAAAGGATACGAAAGAAAGAATACTGACGGCGGCGCTGGAGATGTTTGCGCAAAACGGCTATGCCGGTACCAATCTCCGCGAGCTGGCGGCATCCCTGGGGATGGGCAAATCCTCCCTGTACCGCCACTTTACAAGCAAGGAGGAGATCTGGAACACCCTGCTGGACGCGATGATCGCCTATTATGGGGAGCGCTTCGGCTCTCCCGAGCATCTGCCGCCGGCACCCGAATCTCCGGAGGGCTTGGTGGCAATGACGATGCGGATGGTGGATTTCACCGTCCATGACGAAAAGATCGTCCTGACCCGTAAAGTGCTGGCCATCGAGCAGTTTCGCGACGAGCGGGCCAGGGAACTGGCGAGCAGGCATTTTCTGACCGGCCTCACCGAGATGTTCACGCCGATCTTTGCGGCCATGATGGACAAGGGGCTTCTTCGCCGGGAGGATCCCCGGATGCTCGCCTTCGCCTATACCGCGCCGATCTCGGCCCTGATCCATCTCTGCGACCGGGAGCCGGAAAAGACGGAGGAGGCCATGGCGCACATCGAGGCCTTCAGCCGGCACTTTGTGAAAAGCTATGGAGGTATCGCATGAACGAGTTTATTGCTTATTGCGGTCTGAACTGTGAGAACTGCGAGGCCAGGCTCGCGACTGTGAACGATGACGATGCCCTGCGCCGAAAGGTCGCCGCGCTCTGGTCGGAGCTGAATCAGGTGGAGATCACCCCGGCGATGATCCACTGCGTCGGCTGCCGGATCGAGGGCGTCAAGACGCCCTACTGCGAATCGCTGTGCCCCATCCGCCAGTGTGCGCTGCAGCGCAAAGTGGTGACCTGCGGCAGCTGCGGCGAGATGGAAAATTGCGAAAAGCTGGGCGCGATCGTCAGGAATAATCATGACGCATGGCAAACGCTGAGGGAGATGAAAGCATGAACTACAACAAAACGATTACGCTGAAGGACGGCAGAGCCTGCACCCTCCGCAACGGGACGGAGCGGGACGGCCAGGCCCTGCTGGAT
>CACYOR010000078.1 GCA_902775985.1 Oscillospiraceae bacterium
ATAATCTTCTGCGCTGAATTTGTACTTCATTTTCATCACCATCTTTATTATACCACGGTGATGATCACATGTCTATTTTTTATTAGGTTTTAGTATAAATCGTTTTTTGCAAAAAGGCTGCTTCTATAATAACATGGTACTGTATTCTTGTCCAGAGCTAAGAACTTTACATAGAGGGAAAAACTCCGACCCCGCGTTTTCAGCGAGGCCGGAGTTTTGGTATGTGTATGTGGGAGAATCAGTCCATGATCTTGCCCTCGGCGATATGGTGCTTCTCCGCATAGCCGGTGAGGAAGAGGGTCAGGGCGCCGTCGCCGGTGACGTTGCAGGCGGTGCCGAAGCTGTCCTGCAGGGCGAAGATGGCGAGCATCAGGGCGGTGCCGGCGTCGTCGAACATCAGTACGCCCGTGATCAGGCCCAGGGAGGCCATGACCGTGCCGCCCGGCACGCCGGGGGCGCCGATGGCGAAGATGCCCAGCAGCAGGCAGAAGAGGATCATCGTCCCCAGGCTGGGCAGCTGGCCGTAGAGCATCTTGGAGATGGTCATGCAGAAGAAGACCTCCGTCAGCACGGAACCGCAGAGATGGATGTTGGCGAAGAGGGGAATGCCGAAGTCCACCAGATCCCGGCGCAGCACCTTGCTCTTGCGGGCGCAGTCGAGGGCGACGGAGAGGGTGGCGGCGCTGGACATGGTGCCCACGGCGGTCAGATAGGCCGGACCGTAGTGGCGCACGACCTCCCAGGGGTTCTTGCCGGAATAGGCCCCGGCGATCAGATACAGAACCGCCAGCCAGATGTAGTGCCCGGCCATGACGATGAGGATGATCTCCACAAAGGCGGGCAGCTGACGGGTGATCATGCCCTCATAGCTCAGATTGCAGAAGGTGGCGCAGATGTAGAGGGGCAGCAGGGGGATGATCGCCTTGGTCACGATGGACAGGACGATCTGCTGGAACTCCTCCAGCAGATCGCAGGTGAGCCTGGATTTTGTGCCCACGGCGGCCAGGCCGATCAAAACGCTGAAGACCAGCGCACTCATGACCGGCATGATCTGCGGGATGTTCAGCTGAAAAGCCACCGGCGGCAGCTCTTTCAGACCCTCCACGTCGGTGACGATGGCCAGATGGGGGATCAGGCCGTAACCGGCGGCGGTGCTCATGAAGGCGGCGCAGATGGAGCTAAGATAGGCCAGAACGACCGCCAGCTTCAGCATCTTGGTGGCGTTGTTGCCCATGCGGGTGATAGAGGGGGCGATGAAGCCGATGATAATGAGCGGCACGCAGAAGGTGATGAACTGGCCGAAGACATACTGCAGCGAGACCACGACCCTCATGGGACCCTCGCCGAAGACCTGACCCAGCAGAATGCCGAGGACCAGGGCCAGAATCAGGCGGAAGGGAAGCGAGCCAAATAGCTTTTTCATGTTTCTACTCCTTTATGCTGAAAAATAGGACATTTTACGCAGAGAGCATTGTAATAGCAATGGGCGCGTCTGTCAAGGAAGAAGCGGAAAGGAAAACCGGCGGCACCTTCGCGCCGCCGGCAGCAGATATAGGGGCAAATCAGACCGCGCCGGGCTTGCCCAGCATGCGGAACATGTTCTTCTTGTAGGCCTCCACGCCCGGCTGATCGAAGGGATTGACCCGGGACATGTAGCCGGAGATGGCGCAGGCCAGCTCAAAGAAGCAGACCAGGGAGGCAAAGCCGGCCTCGTCCCGCTTCTCCACATGGATGACCATGTTGGGCACGCCGCCGGTCACATGGGCATCGCGCACCGCGTCGGCGGCGATGTTGGCGATCTCGGCGATGTCGCGGCCGGCCAGATAGTTCAGGCCGTCGGCGTTCTGCGCGTCGTTGGGGAAGAGGAAGGCGGTGCGGCTGTGGTCAAAGCGCACCACGGACTCCATCAGGCTGCGGCGGCCGGCCTGGATGTACTGGCCCATGGAGTGGAGGTCTGCGGTGAATTCCACGGAGGCGGGGAAGATGCCCTTGCCGTCCTTGCCCTCGCTCTCGCCGTAGAGCTGCTTCCACCACTCGGCCATGAAGCGGAAGGAGGGCTCGTAGCAGCCGAGGATCTCGGTGTCAAAGCCCTTGCCGTAGAGGTTCTGGCGGGCGGCGGCATACTGCCAGGCCGGGTTCTCCGGGCTGCGCAGGTCCAGCGCCTTGAACTCGGCAATGGCGCAGTCGATGACCTTCTCCACGTCGATGCCGGCCACGGCCATGGGCAGCAGACCCACGGCGGAGAGCACGCTGAAGCGGCCGCCCACGTCGTCGGGCACCACAAAGCTCTCCCAGCCCTTGTCGTTGGCCAGGGATTTGAGCACGCCGCGCTTGGCGTCGGTGGTGGCGAAGATGTGCTCGTCGGCCTCCTCGCCGTACTTCTTGGCCAGCAGCTCCCGGAAAATGCGGAAGGCGGCGGCGGGCTCCAGCGTGGTGCCGGACTTAGAGATGACGTTCACGTCAAAGTCCATGTCGCCCAGCTGCTCGATGCAGTCGCTCAGCGCGTCGGCGGAGAGGCCGTTGCCCATGAAGAAGACCTTCGGATCGTCCTTCCCAGGGATGGGGCGCAGCATCTCGATGGCGCCGCGGGCGCCCAGATAGGAACCGCCGATGCCGATGACCACCAGAGCCTGAGAGCGGCTGCGGATCTTCTTGGCCGCGGCCAGGATGCGCTCCAGCTCCGTATCCTTGACGCGCTGGGGCAGCTCCAGCCAGCCGGTGAAATCGGCGCCCAGGCCGGACTTGTTGACCAGCGTCTCATGGCAGAGGGCGGCCAGGGCATAATCGGGGCCGGCGCCGGTGAAGAATTGCTTCGCGCCGGAGAGATCGACTTTAACCATAGTATCTTTGCCTCCTGTGTTGGTAGTTTTTTCTTTTGCTTTTTTTATTATATCGTATTTCCCCGGGATTTCAAGGGAGAGTTTCGCTTCCGAAGAGGCTTGCGGCCAGGCGCAGGAAGATGCCGCCAAAGCCGATGCGCTCCACATCCGCGTCGGCCAGGACGGACCGCTCCGCCAGGGGCTGCTCGCCCCGCGTGACCCGCAGCGTCCCCAGCACCTGGCCTTCGTGTACCGGGGCGCTGATCTGCTCGGGCAGCGTCAGCTCATAGCAGGGCTCGGCCCCGCCCTTGGAGACCAGCGCGACATCCGGCCCATCCAGCCGCAGGGGGAGACTGTCCTGCTGCCCCATCTCCACCGGCAGTTGGGGCAGCGCGTTCTCCGGCGTCAGCGGGCAGAGGGTGTAATTGGCGAAGGCGTAGTTGAGCAGCGTCATGGCGTCGTCGTTGCGGGAGTCGATGCTCTCCCCGTGCATGATCACGGCGATGTACTCCACGCCCTCCCGCTCTGCTGTGGCGGAGAGGCAGTACATGGCGCTGTTGGTAAAGCCGGTTTTGAGCCCGGTGCAGCCCGGATACCAATAGACCAGCTTGTTGGTGTTGCTCAGCTCGAAGCTGCCGCCGCGGATGCTGTCCATCCAGATAGTGCTGTACTCCTTGATGCGCTCGTGGCGGATCAGCTCCCGGGACATGAGGGCGATATCCCGGGCCGTGCTGTAGTGCTCCGGATCGTCGAAAAGCCCGGTGCAGTTGGTGAAATGGGTGTTCTCCAGCCCCAGCTCCTCGGCCTTGGCGTTCATCCGGGCGACGAAGAGCTCCTCCGTGCCGCTCACGTGCTCGGCCATGGCCACGGCGCAGTCGTTGGCGGAGACCACGGTGATGCACTTGAGCATCTCGTGCACGCTCATCTGTTCGCCGGGCTCGAGGAAGACACAGCTGCCGCCGAAGGAGGCGGCCCGGCTGCTGGCGGTCACGGTGTCCTCCGGGGAGAGGCGCCCGGCGTCCAGATCCTCCATCAGCAGCAAAAGCGTCATCACCTTGGTGACGCTGGCGGGCGCCTGGCGCGCGTCGGCGTTCTTTTCGTAGAGAATCTCGCCCGTCTCCTTCTCCATCAGGATGGCGGAGGGCGCGGCGATGGGCAGGGCGGCGTCCGTAAGGGGCGCCAGGGCCGCGGCCCGCGGCGCCGGGAGCAGCAGCGCAAACAGCAGACAAAGGACAAAGACTCGCTTCATGATGGCCTCCGAATCAGGTTTTGTCCCATGTCTATGCCGGCGGCCGCGAAATGATACCGGTTTACACAATTATGAATAATTTGTGGCCTTTCGCCCGAATATTCAGAAGTGACAAATTGGAAAAACAGGCCAGCAGAGCGGCTTTTCCACACTTTCCACAGAGTTTTCCACCGAGAAAACTGCATAAAATTTTCGAATTGTTTACATAACAAAGACGAATGGTATAAAAAATGACGCGATATGACGACGTAAAAAGCTATTCCCGCGGCGGGGAAAAGCAAGCCAATCGCGAAAGTCGCTGCCATGCTTGGAGTATTGTCCCGAAGGGCATTTCAAATCGTTTTTGAGGGGGCTTCGCCTCCTCAAAAACTCCCTGAGCCGAACGATGTGAGGCCTCGCGCCGACCAAAGCGGCCTAAAGCCGCTGCGATATGCGCGAGTCCTCACTTGCGAAACGTGTTTCGCAAGTGTCTAGGGAAAAAGCCGAAAAGCTATTGACGGGCCGGAGGGGGCAGAGTAAAATAACTGTGTATAGAATCGACAAACACAGGACCCTGAAGCGGGAGGTAGATCCGTGAGACGGCATTTTCGTTGGGATAAAAAATACTGGTTCTGGGGCATGACGGCCTTTGCGGTCATCGCCGCGGCCATTTTGTTCTATATGGCGCTGAGCTATCTGCCCGCGCTGGGCAATGCGCTCAAGAAGCTTTCGCGCATCCTCAGCCCCTTCATCTGGGGCCTGGTTTTCACCTATCTGCTGACGCCGCTGATGCGCAGCATGGAAAAGCACCTCTTTTATCCGCTGGGCAAAAAGCTCTATCGGAAGAACCCGGTGGGGGCCAAGCGCTTCGGGCGGGTCCTCTCGGTGCTGCTGTCCATCATCGTGCTGCTGGCGGTGCTGACGGCCTTGGTCTATATGATCCTGCCGCAGATCTACAGCAGCATCGAGACCATCATCACCAACAGCCCGGTCTATCTGGAGAACCTCAACAACTGGTTCGACAAGGTGCTGACGGACTTCCCGGCGCTGCAGGACTTTGTGGATAAGCAGCTGGGTGAGGTCAACGACAACTTCACCAGCTGGCTGACGGATAAGGTCCTGCCCCAGGTGGGCAGCTTTGTCACCAACCTGACCTCCGGCGTCTACACCGTGTTCCGCACGGTCTACAACCTGGTCATCGGCATCATCGTCTCGGTCTATCTGCTCAGCGATCTGGAGCATTTCGGCGCGGCCTTCAAGCGCCTGCTCTACAGCCTCTTCAGCATCGAGACGGCGGAGAAGCTGCTCGATGGCATCCGCTTTACTGACCGCACCTTCATGGGCTTTATTAACGGCAAGCTCCTGGACTCGGCCATCGTGGGCCTGATCTGCTACATCTTCTGCGCCGTGGTGCAGATGCCCTACGCCCTGCTGGTCAGCGTCATCGTGGGCATCACGAACATCATCCCCTTCTTCGGCCCGCTGATCGGCGCCATCCCCAGCGCTTTCATCATCCTGATGGTCAATCCCTTCCAGTGCCTGATCTTCATCGTCTTCGTCATCATCCTCCAGCAGATCGACGGCAACTTCATCGGCCCGAAGATCCTGGGCAGCTCCGTGGGGATCAGCGGCTTCTGGGTCATGTTCTCCATCATCCTGGGCGCCGGGCTCTTCGGCTTCTGGGGGATGCTGCTGGGCGTGCCGGTCTTCGTGGTGATCTACACGGTCATCAACAACGCCGTGGAGCGCCGCCTGCGCCGCGGGGATCTGCCCGTGGAGGTGGAGGAATACCGGGATCTGGATCACATCGACGCGGTGACCCGGGAGAGCATCAAAAAACTCCCCGACGAGAGCGCCGAGGAGCAATAAGATATATCCCTAAATGTCAAACGGGAGAGGCTTTTGCCTCTCCCGCTTTTCTTTTTAATCGGCGCTGATGAACAGAGTATCGTCCGCGGCGTGGCCGGTCTCGTCCTGCCACAGAAGCTCGTTGGTGCTGAGCAGGGTGAAGCTGCCCGTGCCGTTTTCGTACTGAATGTCCTCGGTCTCCGGGCCGTCCTCACTGAGGGTCAGGATGGCGTAGCGGCCGTTTTCATAGCGCAGCACGTTGCTGGCGGCGGGCCGGGCCGTCATGGTCCAGACGTTCATCTCCGCGGCGCTGCTGCCCCAGTTGACCTGCACCTCGTACGTGCCCTCGGCGCTCTTGCTGATGGTGATAAAGCCGCGCCCGGCGATCTTCTCCGCCCAGTTGCCCAGCAGCGAATCCGGCGTATAGCCGAGCGCGCTCATGTCGCGGTCGGCGACAAGCGCGTCATACCAGTCCTGCAGGACGGCGCTGGCTTTGCTGTCGTCGTCAAACACCGCCCGGTAGAGGGCGATTTCCTGATCGCCGCGGACCTCGCGGATGAAATTCTCCTTGCCCTCGGCCAGGAAGAAATCGAAGCGGAGCTCCTCATCGGGAAGGCTGAGCACCACATACTCGCCGTCCGGGGTCTCAGCGAGATCGGAGAGCTCATAGCGCACGTTCGTCATCAGCTTTTCCAGATAGGGGGCCGCGTCAAAGACGCCCGCCGTGGGCTCGAGGGGGCCGAACTCCGTGGTGCTGAGGCTGTAGCGCATCCCGGGCATGTAGGCAATGCGGGCCAGGGAGAGATCCAGGGCGGTGCTGCCGCGCGTCTCGGGGCTCAGGTCCGGGTTTTCCCGGAGGAAGGTCTCGCGCACGGTAGTCCAGGCCCACTCGTTGAGAGCGGTCCAGATCTCCTGGTCCGCCGCCATGGCCTCGCTGCTTGCCCGGACATAGCGTACGTCCGTGGGATGGCAGTACACGTAATAGCGGCCCTCGGCGTCCTTGGCAAAGATCTCCGTGCCGGAGAGATCGGTATAGCAGAGCAGATCCTGCAGCGCGGCCTCGTCGATGCGCTCAATGCCGAAGAGCCAGCCGACGCCGTCATAGTCCATGCCCGCGGCCTTGGCCGCCTCTACCGAGGCCTTCTCCGAGACGGAGAAGAGCTTGCCCTCGCCCTCGGCCTCAGGCGTCTCGGTGATCAAAAGCGCGTCGTATTCCAGGGGGATCAGCAGCTTCAGGCCGTCGTTTTCATAGAGATGTCCGGCCTCGCCGTCGGGGCGGAGGGCCAGATCGTCAATGGTGATCGTGTCGCCGGAGCCGCTGATGCTGATTTCCTGCTTGTCGCCGCAGGCGCTCAGGCTGAACGCCATGCCCGCGGCCAGCAGAAGACTGAGAATCGATTTTGTCGTTTTCATGTGTTTCTCCTTTATCAGCCGACCGGCTCCGTGCGGATCAGGGCCGTGCCGCTCACCTTGCTGAGAGCCTTCACGGTGACGGTGTACTCACCAGGCTCAACAGTGAAGCTCTCGGTACCCGCGCCCACGATCGTCGTGATGGAGCTTGGCTCGTCGGAGAAGCTCTCCGAGCCGAGGAGGCCGGCGCGCATCTGGACCTCAATCTCGCCGTCCTTCTGGAGCTGGGACTCCAGGACGACCTGTTCGTTCTCACCGACCGTGAGATAGCCGAGGCCGGCGCTGCCCTTCGGGCCCCGGTCGGCGGTGACGGAGATGCTGTTGTCCTCGTTGGTGCTCACGCCGAAGACCGGCTTTTCCCCGCAGCCGCACAGCACAAAGGCGGCCAGCAGGCAGAGAGCAAGCAAAAATGCCAAGTTCTTTTTCATGGTATCCTCCTTTTCCCTGATTTCCTTCGGCTGCGGATTATACCACAGCGGGGAGCGCCCCGCAAGCGGGCTTAAGAAAACGTAAGAAATTCACCAATCGCTCTCCTCGTAGATGGCGCGCAGGCGGGCGATCTCCGCCTCCGGCAGGGCCGGCCTGCACGGAGAGAGTATCCTCCTGGGTAGCACGAACAGACATGGGAATCTCCCTTAGCTTAGCTTTTTCATTCAGCGCCGCAGCTCTGTGGGCACGCGGTAGCACCCGTCGACCACGTCCGTACAAAAGACGGCGCAGTTGCCGATATAGCGCGACCAGTAGGCGCCCCGGGCATCCGGCGTCAGGTATTCCAGCGCGCCCTTGAGGGCGATGGCGTGGGTGGAGAGGAGCAGATTTCCCTCGGCGGCCTCGGCTTTGTGCTCCTCCAGGAAACGGCCGCAGCGCGCCGTGACAGCGCTCAGCGGCTCCATGCCCGCGGGGGCGGGCGTGTGGACAAAATCCCGGAAGAAGGCCAGCAGTTCCGGTGCGGGGGAGGCGAGATCGGCCCCCTCGTAGGGGCCGTAGTCCATTTCGATCAGCCGTTCGTCCAGTGCAATGGGGAAAGCGGGGCCGACGATCTGCCGCGCGGTCTCAACGGCACGGCACAGAGGACTGGAATAGACGGCGTCAAAGCGGATGCCCTGTTCTCCAAACCAGCGTCCCAGCTCGGCGGCCTGGGCAAGGCCGGTGTCGTTGAGGGGGAAATCGCTGCGGCCCTGGAGAAGCTGGGCGTGATTTTGGGCGGTCTGCCCATGGCGGATGAGATAGATCATGGCGTCCCTCGTTTTCTGTAAACAGGTCTCATTCTGTGCGGTCCAGATTCTTCCAGCCGAAGCGCCGGATGGAGATCAGGATCGAGACCTCGGTGATCAGTTCGTCCAGGATGCCGGCCCAGGAGCCGACGAGCACATCGTAGACGATCCAGAGCGGGGAGTTTATCAGCATGGCCACCAGACGGACCTTACGCGGATTGTGGGTGTAACCGCCGATGGTGGCCGCGACGTTGGCGACGATGGGCAGGAGGGAGATCCAGCCCGACCAGGTGGCAATCAGCGCGGCCAGCTGCAGCAGGCAGAGGATCCCGCACATCCAGCGGCTGCGGAGAAAGGCCCGGCCGCTGCCCAGACAGGCGGAGCGGAGGGTGTTGATGACATAGCTGGCAGCGCCCGTCACCGCCCCCAGCAGCAGGAGATGGGTGGTATAGAACAGATAGGAGAGGAACTGGACCCGAAACAGGCTGCGGTTGCTCTTGCACTGGAAGGAGAGAAAGAACAGCGCCGTCCCCACCAGGCCGACGGCCTGGACCAGCAGATAGCGGATCGTCATGGCAGCACCTTCAGCGGGACCCAGTTTCGGTAGTCGCCCGACACAAGATGGTACTCCACGCCGTTTTTCTCGCCCTCGATGCTGTCATGAAAACGGCTCTCTCCGTGGCAGTGGGCGTAGATCAGCTGCTCCGCGCCGTATTCCTCGGCCATGGCGGTAAAACCGCTCTCCTCCTCCAGAATGCTGGTGGGCGGGTAGTGGAGAAAGACGATGTACTTGCGGTAGCACTCCGCCCTGGCTGCCTCAAAGGAACAGCGGAGCCGCTGCAGCTCCCGTTCCACCAGTTTCCTGGCGTGCTCCTCCGCCTTCTCATCCCAGCCGAGGATGCGCCCGCGCCGGTCCAGGTAGAAGGGACCTTCGAAAGTATAGCCCTTGGTGCCCACCAGGGCGTAATCCCGGTACGGGAAGTAATTGTTCTGGAGAAAGTGGAGCTTTCCGGCAAAGCGGGCGTTGAGCTGCTCGGTTTTGTTGGCGTCCCAGAACATGTCGTGGTTGCCGCGGAGAAGGATCTTTCGCCCCGGCAGCGCCATGAGATAGCGGAAGTCCTCTTCGCATTCGTCGAGATTGCGCCCCCAGCTGTGGTCGCCCGCCAGCACCAGGGTGTCCTCCTCGCCGAGCAGGGCGGCGCAGTTTTTTTGAAAGCGCGCCTCGTGATCCTTCCAGACCCGCTCTTTCCTCTGCGACTGCGCCTTCAGCGGCGACTGGAAATGCAGATGCAGATCCCCGATCGTGTAAAGGGCCATACGCTGCCTCCTCTCCCGTGTTTTCGTTCCTGTATTGTAGCATGGATTCCGCACCGCGCGCAAGGCGCCGAAGGCAGATTGTGCGTCCTT
>CACYOR010000079.1 GCA_902775985.1 Oscillospiraceae bacterium
GAGGCTGGCCAGCGCCAGGACCGCGTTCTTCCAGCGCAGATCCCGCCCCAGTCGATCCAGAAGGAACACGGCCGGCAGAAAGGCAAACAAGAAAATGGCCGACGAAAAAACCACGCTCCGCGCTCCTTTCCCGAAAATCGGTCTATTTTATCACAGTACCGCGGGAATTACAAGCGATCCGGGCAAAAAAGCGGGGCTTTCCAAGTCTTGACACAAATTCCCCCAAGTGGTAGAGTGTAAAAAACGCCGGTGTGGTGGAATGGTAGACACCAGGGACTTAAAATCCCTTGGGAGCAATCCCGTACCGGTTCGAGTCCGGTCACCGGCACCAGATCTGAAACAGTAGATTGATACAATCGGTCAATCTGCTGTTTCGTTTTTTTATGCCCGGAAAGGCTTGATGCGGCGGGACTTCTGAAGCATGGATGCTTCAATTGAATAGGAAAAAGCACAACATGTGGCGTTATTCGGAGGCTTATTTCGAACGTTGCCCTACATGTTGTGCTTTTCTATCGTTAAATCATGGGGAATCGTTAAACTATGATGGGCTATCGTTGAATCATGGGCGCGCGTAGAGCTCTAACCATAAACAGCGGCGTGGAAGCGAAGTTCAGCTTTTCCTCCTCCGACCAGACGTGCTGCCAGATCTGCTCATCCGCTTCCGCGTGCAGGCCGAGGCCCTGCAGCAACATGAGATCCCAGTTCGGGCGGCGGATGTTTGAAAGCGGCACGCGGCGGGCGATGTCCTCCATCACGTCGAAGTTCTCGCCTTCGCCCGCCAGGTTCTGATCCCACACGCCCTGCTCGGCGCTGTTGGCCCGGTCTCGCTCGTAGGCGGCCTGGGCCTCGTCGTCGAAGAGATAGGCATACCAGTTGGCATCGAAGTTTAGCAGCAGTCCGCCCGGTTTCAAAACACGCGCCCACTCGGCATAGGCTCTGTCCGGATGGGGCAGATTCCAGGTCAGATTGCGGCTGATCACCACGTTGAAGCTTTCGTCCGCAAAGTCAAGCTCCTCCGCATTCATTTCCATCCAGCAGATCCTGCTGGCGAGCTCGCCGGCATTCTTTTTTGCCTCCTCCAGCATGGCGGGCGTCAGGTCGATGGCCGTGACGTCACAGCCCAACTCGCACAGGAGGATAGCAAAGAAGCCCGGCCCGGTACCCACCTCCAGCACGCGCAGAGATCCCGGCGTGCGGTCCGGGAACCGCCGCGCGATCTCGGCATGGAGACAGTCGCTCCACTTGCGGCGCTGTTCGGTCGCAAGCTCCAGCTGATTGACCTCCGAGTAGCCGGAGGCGCGGCCGGTCCAGTAGCTCTTGTTTTCAGATAGGATCGTGTCTCGGCACCCCATAGCTCACCATCGGGCCTTTCTCAATGATATTCAGAGACGCGCACTGGTACAGCAGCACGCCGTCGACGGGTGCATACTCCGTAAAGAGGCTGCGGCCGAAATAGTCGCGGATCTCGCCCAACTTCTCGCCCTTTTGAAACCAGTCACCCGGCTTCTTTTCCGGGTACCAGCAGCCAGTGCAGGGAGCCTCGAGCAGCGTTTCGGACAACTCGGTCTTGGGATACGCCGTCCAGTCCCCCTCCAGCACGCCGAGACAGCGGAGGATGTTCCGCACATCGGCCTTGTCCGCCTCGATCTCCTCCCGGCTGAAAAGAGAGAGCTGCCCGCGCTCGATCAGCACGCTGGGAACGCCGTGGATGGAGGCCAGGTTGTAGGCCCCGCCGGTGCGGCAGCGGGATCGCACCACATACTTGACGTTGACACAGTCCACCATCTGTCGGGCCGTCACCTCGGCAGGCGTATCGCCCAGGTAGTAGCAGAAGGGAACGAGCGTCTCATACCCGTCGCCGCTGTGCAAGTCGACGTAGGCATCCACATTCTTGATAAACACCTCAAAGAGCATATGGGCAAGCTTGTCGGCCGCACTGCCCTCCCGGTCGCCGGGAAAGACGCGGTTGAGGTTTTTCCCGTCCTCAAAGACCCGGGACATGGTGCGGTTTTCAAAGCCGGAACGGTTGGCAAGCGGCAGAATGATCACGTTGCCATGGAGCGCGGAGACCTCCAGTTCATTGGAAAGCTCGATCGCCGCCTGGATGCCCACATATTCGGCGTTGTGGATGCCGGCGGAGATCAAAACGGTCGGCCCCGGCCGCTCGCCGCAGAGCAGCACATGGGGCACGTGCAGCTCGGTGCCCTCCACATGGATATGGTCTTTCACGGTTTTACCGGGCGTCAGTTCATGCCCGGCAATCAACTTTGCAGCCATGTTTTTCTCCTATTATAGCACAGATTGACTGTACCGTACCATGCTTTTCTTCCACTCACAAGCCCCCCGGGGGGATGGGACTGGCGGGAATTCTTTGGAGAAAACAGGCCGAAATATCCCCCCGGGGGCTTGTGAGAGAAGTTTGCGGCGGCTAAAATAGGCACAGGTGAGAAAAATGAAAAAGTATGTCATTCAAAGATTCATTCAGCTGATCCCGGTCTTGATCGGGATCACCTTTCTGTCTTTTGCCATGATGCGCATGGCGGGCAGCGACGCGATCACGGAGATGTACGGGGATAAGGGCGCCGTGGCACAGGAGGTCATCGACGCCAAGCGGGCAGAACTGGGTCTGGACAAGCCCTTTCTCCAGCAGTATGTTTCCTGGCTGGGCGGTATGCTAACCGGCGACATGGGAAAGAGCTATGTGTCCGGGCGCGACGTCTTCAAGACCTTTACCTCCAAACTCCCGGCGACGCTGCTGCTGACCGCCCTCTCCATTGTGGCGACCATTGTGATCTCGATCCCGCTGGGGGTCCTGGCCGCGGTGCGGCACGACAAGCTGACGGACTATCTGCTGCGCTTTTTGAGCTTTATCGGCAACTCTCTGCCGAACTTTTTCGTGGCGATGCTGCTGATGGAACTGCTGGCCATCAAGCTGGGCTGGCTGCCGGTCATCTCCAACGGGACCACCGTGCGCAGCGCCATCATGCCGACGCTGACCCTCGCCATCGCCATGTCCGCCAAGTACATGCGCCAGGTGCGGGCGACGGTGCTGGAGGAGCTGAACAAGGACTATGTGGCGGGCGCGCAGGCGCGCGGCGTACGCAATCGCGTGATCCTCTGGCGGAGTGTGCTCAAGTCCTCCATGCTCACGATCATCACGCTGCTGGCCCTCTCCATTGGCTCCCTACTGGGTGGCACCGCCATCATCGAGTCGATCTTCATGTGGGACGGCGTGGGCAAGCTGGCCGTGGACGCGATCACCATGCGCGACTACCCGCTGATCCAGTCCTATGTGGTCTGGATGGCGATCATCTATGTGCTGGTGAACCTGATCACCGACCTGCTGTACCATGCGCTGGATCCGCGGATCCGACTGGGGGTGAGCGAGGGATGAACGAACCGACCGTCCGGATTCAAAAGATCAAAAAGGACACGATCAAGACCCGGCTCATAATCTTCGGGGCCCTTGCGCTGCTCCTTCTGATTTGCTCCATCTTCTGCGAGCACCTGACGCCCTATGATCCCTATCTGCAGGATCTGAAGAACGCCAAGGCGCCGCCCTCTCTGGAGCACCTCTTCGGCACTGACCGCTACGGGCGGGACATGCTCTCCCGCGTGATCGTTGGCAGCAAGACGAGCATTTTCTCTACCCTTCTGCTGGTGGGCATCGTGACCGCCCTCGGCACCATGGTGGGCGTCTTCTGCGGCTGGCACGGCAAATGGATTGACACGGTGCTGATGCGCATTTCGGATATGTTCCTGGCTTTCCCCGGCCTGGTGTTTGCCATGGCTGTGGCCGGCGTTTTGGGCGGCGGCCTGCAGAACGCGATCATCGCTCTGGTAGCGATCTCGTGGCCGAAATACGCCCGCATCGCCCGAAGTCAGACCCTGGCACAGAAGGAGACGCCCTACCTGAAAGCGGCAAGGCTCTCCGGCAGCGGCACCTGGAAGATCATCTTCAAGCATATTCTGCCGAACATCATCGGCCCGATCCTTGTCACCTCCATGCTGGACATCGGCACCATGATGATGGAGCTTGCGGGACTGAGCTTCCTCGGCCTCGGCGCCAAACCGCCCACGGCGGAGTGGGGCAGCATGATGAGCGACGCGCGCAGCCTTCTGTCCTCCGTGCCCTGGGTCACCCTGGCTCCCGGCTTTGCCATTTTTATCTCCGTCATGATCTTTAACCTCCTGGGCGATACCATCCGGGACTATGCGGATCCGAAGTCAAGGGGGCGTTGATATGGGTGAGATTCTACGTTACGAACACGTCGATATTTCCTATAACGGCGTCAAAGTCATCAAGGACGTGAGCTTTACGGTGGACGAGGGGGAGATCCTCGGCATCGTGGGCGAATCGGGCTCCGGCAAGTCCACGCTCATCAAGGCGGCCATGGGCCTGCTGGGTGAGACCGGCCTTGTCACCCGGGGCGATATCTGGTACAAGAGCAAAAACCTGCCCGATCTCTCCAAAGCCGAGCTCCGGAAGCTCAACGGCCCGGAGCTGGGCATGATCTTCCAGTATGCCGGCAGCTCCTTCTGCCCGATCCGCACCGTGGGCGCCCAGCTCTATGAGAGCATGGCGGAGCACGAATCGGTCTCCAAAGAGGAATTCTCCCGGCGCGCAACGGAGCTTCTGGAGAAGATCGGCTTTGAGAATGCCCGGCGCATCCTTGACAGCTATCCCTTCGAGCTCTCCGGCGGCATGCAGCAGCGCGTCGGCATCGCCGTGGCGATGCTCCTCAATCCCAGCGTCCTGCTGGCGGACGAGCCGACCTCGGCTCTGGACGTGTCGGTTCAGAAGCAGGTGGTGGAGGAGATGCTGCTGGTGCGCAGGACCTTCGGCACCTCCATCGTTCTGGTGACCCACAACATCGGCGTCATCGGCGCCATGGCGGACAAGGTCCTGGTCATGAAAAACGGCGAGATGGTGGAGTATGGCGAGACGCAGCAGGTGCTGAACAACCCGAAAGAGGACTACACCCGTCTGCTCATGTCCGCCGTGCCCAACCTGAAGAGGTGAGAACGATGGAAGCTGTTTTAAAAGTTGAAAATCTCACCAAAGTCTTCACCCGCAAGGGGCAGCCGGATTTCACGGCCGTGGACCACATCGGCTTTGAGCTCTATCCCGGTGAGTGCCTGGGCCTGATCGGCGAGAGCGGCAGCGGCAAGACCACGGTGGTCAACATGATCACCCGCCTGCTTGATTCTACCGAAGGCCGCATCCTGCTCGACGGCGAGGACATCACCCGCCTGAGCGGAAAAGGACTGCGCAAGGCTTACAGCGAGATGCAGATGGTCTTCCAGACGCCGACGGATTCCTTCGACCCGCGCTGCACCCTGGGCGACGGCATCGGCGAGAGCCTGCGCAACAGCGGCATGAGCCGGGCGGAAACGAACCAGGAAGTGGCCCGTCTGCTCATTGAGTGCGGCCTCACGCCGGAGTTTGCCAAGCGCTATCCCCATCAGGTCAGCGGCGGCCAGTGCCAGCGGGCGGCGATTGCCCGCGCCCTCGCGGTGAAGCCCAAGCTCCTGATCTGTGACGAGGCGACCTCCTCCCTGGACGTGACCATCCAGAAGGAGATCATCGCGCTCTTAAACGAGCTGCGCTCCCATCACGGCAGCGAGCTCTCCATTCTCTTTATCTGCCACGATATCGCCCTGGTGCAGCAGTTCTGCAATCGCGTGCTGGTGCTGTACAAGGGGAAAATCGTGGAACAGGGCGTCCCGGACGAGGTCATCCGCAATCCGCAGGATCCCTACACCAAACGTCTGATCGATTCTATTCTGTAAGAGGGAAAACGAAACATGGAACGGATCAAGCATCGGGTCACCCACTACTGGTCTCACCGGGCCGAGGGCTTTGAGACCCAACGACTGCGCGAATTTGAGAGTGAAAAGAAGGACCGCTGGCTCGCGGAATTTCGGAAGTATCTGCCCCGGGACAAAACCCTGCGCGTTCTGGACATCGGCACGGGCACGGGCTTTTTCGCCTGCGTTCTGGCCGAGCAGGGCCATGAGACCACCGGCATCGACCTGACGCCGGACATGATCGAACACGCCGAGCACATGGCCGCCGTTCTCGGTCTGGACGCGAAATTCTGCATCATGGATGCGGAGGAGCCGGAATTCGAGCCGGAGAGCTTCGACGTGCTGGTCACGCGAAACCTCACCTGGACGCTTCCCCACATCGCCAAGGCCTACCGGGAGTGGTACAAGCTCCTGAAGCCGGGCGGCGTGCTCATCAATTTCGACGCGGATTACAGTGCCGCGCTGGACGATGAGGAGGAGCACGAGCTGCCGGAAAACCACGCCCACAAGCTGGTGCCGGACTACATGAAGGCGGAGAACGACGCCATCACCATGGAGATCGGCGCCTACCACGGCCCCCGGCCCCAGTGGGATGTGCAGCTGCTGGTGGAGGCGGGCTTTGAGCGCGTCACGGTGGACATGGGCGTATATAAGCGCATCTATCGGGAGATCGATGAGTTTTTCAATCCCACGCCGATCTTCACCATCGCAGCCTATAAGTAAAGCAGGCTTTTCCTTCTTTCGTGTCATTGCGAGCCAGTGCGCACACTGGCGTGGCAATCCGTCTCTTCTGCGGCCGATTGTGATTATCGTTGTTCTTTACGGTCTCCGACGGGCGGATTCCCACACCAGTGACATCGGTCACTGGTTCGGAATGACAGAGAGGGAACAGATACTAAATAAGCCAAAAAGCGACTTCCCTGTGAGCCGTCGCAAAGCAACAGGGAAGCCGCCCAAAAAGGACTGGCGAGCGGCGGAGAATCCGCCTCTGCCGCCTCCAGTATAAAAGATTCTGCGGAAACAAGCAAGAAAAAATGGAGGAAAAAGAAACCATGAAGAAACTGCTGTCTCTGGCGCTGATCCTGATCCTGATGCTCAGCCTCTTCTCGGTCACCGCTTCGGCGGAGGGGAAGAAGATGGTCATCGGCGACACTACCTTTAACGCAGAAAACTGGGAAGAGACCATCGACCCGCACCGCACCTACAACGGCTGGCCCTGCATCCGCTACGGCGTGGGCGAGACCCTGGTGCACTACACCGACAACATGGAGCTGGAGCCCTGGCTCGCCACCGAGTGGACGAACGACGGCAACAACACCTGGACCATCACCCTGCGTGACGGCATCAAGTTCTCTTCCGGCCGCGACATGGACGCCGAGGCTGTCAAGCAGTGCTTTGAGCATCTGCTCGAAAACCACGACCGCGCCCCCGGCGACACCAAGATCGTCAGCATGGAGGCCGACGGCCAGGTCCTGACCATCGTCACCTCCGAGCCGAACCCCGCCCTGATGAACTACCTGGGCGACCCCTACGCCTGCATCATCGACGTGGACGCCTCTGACTTCGAGACCGGCATCTCCGTCGGCACCGGCCCCTACAAGGCCGTTGACATGCTGATGGACGATCACATCACCCTGGTTCCCAACGAGTACTACTGGGACGGCACCCCCAAACTGGACGAGCTGACCATCCGCACCATTTCCGACCGCAACACCCTGGCTCTGGCCCTGGAGGGCGGCGAGGTTGACGCGGCCTACGGCGTGGCCTACGACGCCTACTCCAAGTTTGAGAATCCCAACTTCCAGTTCTCCAGCATCCAGACCTCCCGCGCCTTCTTCGGCTGCATGAACATGCAGAGCGAGATCATCCAGGATCCCGCCGTGCGTCAGGCCATCGTCATGGGCATTGACCGCGAGGGCTTCGTCATCGCCCTGCTGGACGGCCACGGCGTGCCGGGCTACGGTCCCTTCCCCGAGGGCTTCAGCACCTTCGGCAGCGAGCACCTGAACACCCTGGGCTATGATCCCGAGGGCGCCAAGGCCGTTCTGGAGGCCGCCGGCTGGGTCGACACCGACGGCGACGGCATCCGCGAGAAGGACGGTCAGAAGCTCGCGATCCGCTGGCTGACCTATCCCAGCCGCGCCGAGCTGCCCCTGCTGGCTGAGTCCGCCCAGGCCTCTCTGAAGGACATCGGCATTGACGTGGACATCAACTGCACCGCCAACCGCCGCGAGTTCCTGGCCACCATGGACTTTGACGTCTACGCCTCCGCCCTCGTGACCGCTCCCTCCGGCGACCCGCAGTACTTCTTCACCACCAGCTGCGTGCCCGGCATGAGCTACAACTTCGGCGCCTATGAGAACGAGCACGTGAACGATCTGCTCCATGAGCTCTCCACCGAGTTCGACACCGCCAAGCGCGCCGAGCTCGCCATTGAGCTGCAGCAGACCATCCTGGATGACAACGGCTATGTCTTCTGCTCCTTCCTCGAGATGAGCATGATCTCCAAGGCCAACGTCCACAACTGGAACGCTCACGCCTGCGATTACTACGAGGTCACCGTGGATCTCGACATCGATTGATCCAAAACCACAACAAACGGCAGGGCCCTCCGTCATGGAGGGCCCTGTTTCAAAAAGGAAGAGAAACCATGAAAATGCTGACCGTATCCGGCCCGCCCTCCGCCGGAAAGACTTCGGTGGTGCTGCAGCTTAAGAAGAATCTGCCCAATCTGCACATCGGTGTGGTGAAGTTTGACTGTCTGACCTCCTTCGACAAAGAGCGGTATGAGGCGGCCGGCCTCCCCGTGGTGGTGGGCTACGCCGGAAAGCTCTGCCCCGATCATTTCTTTGTGACCAACGTACAGGAGGCCTTCGAGTGGGGGCAGCGCAAGGGCTTTGACCTGCTCATCACGGAGAGCGCGGGTCTCTGCAACCGCTGCTCGCCGCACATCCGCGGCGTCCCCGCCGTGTGCGTGATCGACAATCTCGCCGGCATCAACACCCCGCGCAAGCTCGGCCCCATGCTGCGCCTGGCCGACGTGGTGGCGGTGACCAAGGGCGATATCGTGAGCCAGGCGGAGCGGGAGGTCTTTGCCTACAACATCCGGCAGATGAACCCGCGCGCGACGCTGCTGCGCCTCAACGGCATCACCGGGCAGGGTGCCTTTCTGCTGGCCAAGGCCGTGGAAAAGGCGCGGGAGATCGAGACGCTGAGCGGGATGCAGCTGCGCTTCACCACGCCCTCCTCGGTCTGCGCCTACTGCACGGGGGAGAAGCGGATCGGCATGGAGTATCAATTGGGCATGACAAGGCCTATGGTGTTTGACTGATATGGACTATACGCTGGAAATCATGAGCGCCCCGCTGGGGGCGCTGCTGGAACGATACCCGGTCTGCCGGGACTTTCTTCAAACCTACGGGCTGGAGAAGCTCGACCTGTCGCTGCCTCTGCCAAAGGCCCTGGAACACGACGCCGGAGGGCTGACAGCAGACCTGGGACTGAGCGCCCTGGATCTGACGGACCTGCTGAACGATCTGCTGCAGGCCTCCCGCCGCGTGGAAGAGACGATCAACAGCATTGAGATCCGCGGCGGTACGGACAAGGATGGGAACGCCGAAAACCTGAATGTGACAATCCGGACCGGGGAGATCGTGAGTCTCGTGGGACCCACCGGCTCCGGCAAGAGCCAGCTGCTCGCGGACATCGAGTGCGCTGCCCGCGGCGACACGCCCACCGGCCGCGTGGTGCTCTTTGACGGCAGGGCGCTTTCGGACGAGGAGCGCTTCTCCCTGGGAAACCAGCGTATCGCGCAGCTGACGCAGAACATGAACTTCGTGATCGACGTGTCGGTGCAGGATTTCCTGCAGATGCACGCCCGCAGCCGCATGCTGCCGCAGCCGGAGGAACTGATCGAGCGCTGCTTTGAGACGGCCAACGCCCTCTCCGGCGAGCCCTTTACAAAGGATACCAAGGTCACGCGCCTCTCCGGCGGACAGAGCCGCGCCCTGATGATCGC
>CACYOR010000080.1 GCA_902775985.1 Oscillospiraceae bacterium
CACCCGCTTTCTTTTCAGCGCGAAAAGAAAGCCGGTGGAGCCGGAAAGAAACGCTGAGGGGTGCGGAGGTAGGCATCGCTTCTTCCGGAACCGCGCGCAAGCGCGCGGTTCCGGGGGCTTACCTTTCTACGTGTGGAGTGACCCGTACGAGCGGCGCAAGTGCGCCGCCGTGCTGCGGGGCGCGGGAGACGCGGCTTGGTGGGAATCTTGCCTTGCAGGGCCAGAAAATCACCAAGGCACATAAACCCCACCGCGCTCCTGAGTTGTAGTTTTAGTCGCTTGCATTGTATCCCACATTGCACCGATTCTCCGGCACCCAGCCTGTGCGTTTCTTTCCGCAGAACCTATCCTTGCCGAATGTCCCGCCTCCGGGGGTTGTTAAGGGGCGGTTAGCCCCTTGACCAAAGCGCCCCTTTCTTTGCGGCTCCACCGCGTTTCTTTCCGGCAAGGCGGAAAGAAATGGGGTGGAGCGCCCCTTTCTTTGCGGCTCCACCGCGTTTCTTTCCGGCAAGGCGGAAAGAAATGGGGTGGATTCTGCACTACGTCAATATCTGCAGTGCGTTATAAAACGAGCCAGCCAAAACCACGTACTCTTCCGCACCAAGATACCCACCAAGCCACGTCTCCCGCGCCCCGGAGTACGGCGGCGCACTTGCGCCGCTTGTACAGCCTAGTCCACACGTAGAAGGGTAAGCCCCCGGAACCGCGCGCTTGCGCGCGGTTCCGGAAGAAGCGATGCCCACCACCGCACCCCTCAGCGTTTCTTTCCGGCTCCACCGGCTTTCTTTATGCCTGCACCACGATCAACCAACACCGGTATATTAACGAGGACACCAGCCCCAAGCCCGCACACGCCAACCCCCGCCTCGCATAACAAACAAACCGAGACGAAACCCACTTCATTGGGCTTCGCCTCGGTAAGATAATCAGGTTCAGGATGCGCTGCCCCTTGCGGGGGAGCATGCCGGAAAACAGCGCCATGCTGACGAGCCCGCCCTCCTGTCTGGCGCAGACGGCCGCGCCCAGCAGGGACAGGAGCACGAACACGTTGATCGTCAGCTCCTCCGTGAACGACCATGAGGTCGGCAGCACATAGCGGGAGAGCACGTTGCCGAATGTGAGCAGCGTCACGACCAGCAGCGTCACGGACAGCACGAGCTTCTCCACAAATGTAAAGCCGTTCATGATCTTTTTGTAGACCGAATATGCTTTCATCTGTATCCTCCTTCTATTTTTCTGAAACCGGCCGCGCCGGATGAAATACAGGATGCGTTCACCGCTGGGTGGGGTGCACGAGATAGACGTCGAGCTCCGGGTCGTAGCGGCGGTCCATGAAGATGCCGTCCAGCTCGCCGATGACGAGATCGGCCGTCATGAGCACCTCGTTGCCCTCGATCAGGTGGCCGGAGAACGTCCGGCCCGTGCCGTCGGCAAAGCAGCAGTGCACATGCAGCAGCGGCGCGCCGTTTTCCCCTTCACCGATGATGCCCGAGACGGAGATCAGCTCGATGGGCCCCGCCTCCTCCACGGGGGTGGAGTAGCCGTAGCCCGCCTTGGTGCCCGGCAGGACCACGGGGGTAAAGAACCGCGCGCTCCGCAGACTGCCGATGCCGGACAGGAGCACGCCGCTTTTGATCCCATAGTGTTCGCACACGGCCTGGATGCCGCCCAGCAGGTCCTCCCCCGGCGACAGCCGGAAGGCCACCGTCCGCTTCAGACTGCCCACTGCGTGTTCGATCATGCTGCTCCTCCTCTCCACGGCTGGAAAATAGCCGCCAGTAACCCGGTCTGACCGTATGACCATTTTTTAAAATATCACGTTTCTTCATTTTGTCAAGGCAATTAAAAAAACGACAGCCCCCTTTCCGGAAAGACTGTCGTTTTGTACAATTTTGAATGGGAAAGTTTTTGCGTTTTCCCTAAGAATTTTTCTGTTCCGCGTCGGCGTTTTCGTTGTCGTAGTAGTCCTCGATGATGCTCAGGTGGCGGTCCATCTCATAGGCGGCCCGGTCCGCGTCGCGGGCCTTGACGGCCTCATAGATGCGGCGGTGCGCCTCCTTGGTCTTGCCGTGATAGTCCGAGCGCTCGAAATACCGCAGCCGCAGATCGAGGATCATGTAGTTGATATAGTCAAGCATGGTGGCGAAGATCATGTTGTGGCTGGCATAGGCGAGATTGATGTGAAAATCCACGTCCGCCTGATAGTCCGATGCGTTTCGCTCCAGCCGCTCCACCGTGTCCCGGATGCGCTCCAGGTCCGCGTCCGTCGCGCGGCGACATGCCAGGCGCACGATCTCCAGCTCGTTGGCGCGGCGGAACTCCATGAAGTCCGCAAACGTGTCCACCTTTTCGGACATGTGGATAAACGCCCGCGCCTTGCGGAAATATCCCGCGTCCTTGATGACCACCTTTCGGTTGCCCCGGTTTTCCACAATGCCCATAAAGCTCAGCACCGCGAGACTTTCGCGCAGGGAGCTGCGGCTGATGCCCAGCTCCTCCGCCAGCTCCCGCTCCGGCGGCAGGTCTTCGTTGATTTTGAGCTTCCCGCTCTCGATTGCGTTCAGCAGGTTGTCGATCACAAGCTCCGGCACCTTGGGCGAGGAGATCTGAATTTTATCGAAAGTCATAGGTTATCACCGTCACAGTATTTGTTATTCTGACAAAAGCTCGATCAGCTGCGCGTTGCGGATGCCCATAAAGTAGCGCGAGGCGTCCACGCCCTCCAGCGCCGCGGCAAATTCCTCGCGCTCCGGGCGGCGGCCCACAAAGCGCGCAGCCAGCGCCTCCGGCTCGTCCGCGCTGAAAAAGTCGCCCACGAAGCGGATGGCGGTGATCCGCCCGTGCTCCACGAAGATGCGCGCCTCCACGGTGCCGACGCCCTCGATCCGCCGGCGCTTGAGCAGCGTGCACTCCGGCGAGGAGCCGTAGTTCCAGTCCCACGTGGCGTAGCGCGTCCGGCGCAGCTCCTCAATGGCCGCGCGGTCGCTTTCCGTGAGCGCGTATGCCTCGCCCGGGTTTTCCAGCAGAATGTTTTCCAGCAGGATGCGCCGAAACTCTGGCAGCTCGATGTCCCGCGGCAGATACGGCCGCACGTTCGTCACGCGGCTGCGCACGGACTTGAGCCCCTTGGCCTGGATTTTCGAGACATCCACATGCAGCGCCTGCCCCACCACGGAGAGGTCGGAGTCAAACATGATCGTGCCGTGGTGCATGACGCGGCCGCCGCGCATGTACTGCGAGTTTCCGGAGAATTTTTTCCCGTCGATGGTAATATCGTTGCGCCCGTTCACCTCCGCGTGCACGCCGAGTGTCTCCAGCGTCCGCACCACCGGCTGGCAGAACAGGTGCATGTCCAGCTCCTCCGCGTTTCCGGCGTCCACGATGAACGTGAAGTTCAGATTCCCCATGTCGTGATACACCGCGCCGCCGCCGGAGAGCCGGCGCACCACCTGGATGCCCTTTTCCTCGACGAAGGGGGCGTTGATCTCCGCCAGGGTGTTCTGGTATTTTCCGATGATGATGGCGTTGCGGTTCTGCCAGAGCATGAAATACATGCGGTCCCTGGGCAGCGCGTCGAACACGTATTGCTCGGCGGCCAGATTGTAGGCCGGGTCGGTCGTGTACAAATCCAAATACGATAGCTTTGCCATGTGAGATATCTCCGTTTCTGTCATGCTTCGATCGTGCGCAGGAAGCGCGCGAGCCGCGCCGCCATCAGTCGGTGCCCCGCCGGATTCGGGTGCAGCCCGTCGAGATAGAGCTCCCCCCGCGGCCGCCCGTCGGCCGAGACGAAATCGCCCCGGAAGTCAACCGTCGGGATGCCGAACGCCCCGCAGTAAGCCTCCAGCCAGCGGTCGTAAGCGTCCAGCAGCGCCGCCGCGCCCGGAAAATCCACCGCGGCGCCCCAGCGCTCCGGATAGCCACTCTGCGCGATGGGCATCGGGATGCCCGCCGCCGGCCGCAGCCCGGCGGAAAGCAGCTGGTGGAGCATCGCGCCCATGTTCGCGCGCGCCGCGCGGTCGGAGCCGGAATAAAAAATGTCGTTCGCCCCGCCCATGAGCAGCACGCGGTCCGGGGCCGGGCGCGCCTCCAGCACCTCCCGCAGCCGGGCCAGCATGCCGCCGGTCGTGTCGCCGCTGACGCCCCGGTTCACGATTCGCCAGCCGGTCTCCCGCGCCGCAAGGTGGAGCCAGCGCTCCTGCGGGCGCACGCCATATCCAAATGTCAGGCTGTCGCCCAGACAGATCAGCTCCATACGCCGTCCTCCGCCGCGCGTTTTTTGGCGCAGCAAAAAATATTATAAAGGAACCTTTCCCATTTTACAAGGACAATTTCGGCAATCCTCCGCAAAGCGCAAAATCGCGGCCTCACACCAGCACGACGCGCACGTCGTAGGCCTCCGCGATCTGCTTTCGCAGCGCGGCCAGCTCCCGCAGCAGCGTGTCGCCGTCCCCGCAGGACCGGCACAGCGCGGCGTAGCCCTCCGCGAACGCCGCGGCGGCCTCGTCCTCCCGCGCGCCGGTGATCTCGTAATGCCCCAGTCCGTATGCCTCTACCGTTTTCATTGTGCTCCCTCCGCTCTGTACCGTGTTTCTGGTCCCATTGTATCGCGCGCGCCGCGGGATGGCAATCTTTATTTTCCCGCGCCGCCGGGGGTAATTGAAAATGCGCGCGAAATCGTGTAAAGTAAGGATATCCCGACGCATTGCGAAAAAGGAGGCCTGATGTCATGACAGACCGCGAAAAGCCGGAGGACGGGCCGGCGTTGGATTTCACCGTCCGCACGAAGCAGGATCTGATCGACGCCGTAGAGCGCTTCGGCTTCATGCCGCTGTTTGCAAACAGGCTGCCCGGCTTTTCCGTCGAGGAGCACGCCGTGCCGGAGGTCTGGTTTTCCGACGAGGCCGAGGGCGTCTGGGAGTGGAAATCATTTTTTGAACAAAACGGCGGCACTTATACACAAGTTGGCGATGTGCTTCTTCCCAATTTTGTCATTGTAGGCGCTGAACAGCGACCCATCGGGCTCAGCGTGAAGTCAATATATTAGTGTCAGAGTCAACCGGAGTATTCAAGTGCACAGGGATCCCGAGCACTTCCATCTCGCGCTGATACCAGAGGTTCAGCTTGGCAAGGAGATGCCGGTCTCATATCCCATCTCGTTGAGCATCCACACCGCATCCTCCGTGGCGAGATTGCCGGATGCGCCGGGCGCGAACGGGCACCCGCCCAGACCGCCCAGCGCCGCCTGAACATCGGTGACACCGGACTCGATGGCCGCCATGGTGTTGACCATGCCCAGCCCGCGCGTATCGTGAAAGTGGACCATCAGACGCAGCGCGGGATAGGCCTCCCGCACCGCGGAGATCACCGCTTTGACCTGCGCCGGGTCTGCAATGCCGATGGTGTCGCAGAGGCAGCAGGTTTTCATGCCCGCGTCCACATAGTCTTTCAGAAACGCGACCACAGCCGCGGGATCGTGATATTTCCCCTCAAAGGGGCATTGGTCAGCTCCCGCACATTGCCGGGCCATGCGTAATTCCTGTAATGCTCCATCAGCTGCAGAAATTCGTCCAGGCGCTCCCGGCTGTACGATTTTTTATGATACTCAGTATCTGGATCCATACCGAACGCGCCCCCGCGCGCCACCCCCGTTCACGGGTCCAGCGCCCGCAAATCCCCAAAAAACAAGTCCCTCCGGCACAAAAAAAGCACGGCTTCTATCAAAGAAACCGTGCTTTTCTGGAGCGCGCAACCAATCAAGATATTTGAACAGAATTACGTGAAATCACGCGATTTCAGTTAATTCCTGTTCAATTCCGCAACTTCTGAGCAGGGTTTTTACGGCGGCGGCTTGATTTTTTGTTTCAAGCCGGTTGTCATCTCGGAATCCGATCATGCGATTGATGATGCTTATACCATGCAGCAATCTTTCCATGGGAATTCCGACGGACTGTCCGCTTTCCAGCTCAGATGCAACGGCACAGACAAGCACAAATTTCACTTTGAGCATGTCCTCCGTCTTCATCGGGCGAGACCTCCAATCTATATCAGTTACTTCATTATAGACTGGAGTTTTTTCAATATCCAGAGAAAATCTGAAACAGTTCAGAAAAGTCGCTACATGGCTCTCAGTCCTCCACGAACTGAGAGTCATTATCTTGACTCTGGGTTTATTCCATATTTCATCGGCTTCCCCCATAATAATGCTGTAACTATATGAGGGAAAGCTGGGATTCGTATGTACTCTGCGTGTTGCTCACCCATCTCCAAATATCTCATCGCAAATCCGGTCAAAGATCACCTCGGTCGGTATCTCCAACTTTTGAATCAGCATTTCGCCATCTTCCGCGCTTTCCTCTTGAACATAGAGAATGTTCTCAACCAATCTCGTTTGATGAGCTGTTTCGCAAACTCGCATTACACATCCGTTTCCAAAGAACATAGTTCCGACTGGATGCCAGTCATCATTTATTCCGTCATAGCACAAGTTTTGAAATCTGGATTTTACGCATCGATGGTACCGGCCTTCATAACTAATCACGATCTGGAAGACTTCCGCGGCGTCAAAGCTCATCCTGTATGGACACTCGTATACATTTAGATGCTCCCATGTCTTCATTGGAAGATCCATCCTCGACGATGCTAAAACACGAACCGGCGTCAAGACTGGCATTTCCTGATATGCAATGTGATGTGTTGCGCTATGATTGCCCGTAAAGTAATCTTGGATAGCCCGAACGGTTTCGCTGCCAGGATCATCTTCTGCCAATTGTGTTGCAACCGTTAAGATATCTTGCTTGCTACCGACATAGGGCTTTGCAAAGGAGCAGAATGATGGGGTGGCTGGCTCCCAGAGCTTTAAGACATAGTACTGATCCATTTCTCGTCACGAACCTTCTTTCGGGATCTATTATTGTGAGTCTTGGGAGGTGATATATTCGTACAGAGCTTCCGGCTCTCTTAATTCCCATTTTTCTTCTTCGTCCGCACTCCAAATCTCATAGTCTGGGGCGCCTTCATAGAGCCACCAGTCGATATAATCATATACATCGTTGACGGCTTCCTTCAGCACCATCAAGAGGGCTCGCCGATATTTATTCTCCGTTCCGAAGACGAAATGACCATTTCCCACCGTCTGCAGTGCTTTGCTGAACTCGTTATCTACAGCTTCCTGCTCCTTGATCAGTTTCAAGGCTGAACAAAACACATCTTTTGATATTGCCGGAAGAGAGCCTTGCATCTTCTGCATATCTCTTTGGAGGCGGAGATGTCCTTCATAGGGAGAAGACCGTCTCTTGTTTTTGCTCTCTTTTTCCGCGAGCTTCCTCATTAGTTCCTGCTGTAAGCTGTCTTTATGATCCATTCAAATTCACCTCGTCAATATAGCGTCCACCAGTAATCGAAGAGTCGCCTATAATAATTGCCTTTCGGGGGTATATCTTTGTAGCTGCGAACTCGACGGCCGGTTTCTCTCTTGATCCATCTTTGGCAGTTGCTGTTCTTCGGGTATTTGATGTACTTTCCGGTGTGCAGCAGAGTTTTCCCGTCAAAACCCCAATCGATATAGCCTCGATGAGGAGCATACCCTCCGTAGTTTATTATGCGAAGGAGTCGGTCACTCTTTCTGATTTCATCTACACGACGCAAACGTCGCCGTGCTTTCAGAGCATGATGCGCAGCATAGTCACCATTCTCCGTCAGCCCGGCGATCTTCTCGTTTAATTCGGTTTCTATCATAAGTCCTCCTGCTTTGGACAATGCGCGGGATCGGCGAGACTCCGTTCCAGGAGCCGCGCTTTGCCGCATAGTACTTACGCTGGCTTGACTTGCTCTGCTTTGAGATCGGTATCATCTTCATTGTAGCTCACGGCTCCTTTCATCTTTTCCATTTCATCCATGAACAGGCTGACTTCCTCTTGATACTTGGGATGCCCGCAAAGGATCATGCTTTTCTTCAGATCCTCCAAAGCTGCGAGAAACTCCGGGACATCCTTTTTCCTTACATGGCAGAAGATCACAAGGTATGGAGAACCATCCTTTGCATACTCCCGGTCAAACCACACACGCACTTTATGACGGATAAACAGTTGATCTGCCAGGTATGGCGTCGTATCGAAGAAAAGGAAGTAATCGTAGCGCAAGGAGAACTTCTTGATCGTCCAGTACAGTTTTTCTCTCAAATTATCCTCCAATTGGGATTTTTCTCTTGCTTTTTCGCGTTGACTCTGCTATCCTATGGTACTACTCTTTTGAAGGAGGCGATTTCCATGGGCATGAAAGCCTATCCCGTTATCGACCTTGTCGCTACGGGAGACAACATCCGGCGCCTGCGCCTTGAGCGCGGCATGACGGTTCGAGACCTGCAGAGCTACTTCGGCTTCGAGGAACCTCGAGCAATCTACAAGTGGCAGAAAGGTGAAAGCCTTCCCACGGTAGATAATCTGTACGCATTGGGGAATCTCTTTGAGGTTCCGATGGATCAGATCCTGGTTCCCGTTGCGGTAAAACTGCATATTATCGGTGAGCAGCAGGCTGAGTCCTGCTGCTCAAGTCATATTAAGACCGGCTATTTTGGATACGGCAAGAGTTCGATGCAACTTCAACCATTTGATCCGCTTGCTTTGTCGGCGGCATGACAGGTCATGCGTAAGGCGCAGCTTGCGGAGAAGACGATCAGAATCTGATCTGTTATGAATCTCGTAACCAGCGAGTTAGGCTTGCATGCCTTCTAAATGGAGATGTCAGAACGGAAGCAAGAATGAGAGTGGTGACGATAGAACGGTTCCGGCGTAAGGATGTAGGACGAAGATAGAGTCGATGGTCGCTTCTTTTCCTCATATCTTGAAGGCTCGTAGGGTGAGCCGAACCGGATGTATCCTTACGGATGAATGTGCAGCCTTATAGTTCATCTGCACCTGAACCGGTATCCGTATTCTCTTATCTTGCCGCACCCAAAATAGTCGGTCTGCACCAGGACGTTATGCCCTGGCGTTTTCCGTGAATGCCTCGAATGCTTCAGCAAAGCTGGAGTTCACATCGAAGGGCGGCTCATAGTCCACCGTCGAGGTGACCATGCACAGATCGATCTTCGTAGAAGTCTCGTCCGCTTTCTTGTTCAGCTTCCCGAGCTCGGCGCGGATCACATTGCGATCATAGTTGATCGTGGTCACCCGCTTCACATCGCAGCGGTAGGAAATCTGATTGCCTTCGGCGTTGAAGCGGTAGCCGGTACCGCCGTTGGAGATGGTCTGCTCAGAGCTGCGCAGATCGTTCATCCGCTTGAAGGTACGTGCGATGCTCTGACGGGTGGAGTTGAGGCTGACCTCGCTGTCCATATCGATGTCAAGGGCATCCTTCGCTTTGCGGATGGCAGTGAAGAGCTTGTCCTTCTCACTCAGCAGGTACAGCAGGAATTGGGCCACCCCTGTGATCTGCTCATAGTACTCAGTTTCGGGAGCGATGAGAACTGTCTCGTCCTCGGCTTCAGGCATAACCTTGTGGCGGAGGTAGGTGTTCTCCACCTTGGTGACGTTGGCGTCACGGTCAAGGATGCTCTGAGCTTCGTCCATAAAGGACTGGATTTTGTTCTGATAACGGAATGCTTCTTTCAAATTCATATGTTTCTTCACCTCATCTTCGTGATTTGTTTTCTGTTTGTATTTTACCCACTGCAATGCCGAAAGTCATTGAACTCATAGTTCACTGCTGCTTTCCGGCTGAAAGCCGAAAGCCGTATACAGTTCTTCTTTCAGCTTATCTGTGCTGATGTCTATCATTTCCTTGATCCGATCCACTCGTGCTCTCTTGAACCAACGGTCTTTGAAGATAGCCACGTCCTTCTGATAGACATCGAAATCCGTATCGCCTGACTCAGCCCAATCATATGAGTGAATAAGGCAGAATACATCATATACGAGAGCGGAGATTTCGGGATCTCCCAAGGGGTTTTCACGTACTACCATTCTGTAGTTCTTTTCGTGTCTGTCGCTGTTCAGACCATAGCCCACATAAATGTGGTAACCTAAGATCTCACTGGCTGCGCTGTCATTTATATAATTCCAGTTTCCGCCGCTCATGTCATGTCACCTTCTCTCATACTTATATCAGTTATTCTGCGTCATCGACTATGAAGCTCTCACAGAAGGATTTACGAAGATCCTCTCTCAGATTATCTGCGCAGATGTCAATCATCTCGTGCATCTGTTCTGATCTCGTCTTTTCCAACCAGCGTTTCTTGAATAGATCAAGCTCAAAAAAGAAAGCATTCATGTCAGCCTGAGAGGAGTCGGCAAATTGAAAAGCATTCAAAACACAGAACATGTCATAAACCATTACGGAAAACTCTGGATCGACCAATGGGTGTTCTCTTACAAGCGCTTTCGCTATCGCATCATGTTCTTTACAGTCCAAGATCCCACACCGCTGTATAAGAGGGGCAT
>CACYOR010000081.1 GCA_902775985.1 Oscillospiraceae bacterium
GCGGCAGCTGGAACGGATCGAGGCGGAGCGGGAGAAGCTGAAAGCGCAGCTTGACCGGGCCTACACGCTCGTCGAGCAGGGCGTCTACAGCCTGGAGGTGTTCGGAGAGCGCCGCGACAAGCTGACGCGAGAACTGGCCGAGTTGCAGGAACAGCAGGACGCCGCTGAGCAGAGTATCGCGCAGTATGAGGCCGACGAGAGCAGCCAGCAGGAGATCATTCCGCAGACGGAAACCCTCCTGGCCAGCTACGACGACATGACCGTACAGGAGCGCAATGAGCTCTTGAAGACCATCCTTTACAAAATCGAGTATTACCGGGGAGAGGACGGGATCGTGTCGATCGACCTATATCCACGGCTCCCCAAGGTGTAGCCATCATGCGGTGACGCATGTGTTCCTGGCCGATCCCACCCGGGGCTATGCCATCAGCATCCAGGACATGCTGGACGATGCGGGGCTTGGACGATGCGGGGCTGGAGGAAAAGGCGGCATAAGGGGCGTGCCCCTTATGCCCGGCGCGGGTACATAGAGAAACGCCCGGAGCAGCTGCTCCGGGCGTGTTTTATGAGAGTCGTTTTAATCGCGAATGGGGATGGCGTAGTAGCCGTAGTGGTAGCCGGGATCAAGCTGCCAGTCGGCGGGGACCAAATGGGCACGGCAATAATTGCCCTCGGGCTCCAGACCCAGGGAGCGGAGCACCTGAAAAGCGGGATGATCCGGCTCCCCTGGTTCTTCTTTGATCATTTTCAGGACGCGGCCCCGGTACTTATAATAGAAAATCTTCTGCGAGGGGAGATGCATCACGGCCTCGTTGAGCGGGAGACCGAGTCGCTGCACATCCTGCTCCCGGGCCAGAAAGCCCCAGGTGAGCTGGCCGTCCGTCTCCACCCGCATGGCGGATTTGACGATGGGGATGAAGCTCATCCAGGGGTTCAGGATCTCGTAGATCCGGGGATCCTGGAGAAAATCGTCCCGATCGGTATGGGGCAGAAAACACATGGGCACGCTCCAGCGGATCTCCCAGTCCCAGTCCCGCTTTTCCAGGGGCTGCTTCCAAGCCTGAAAGTCCCGATAGTCCTCCAACAGGGCCTCGTCCAGCTGGATCTCCTGCTCCAGGCGCTGCATGTTCCCCGCGAGCAGCGCCTCCATCCGGGCGTTATCCACACTGTGGGCCTGCAAAATCTCCTGAATTTCCCGGAGGGTAAAGCCATAGTTGCGCAGGCGGATGCTCTCGATCAGCAGCCGGGTGGTGTGAAAGGGGTAGTAGCGGTAGCCGCTCTCGCTGCGCTGGGATTGGATGATCCCCATGTCCTCATAGTGCTTGAGCAAGTCGGGGGTAACCCCCAGGTATCTGGCAAAATCGCCGATGCGGTATTGTTTCATCTTGTTCTGTGTGCCTCGTTTATTTCCGCTTTTCCGGCCGAAGACAGGCGTTATCCGCTGCCTCGGCCAGCCTGCATACGTTTCCTACAAGGTCATTATAGCGGAAAGAGAAGCCATCTTCAAGGGAAAGAACCTTGTCAAAGATTTCGCAATTTTTTTCTTGACCTGCGGCTTGCCCCCGGCTTTATACTGAAACTGTTAAACGGCGTTTCGAAAACGCAAAGAAACATATGAAAAAGGAGAAAATCTATGAAGAATCTTTCCCGCAGAGACTTCCTGAAGGGCTCCGTCGCCGGCGCCGCCGGTCTGGCTCTTGCCAGCCTCGGCTTCCACGACAGCGCCCGTGCTGCCGGTCTGTACACCCCCGGCACCTACTCCGCCACCGCCACCGGCATCAACACGGTGCTGGTCACCATGACCTTCAGCGAAGACGCCATCACCGACGTGGTGCTCGACGTCTCCGGTGAGACCGCCTCCATCGGCCAGGCCGCGGCGGAAGAGCTGCGCGAGGCCCTGATGAACAGCCAGAGCGCCGAGATCGACGGCGTTGCCGGCGCGACCATGACCTCCAACGCAGTCAAGGAGGCCGCCGCGAAGTGCATTGCCCAGGCCAAGGGCGAGATCCCCGTGGAAGTCATCGGCACCGCCGAGGACGAGGAAGCCGCGCCCGCCGATTGGCTGGGCACCGCCCCCGAAGTGGCCGAAGCCGACATCGCCGAGACCATCGAGACCGATTTCCTGGTGGTCGGCGCGGGCAACGGCGGCCTCTGCGCCGGTGCCTATGCTACCAGCAAGGGCTACAAGACCCTCGTCATCGAGAAGGGCACCACCCACGCCCGCGTCCGCGGCTGGTACGGCGCCTGCGACTCCGAGGATATGCTGGCCTCCGGCGAGGCCCCGATGGACCGCGCCGCCATGCGCCGTGAGCTGAAGAAGTTCTCCTCCGGCAAGACCAACCTCAAGACCTTCTCCACCTGGTTCAACGAGTCCGCCGATATGCATAAGTTCGTCAAGGAATGCTATGCCAAGTACTTCCCTGACATGCAGGTCGCGGTCACCGCCGGTGACGAGTCCCACTGGCCACAGCCCGAGACGACCGGCTACTTCTTCCCTGCCGAGGAGCATTTCTGGGGCTTTGGCGCTGACCGCAATGACATGTTCCAACAGGTCATTGAGGACGGCGGAAACCAGATCCTGTTCTCCACCCCGATGGTCAAGCTGGAGCAGGATGAGAGCGGCCGTGTGACCGGCGTCATCGCCCAGAAGGAGGACGGCTCCTATCTGCGCATCAACGCGAAGAACGGCGTGCTGCTGGCGACCGGCGGCTACCCGCGCAATCCCGTCATGATGGAAGCCCTCGACCCCATGGGTACGGCCGTCACCACCTATGACAACAGCTGGCCCGGCGATACCGGCGACGGCATCAAGGCCGCCAAGTGGATCGGCGCCGCCATGCAGGCCGAGCCTGCCCCCATGCTCTTCGACCGCGGCATCGTCGCCCCGGGCGTTGACGCCGGCTTTGTGACTTCCGCCACCGGCGATAAGTACTTCCCCGCTACCGAGGGCCAGTTCAACATCGGCAGCCAGCCCTTCCTGAAGGTCAACCGCAAGGGCGAGCGTTTCGCCTGCGAGAGCGGCACCTATGACCAGATGTCCTACGCCGCTTTCAACCAGCCCGGTCACGTCTACGCCTCTGTCTACGACGACAACTGGCGTGAGGATGTGCAGGTCTTCCACACCATCGGCTGCTCCGCCGGTACCCGCAATGGGATCGAGGGAGCGGACAAGATGTTCCAGGGCCAGATCGAAAAGGGCAACGCCTTTGAGGCCGACACGCTGGAGGAGCTGGCCGACAAGCTTGGCTTCGAGGGGGAGGCGAAGGAGACCTTCCTGGCCACCGTCGCGCGCTACAACGAGCTTGCTGAGAAGGGCGAGGACGAGGACTTCGGCAAGCTGCCCTATCACCTCTCCAAGATCGAAAAGGCTCCCTTCCGCGGCTTCTGGATGGGCGCCTGCCTGCTGACCACCGAGCAGGGCATCCTCATCAACGAGAAGGCCCAGGCCATCGACGAGAACCGCGAGCCGATCCCCGGCCTCTTCGTGACCGGCGACTGCTCCGGCGGCTTCTTCGTGAACAACTATCCCTGCCTGATGGCCGGCATCGCCATGGGCCGCACCATGACCTTCGCCATCAAGGCCGTCAAGGTCGCCTTCGGCGAGGAGTAATTCTCATACAAACCAAAAAATCCTGCCGCAAACGCGGCAGGATTTTTTGCGCTCTCGATCAGCAGTAGCTCACCGTCTCGCTGAGCTCTTTCCGGCGGCTGTGATTGGGCAGCGGCTCAAAGCCCGGGGCGGCATAACCCAGATCCATCAGCATGAGGATCTCCTCATTCTCCGGCAGGTCCAGATCGGCGGCCAGGGCTTCGGGATCAAAATTGTTGATCCAGCAGCTGTCCAGCCCCGCGTTGCAGGCGGCGAGGAGCATGTGGGTAGCCACGATCGTGGCGTCCTCCACGCCGGAAGTACGGCTTCCGCCGGGATAGGTGTAGACGTTTTCCTTATTGAAGGCGACGCAGAGGACCGTGCTCGCGCCGTAGCGGCAGGGCGTTACCTTGTCCATCTTGGCCAGGGCCTCCGGGGACTGGAGCACGTAGATGTGCTGCTCCTGCAGGTTCTTGGCCGTGGGGGCGAGACGCCCGGCCTCCAGCACCGCCTGCAGCTTGTCCGCTTCCGCGGGACGGCCGTCGTACTTCTTGCAGGAATAGCGTTTTTGAATGAGCTCGGTATATTCCATGGTGTTTCCTCCCTGTTTCTCGGACGGACTGGGCCGCCGCGGTATGTCCCTTTTATCTTAAAACAAAGCGGCGGGAAATGCAAGAACCGGGAAACTCACAAAAGGCCGGTTTGTACCATCGCCTGGCGCAGATCGCCGATGATATCCTCCACGTCCTCCAATCCGACAGAGAAACGCAGGAAGCCCTGGCGAAATCTCTCCGGATAGAGGCCGATCCGTTCGTCGTAGCTGGGCTGGGGGAAGATGAGGCTCTCATCGTGGCCCAGGGAGACGGCGAAGGTCACCACCTTCAGCGCGGCGCAGAAGCGCTCCACAGTCTTGTCGTCAGCGCGCAGACCGAAGGAGAGCACGCCGCCGCAGCCATTTTTCATCTGCTTTTTCGCCACAGCGTAGCCCGGATCCCCGGGCAGGCCCGGATAGGACACAAAGGTCACGCAGCTCTGCTCCTGCAGCCACTCGGCCACGCGCTGGGTGGATTCGTTGATCCGCTGCATGCGCAGCGGAAAGGTGACGGAGCCGCGGAAAATCTGCCAGGCGTTGAAGGGACTGATCACCGCGCCCACGTTGACCTGGGCTTCGTACCGGATGCGGTCCATGGTCTCCAGATCGTTGGAGAGGATCGCGCCTCCCTGGGCGTCGCCGTGGCCATTGACATACTTGGTCAGCGAATCCACCACAAAGTCCGCCCCCAGCTCCAGCGGATGCTGGTTCAGCGGCGAGGCAAAGGTGTTGTCCACGGACAAAAGCGCGCCGTTTTTATGGGCGATCTTGGCCACGGCGGCAATATCCGTCACACCGACGGTGGGGTTGTCCGGCGTCTCGATATGGACCAGGCGCGTCCCCGGGGTGATTGCCCGCTCCACCGCGGCCAGATCGGTCATGTCCGCCATCACGGTCTCCACCCCAAACTTGCGGTTAAACAGCTCATGAAACATCCGGTAGACGGCCATGTAGCTTACCTTGGGATAGACGACCTTGTCTCCGCTCTGCAGCAGCGTCCAGAACAGGGCGTGCAGCGCCCCTACGCCGCTGGCCAGAACGATGGCGTCCTTCGCCCCGTACAGGGCGGCCACCTTTTCCTCCAGCCAGTGCTGGTTGGCGCTGCCGTTGCGGGCGTAAAAGAGCAGGTCGGTGGAGGAATAGTTCACCTGGGACAGATCGTCCGGCAGCTTGTAGCTGTTGGCCATGTGCAGCGGCCGTCGGACAGCGCCGGTCTCCGCGTCATAATCGGTGCCGGTGTGGATCGCCTGGGTTGCCAGGCCATATCCGGCAAATTTGTTCTCTTTTTCCGCCATGGGAAAGCCTCCTCTTTGTGTGATTCGTTAGTCAATTGCGAAACTCGTTTCGCAATTGAGGACTCATGCATATCGCAACGGGCAGAGGCCCGTTTTGGTCGGCATGAGGGCTCGCTTGGCTCGCCTCAGGGTGTTTTTGAGGCGGCAAAGCTGCCTCAAAAACGGATTTCAATTCCCTTCGGGGCAATAATCCAAGCTCGTTTGCGACTTTTGCAATCAGCTTGTGTGATTCATTTCAGGCGTAGAGCTCGGGTCTACGCAGTTGGGTATAAGGCCGCTGTGCCCGGATTTCCCTGGCCTGCGGCAGCGAAAACTCGCAGAGCAGCAGCTCCTTGTCATGCCCGGCCAGGGCCAGCAGCTCCCCGTTGGGCCCGGCCACCAGGGATTCACCGGAGAATGTCACACCGCCTTCCGGGCCGACCCGGTTGCACATGGCGGCGAAGACACTGTTCTGGAAGGCCTGGATCCGTATCTCCCACTGAAACAGCTCCGCGGGTTCGTCACTGGTGTTGGCCGTGGGGATCAGGATGAGATCGGCGCCTCGCAGGGCCTCGGTGCGGATGCTCTCCGGGTAGTGTCGGTCAAAGCAGACCACGATCCCGATCCGGCCTAACTCGGTGTCAAAGACGGAAAAACCCTCCTCCGAGGGGCAGTAATAATCCTGCTCATAAAAACAGGGACACTGGGCAATGTGCACCATCTTCTGCCGTCCGACGATGCGGCCGCCGCGGTCGATCAGCAGGCTGGTGTCATAGCGCTTCCCCTCGTATTCCAGATAGAAGTTCGGCGAGGCCCAGAGTTTGGCCTTTCGGCAGGCCTCGCACAGCATCCTCACCCGGGCATCGTCCTCCCGCAGGAGATAGGCTGCGGCGTCCCGCCCGGCATATTGAGGGAAAAAAGGGGACAGCTGGATCTCCGGAAAGAGGATCAGATCCGCGCCTTGCTTTCCGGCCATTTGGATCAGCCGCAGCGCCTCGCACAGGTTCTCATCCATGGTTTCTGCCATTCTCATCTGGGCCAGCGCAAGCTTCATTTGCTTCACGTCCTTTCTTGTATACGACAGTATACGACGCAATAACCCATCAAGTCAATAGGTAATAAAGGCAGAAAGATCCACATTAATGCTGGAATTTGGGGGCCCGTTGTGATATCCTGTCAAAGACAGCCGCGGGGTTTCCCGCGGAACCAAGGTTTGGGAGGAAGCCTATGAAACCCGAAAAACTGTTGACGCTGCTCTGGTCGCTCTCGCTTATGGCCGTCGGTCTTTGCTCGCTGGTCCTGAGCGTAAGTAACCTCTTTTCGTTTCCCCTGCCCGATCTGATCACGCGCGTGATCGGCATCGTCAATCTCGTCTCGCTGCCGCTGCTGGTCTACAGCTCGGTAAAAAAAGGGAGACACAAAAGCACCGACACAAAGCCGGAGGAGCCGTAAAAGCCCCTCCGGCTTTGCATCGATACTTGACCTTTGCACGGCTATTTAGTAAAGTATACTTAGTGATAGGGAGGAAACCGGACCGGGCGTGTGACAGAGAAACGGAGGAGATCCCTGTGGATCAAACCATCTATACAAACTACCTGGAAATCCTGAGAGAAGAACTGGTGCCCGCTATGGGCTGTACCGAGCCGATCGCCGTGGCCTTCGCGGCGGCGCTGGCCCGGGAGACCCTGGGCCGCATGCCCGCACGCTGCGTGCTGACGGTCAGCGGCAACATCATCAAAAACGTCAAGAGCGTCATTGTCCCCAACACCGGCGGACGCAAGGGCCTCCGCACGGCGGTGGCCGCCGGGCTCTGCTTCGGTGAGGCCGCGCGGGAGCTGGAGGTGCTGGCCGGGGCGACGGAGGAACAGCTTGAGGCTCTGGACCGCTATCTGGAGACGGCGGACATCCGCCTCCGGGAGGCGGAGAGCGAGATCCCCTTCGATCTGGCGGTGGAGCTTTTCGATGGGCCGGACAGCGCCTATGTCCGCATCGTCAACCAGCATACCAACGTGGTCTGTCTCCGCCATAACGGGGAGATTTTGTTGGAAAAGCCCTTCTCCACCGCGGTTGCCCAGGCCCCGGAGAACCGGAAGCTTTTGAACGTGGAGGACATCGTCCGCTTTGCCGACGAGGCGAAGATCGAGGACGTGCGGGAGATCCTGCAGCGGCAGATCGACTGCAACATGGCCATCGCGGAGACCGGACTCCACGGCAATTTCGGCGCCGGCATCGGGCGCATCCTGCTTCTGTCCTACGGCAACAGTGTGCACAACCGGGCCAAGGCCTGGGCCGCCGCCGGCTCGGACGCGCGGATGGACGGCTGTGAGATGCCGGTGGTCATCAATTCCGGCAGCGGAAATCAGGGGCTCACCGCCTCGGTGCCGGTCATCATCTACGCGCGGGAGTGCGGCGTCTCGGAGGAGATGCTGTTCCGGGCACTGCTGGTGTCAAACCTGGTGACCATCCACCTGAAAACCGGCATCGGCACTCTCTCGGCCTACTGCGGCGCCACCAGCGCCGGAGCGGGCGCGGGCGCCGGCATCTGCTACCTCTACGGCGGCAAATATAAAGAGATCGCCCACACCATCGTCAACGCCCTGGCCATCAACTCCGGCATGCTCTGCGATGGGGCCAAGGCCAGCTGCGCGGCCAAGATCGCCTCGGCGGTGGAGGCCGGGATGCTGGGTATGCGCATGTACATGCATGACAGCCAATTCTACGGCGGGGACGGCATTGTGGTCACGGGCGTGGAGAATACGATCCGCGCCGTCAGCACCATCGCCCGGGACGGCATGCGCAGTACGGACCGGGAGGTCATCCGCCTGATGATGGCCAACGACAAAAGCTGAAAACGGCCCGAAACGGGCTTTTGAACAGAATACAACGAACGCAAGGAGGAAAGTCCTATGAACACGGAACTGAGCAGACGCGATTTTCTCAAAGCCGCCGCTTCCGGCGCCGCCGGCCTGGCGGTGGCGGGCGTGCTGGGCGGCAGTGCCTTTGCGGAGGAACCCGCCGCCGAGGGCGCGCCCTTCGCGGGCAAGAAAAAATTTGCCGGCATCGGCAGCGTGCGGGCCGTGACCGACGACATCGCCTACATCGGCGTGAGCGACCGGCGCATCCAGCTTTTCGAAAACGTCTATCCCATTCCCCGCGGTGTGGCCTATAACTCCTACCTGCTGCTGGACGAGAAGACCGTGCTGTTCGACACGGTGGATCGCTCCGTCACCGGGCAGTTCTTTGAGAACCTGACCGCCGTGTTGGACGGCCGGGAGCTGGACTATCTGGTGGTCGACCACATGGAGCCGGACCACAGCTCCGCCATCTCCGAGGTGCTGGTGCGCTATCCCAAGGCCCAGGTGGTCTGCACCCATGCTGCCGCTATCATCCTCAACCAGTTTTTCGCCTGCGACATCGCCGACCGGGCCATCCTGGTGGGCGAGGGCGACACCCTGAACGTGGGCAAGCATACCCTGACCTTCGTCATGGCTCCGATGGTCCACTGGCCCGAGGTCATGATGACCTATGACGACGTCTCCGGCATCCTCTTCTCCGCCGACGCCTTCGGCAGCTTTGGCGCCCTCAACGGCAATCTCTTCGCCGACGAGGTGGACTTTGAGAAGGACTGGCTGCCCGACGCGCGGCGCTACTACACCAACATCGTGGGCAAATACGGCAAGCAGGTGCAGGACGTGCTGGCCAAGGCCGGCACCGTGGACATCAAGATGCTCTGTCCCACCCACGGCCCGGTCTGGCGGGAGAACCTGGGCTGGATCCTGGAGAAGTACAGCCTCTGGAGCAGCTATACCCCCGAGGAGCAGGCCGTCATGGTGGTCTACGGCTCCGTCTACGGCGGGACCGAGAGCGCGGCCAACGCCATCGCGGCGAAGATCTCCCAGAGCGGCGTAGCCGACGTGGCCGTCTATGACGTGTCCAAGACCCATGTCAGCGAGCTGATCGCCGAGGCCTTCCGCTGCAGCCACATCGTGCTGGCCTCCATCACTTACAACATGGGCATCTTCACTCCGATGAAGAACTTCCTGCTGGATCTGGAGGCCCACAACCTGCAGAACCGCTGCTTCGCCCTGGTGGAGAACGGCAGCTGGTCGCCGCTCTCCGGCAAGCTCATGAAGGAGATCCTGGAGCGCCTGACCAACGTGAGTTTCGTGGGCGAGACCGTGACCATCTTCTCCTCTCCCGACGCGGACAAGCGGGAGGCGCTGGATGCCCTGGCCGAGGCCGTGGCCGGCTCCGTGCTGGGCGGGGGCGAGCCGGTGGCCGAGCAGGCGCCCGCGGCGGCGACCGCCTGGGTCTGCAGCGTCTGCGGCTATATCTACGAGGGCGAGGAGCTGCCCGACGATTTTGTTTGCCCCGTCTGCGGCGTCGGTCCGGATAAATTCGAGCTGAAATAAAGCACGTTAAAGAAACACAAAGCACGGAAAGCGATCGTCAAGACCGTCTTTTCGTGCTTTGCTGCGTTTATAGGCTTTGGGATTCTCGCTCCGCCGGGTGATCGGGCTGCGCTGCCAGAGCGTCCGCCGGGCTTTGCTTAGCT
>CACYOR010000082.1 GCA_902775985.1 Oscillospiraceae bacterium
GCATCCTTATTCTACATCAAAAGGAGTTTTTTTGTCCTGTCCCACAGCTATAAGCGCTTCCGAACCACCCGCGCCTAGCGCGGGGTTTTCGTTATACAACAAAAGGGGAGATGCACAATCTCCCCTTTTCTTTGCTCTCGCTCTGTCAGCCTCAGGCTCTGGACAGATACTCGCCCGTGCGGGTGTCCACGCGGATCTTCTCACCCCGGTCGATAAACAGGGGAACCTTGATCTCAGCGCCGGTCTCAAGCGTGGCGGGCTTGGTGGCGTTGGTGGCGGTGTTGCCGGCAAAGCCCGGATCGGTATCGGTGACCTCGAGTTCCACAAAGAAAGGCGGCTCCACGTTGAAGACCTTGCCCTTGTAGGAGTAGATGGTGCACTCCATGTTCTCCTTGACGAACTTGAAGTTGTCGCCCAGGACGCTGCCGTCCACCGGCTCCAGCTCATAGGTCTCGGGGTTCATGAAATAGTAGAGATTGCCGTCGTTGTAGCTGTACTCCATGGTCATGCGATCGACCGTGGCGTTCTCAAACTTGGCGGTGGGGTTGAAGGAAGTTTCGGTCACGGCGCCGGTGATGACGTTCTTCATCTTGGTGCGGACAAAGGCCGCGCCCTTGCCGGGCTTAACGTGCTGAAATTCGACGACCTGCATAACCTGGCCGTCCATCTCAAAGGTAACGCCGTTTCTGAAATCGCCTGCAGTAATCATAAGGGGACCTCCCGAAAAAAAGTTAAGAATCAAAACGACTCATATTAGCCCTATCATTTTACAGTAAGTCTGTCCGTTTTGCAAGAGTTTTGTGCGGCAATCTGAAAAAAGGCGACAGAATAATGGATCGACTTGCCCTTTTCCGGCGTCTTTGCTATACTTTTTCGCAGATACCCGGGAAAGGATGCGTATCTCCTATGAAAAAAACAGCCTCTGTCTGGCTGCTGCTTTTGCTGATCTTGATACTGGGCGCCCTGCTCTTTCTGCGCGCCCGGCCCGCGGCCAAAGCGCCGATGCCGGAAGCGAGCCCCGCGCCCACCGCGGCCGCCGTACTCAGCGCACCGCCGGAAGCGAGCCTCTCCCCTGCGCCCACGCCGGAGCCCACGCCCGAACCGACACCGGAGCCCACACCGCTGCCCACACCGCAGCCCCTGCGGGAGCCGGAAATCACCGAGTCCACCGTCGATGCGGCGCTCTTTGGGGAATGCGATCAGCCCGGCACGCTTCTGCGCGTGGAATACACCACGCCGGACTACGTCTTCGGCATGACGGATGAGTTTCCCAAGCCCTTGGAGGTCTATCTGCCCTACGGCTACGACGAAACGGAGCGCTACGATCTGCTCTTTCTCTTCCACGTCCGCCAGGCCGACGAGCGCTTCTGGCTGGAACGGGAGCACGAGTACGTCTTTCCCGACGGCAAGCGCAGCGTCACCGGCAAGCAGCTGCTGGACAACATGATCGCCCAGGGCTACTGCCGCCCGATGATCGTGGTCTGCCCCTGGAGCTATCTGGACAGCTATGCCTCTGACCGGCATCTCTCCCAGCAGAACTATCCCCAGATGTCCCGGGAGTTCAGCGAGGTGCTCCTCCCCTACGTGGCCGAGCATTTTGCCACCTGGGCCGAGGGCGGCAGCCGGGAGCAGCTGCGCGCCGCGCGGGAGCATATTGCCGTCCTCGGCGCCAGCTTTGGCGCCTATATGACAGAGCTGAGCGTGCTGGCCCCGAACCTGGACCTGGTCTCTTGGTACGCCATGGCCGGCGGCGGCGACGTCACCCGGGACTACCTGGAGCCCATCTGGAACCAGGCCGGGACGAACGGCCTGCCGATCGACCTGCTCTATTTTGTGGAGGGGGAATACGACGACATCGGTCCCATTGCCGATTCCTATCAGGGCCTGTCCACCTGGAGCGGGGTCTTCACGCCGGAGGAGAACCTGCGTTTCACCATCCTTCGCCAGAACGGCCACACCAACCAGGCCTGGCTCACCACGCTCTATAACGCCGCCCAACTCTTCTTCCGAGAAGCATGATGGAATCTATGCGGCTTTCGGGAAATACGGATTGCCACACCAGTGACGTCGGTCACTGGTTCGCAATGACAGAAACCAACTTTGCCTGCAGACTGACGGCCGCCCGCGAAATGCGGACGGCCGTCAGTCTTTTGTGCTTTTTTACAGGACGATCAGTTCCCTCTTCGGGGCCTTGGTGATGACCTCGGCGCCGGTGGAGCGGATGATCATCACGTCCTCGATGCGCACGCCGAACTTGCCGGGCAGGTAGATGCCGGGCTCGGCGGAGCAGAGGTCGTTCTCCGCCATGGGCACATTGCCGGTGGGGCCGGCGAAGGGCGGCTCATGGATGTCCAGGCCCAGGGAATGGCCGAAGCCGTGGCCGAAATAGGGGCCGTAGCCGGCCTCGGTGATGACCTTGCGGGCGGCCGCGTCGATCTCCTTGCCCAGGACGCCGGAGCGGGCGGCGGCGATGCCGGCCAGCTGCGCCTTCAAGACGATGTCATAGACGTTCTTCATCTCCTCCGTGGCATAGCCCACGGCCACGGTACGGGTCATATCGGAGCAGTAGCCGTTTTTCAGAGAGCCGAAATCCATGGTGATGAAATCGCCGGCCTGGATCACGGTATCGCCGGGCACGCCGTGGGGCATGCTGGTGTTGGCGCCGGTGACCACGATGGGATCAAAGGAGTTGCCCTCGCTGCCGTTACGGAGCATGTGATAGACGAGCTCCGCCATGACCTCCCGCTCGGTCATGCCGGGCCGGATGATCTGCAGCACTTCCTCCAGGGCCTTCTCGCTGATGCGCTGGGCCGCGATCATGCTCTGGATCTCCTCCTCGGTCTTGGAGGCGCGCAGCGTGCGCAGCAGTTCCTGCGCGCTCTGAAACTCCAGGCCCAGCAGCTTTTCCAGATTGGCCCAGCGGCCGTGGCTCAGGCTCTCCTCCTCGGCGCCCAGCTTTTCCACGCCGGCCTCGGCCAGCGCCGCCTTAATGAGCCCCATCAGCGGGTGCTGACGGTCGAACATCTGCACCTCGGCGCAGTCACCGGCGGCCTTTTCCGCCGCCTCGATATAGCGGGAATCGGTCAGCAGCCAGGCCTTTTCCCGACCGACGATCACAGCGCCGTCGGTAAAGGGGAAGCCGGCCGCGAAGCGCTGGTTCTTCTCATCGAAGATGAGCACGGCGTCCAGATGGTTTTCCGCGAGTTTTGCCTGAATTCTTGCGATGTTGTTCATATACCTGTCTCCTCTGCACTTGGCCGCGGGAAGCTGAGCATAAAGACGCTGCCCTGCGGTTTATTTTGTCCGACGGTGATGCTGCCCCCCTGGGCCAGCACCGCGTCGTGCACAATACTGAGTCCGAGACCGCTGCCCCCGGCCTCCCGGGACCGGGCCTTGTCCACCCGGTAAAAGCGGTCGAAAATATAGGGCCGGTCGGCCTCGGGGATGCCGATGCCCGTGTCCTCCACAGAGAGGATCACCTGCTGCTCCCGGCCATACAGCCGCAGCAGCACACTGCCCTCCGGGACGTTGTACTTGATGGCGTTTTCCACCAGATTGAAGAGGATGCGCGCCATATCATCCCGGGAGCCCATGACCACGCAGCCCTCCTCCAGTTCGGAGCGCAGGCGCACCCGCTTTTCCTGTGCCAGCGGTCGCAAGCTCGCGATCGCGTCCAGGGCCGCCTGCTTCAGATCCACCGGCTCCGGCACAAACTGCACTTTGTCGTCCAGGCGCGAGAGGTCCAGCAGCTTTTCGGTGGTGCGCTGCAGACGCTGCGCCTCGCCGCCGATGTCGGAGACGAATTCCCGCATGGTCCCCGGGTCCATCTGCTCGTTCTGGGCGATGCTGTCGGAGAGCAGGCGGATGGAGGCCAGGGGCGTTTTCAGCTCGTGGGAGGCGTCCGCCACAAAGCGGCGGCGCTCGCTCTCCGTCCGGTCCATCTGTTCGGTCAGACGGTTGAGCTCCTCCCCCAGCTTGCCCAGCTCGTCCCGGCCGCTGATGACATGGCGGTAATGATAATCCCCGGAGGCCACCGTGTGCATGGATCGGACCAGCGCCTGCAGCCGCCGTGTGAGCAGCAGGACAAAGAGCGCCGCCACCAGCAACGCCACCGCGCCGATCGTCAGCGACAGCGTGCGCAGGCGGCCCTGTACCGCCCGGATACCCTCGGCTCGCTCGGTATCCCGCTCCTGCAGGTACACCGCCCCGGTGAGGACTCCCTTGCCGTTGACCGGCATGGTGATGGAGCTGAGAAAGGCCGACTCGCCAAAACGGGAGCGAAACACGGCCTTGCCGCTGAGCGCCCGGCGGATATCCTCCATGGGCAGCTCGGAATTTCCGCTGTCATAGAGCGGCGATCCCGTCTCATCCACGACCGCGATCCGGTCGTAATCCGAGAGTTCCAGAAAGCTCAGCACCTCGCCGATCCCCGCCTCGCTGAGCCGGTCCAGCCCGGAGAGGGAGGAGGCCAGGAGCGCCGCGCGGCTGCTCATGGCGCTGCGCTTTTCCTCAAAGACCGCGTCCCGGCTGGAGATGACCGGGAAGGTGTTCAGCAGCAGGAGCAGCACGGCCAGCAGCAGCGCCAGAAACGCCATGGAACGGAAACGAATCGAATGCATGCTCGCCTCTCAGTCCGCGAAGTAATAGCCCACGCCCCACTTGGTCACGATATAGCGGGGCTTGGCCGGGTCGCGCTCCAGCTTCTCGCGCAGACGGCGGATGTGCACGTCCACCGTGCGGGTATCGCCCTGATAGTCATAGCCCCAGACCAGATCCAGCAGTGCCTCCCGGCTGTAGACCTTGCCGGGATGCTTCATCAGGAAGAGGATCAGGTCGAACTCCTTCATGGTCAGCTCCACCGCCTCCCCGTCCCGGTAGGCGCTGCGCCGCGCCTCGTCCAGACGGATGTGCCCGTGCTCCAGGCTGCTCCCGCCCGTGTTCGGCAGCGTCCGGTTTGCCCGCCGCAGCAGCGCCCGGATCCGCGCCTTCAGCTCCAGAATGTCAAAGGGCTTGGTCACATAGTCGTCCGCGCCGGATTCAAAACCCAGCAGCAGATCGGCGCGCTCACCCCGGGCCGTGAGCATGATGATCGGCACGGAGGAGAAGCCGCGGATCTCCTGGCAGGCCTCCAGGCCGTCCTTGCGCGGCATCATCAGATCGAGGATGATGAGATCGTACTTGCCGCTGCGGGCCAGATTGACCGCGTCCTCGCCGTCATAGCCCACATCCACCGTATAGCCTTCCGTCTCCAGATTGAATTTGATTCCCTTTACCAGCAGCTTTTCATCGTCGACAACCAGAATTTTCATGGGCAGTCCCTCAACATTTTTAAGTTGCAAATACGGTGGCAAGCCAGTATAATAACTCTGTTAAGTATCTGCACGGCCGGCCCGTGCCTCTTCTTGTCATGGATGTATTTTGTATATCATACCACATTCCTGAAAAAACGGGAGTATAAAATGAAAAAAATTAAGATTTTCCACCTGCTTCTGCTGCTCGCTCTGCTGCTCGCCCTCTCGGCCCCGGCGGCGCTCGCCCTGGAGGCCCCCGCGCTGGACGGCCAGGCGGCGTTGGTGGTGGATCTCGACTCCGGGAACATTCTCTACGAACTCAACAAGGATCAGCAGCGCGCTCCCGCCAGCCTGACCAAGATCATGACCACGCTCCTGGCCCTGGAGGCGCTGGAGGCGGGCCGGGCCCAGCTGGACGATATCGTCACCGCCCAGGAAGACTGCCGCCAGGGCATGGACGAGACCAGCAGCACCGCCGGCATCACGCCGGGCGTGCGCGTCTCCTTCCGGGAACTGCTGTATGTGACGATGGTGGGCTCGGCCAATGAGGCCTGCAACGTGATCGGCTCCTATCTGGCCGGCTCCGTGGACAACTTCGTGGCCCAGATGAATGAGCGCGCGGCCCAGCTCGGCTGTACCGGTACGAGCTTCAAAAACACCAACGGCCTTCCGGCTGAGGGCCATGTGAGCACCGCCTACGACCTCTATCTGATCACCAAAGAGGCCATGCAGCACCCCATGTTTATGGAGCTGGCCAACACCAAAAGCTATCAGCCCGAATCCATCGACGTCAACGGCGGCGCCGTCATGTATAACTCCAACGCTCTCCTGACCCCCAACGGCCACTACGGCGCGGGCTATGAGTACAGCTACGCCTCCGGCGTCAAGACCGGCTTCACCCAGGCCGCCGGCTACTGCCTGATCTCCACGGCGGAGAAGGAGGGCGTACACGCTCTGGTCGTGATCATGGGCTGCAAGGGTCTGCTCAACGCTCAGATCGACGAATACCGTAACTTTTCCGATACGATCCACCTCTACGACTGGGTCTTTAACAACTTCTCCTATCAGAACGTGCTCACCACCTCCGAGATCGTGACCAAGGTCCCGGTGGAGTTTGCCCAGAGCGACGGGCAGGTCATCCTGCACGCGATCCAGGACGTGTCCCTGCTGCTGCCCAACGAGATCGACATGAGCAAGCGGGAGACCGTGGTGACGCTCTATGAGCAGAAGCTGGTCGCCCCCATCGAAAAGGACACCGTGCTGGGCGAGGCGCGCATCCTCATTGACGGCACGGAATACGGCCGGGTGAAGCTGGTGAACACCGTGCAGGTGGAGCTGGCGCGCGGCCAGTACATGCTGCAGCAGCTGCGGGCCGTGTTCTCCAAGGGCTGGGTCATCGCACTGATCCTGGTGCTGCTGGTCTTCTTTGTGGCCTATCTGGTGCTGGTCACCCGCTATCGCCGGCTGCGCCGCAAGCACCTGAAGGAGCGCCGGGCCGCCGAGCAGCGCCGCCGCGAACAGCGGGAGGCCCTGCGTCGGGCCGCCGAGGAGGCCGAATACGACGGCCAGTGGAAGGATCTTTATTGATTATAAAACGCATTTCCCGAGGCGCTGTCCTCGGGAAATGCATATCTGCCAACGCTAAAAAGGACTGATGATCATTCAGACGACACAGGAGAAAAAAGAACGGGCCATTCTGGCCGGACTGGCCGCGCTGAGCATGGACGAGCATGAGCGCTCCACGGACATTTCCCTGGAGGAGCTGGCCGCCCTGGTGGAGACGGCGGGCGGCGAGACCGTGGCGACGCTGCTGCAAAACCGGCCCACGCCCGACCCGCGCAGCTTTCTCGGCGACGGCAAGGTACAGGAGCTGAAAGCCCTCATCGAGGCCAACGACTGCGATCTGGCCGTCTTCGACAACGAGCTCTCCCCCTCCCAGATGCGCGTGCTGGGGGAGGAGCTGGGCGTCAAGGTGCTGGACCGCTCGGGACTGATCCTGGACATCTTTGCCCAGCGGGCTCAGACCCGGGAAGGTCAGCTCCAGGTGGAGCTGGCGCAATACAAATATCTGCTGCCGCGCCTGACCGGCATGTGGACCCATCTGGTGCGGCAGACCGCCTCGGGCGGCTCCTCCCCCATCGGCACCCGCGGCCCCGGCGAGACCCAGCTGGAGACCGACCGGCGGCACATCCGCCGCAAGATCCAGAAGCTGGAGGAGGAGCTGGCCGCGGTGCGCAAGGTGCGCAGCACCCAGCGGCGCCGCCGGGAGAAGAACGCCATGCCGGTGGTGGCCCTGGTGGGCTATACCAACGCGGGCAAATCCACCCTGTTAAACCAGCTCACCGGCTCGGACATCCCGGCCAACGACCGGCTTTTCGACACCCTGGACACCACGACCCGCCGCCTGCGGGTGGACGAGAGCACCGAGGTGCTGCTCTCCGACACGGTCGGCTTCATCCGCAAGCTCCCCACCCATCTGATTGAGGCCTTCAAGGCCACGCTGGAGGAGCTGCGCTATGCCGATGTGCTGCTGCATGTGATCGATATTGCCAACCCCGAGTGGGAGGAGCAGGCCCGCGTGGTGGACGAGCTGATCCGCCAGCTGGGTGCCGAGGGCACCCCCTGTCTGCGGGTTTTCAACAAATGCGATGCCTATTTCGGCATTCTCCCCCATGGGGAGGATGTGGTCTGCATCTCCGCCAAGAGCGGCGAGGGGGCAGACGTGCTGGTGGAAAAGCTCTCCGCGTTGCTGGACCGGGGCAAAAAGCATCTGACGCTGGAGATCCCCTACGCCTCCGCCGGGCTGCTGGACAGTCTGAACCGGGAGGCGGCGGTGCTGAACGCCGAGTATACGGAGAGCGGCATCCGCGTGGAGACCGTGATCCCGCCGGAGCTCTTCGGTCGGGTCAAGGCCTTTATCCCCGGCTATACGGAGACAAAGGAGGACTGGGAATGAAGCGGCAAGCGCCGGCAGAGCTGGGTCTGCCCGCCGTCTGGGAGACGGAACGCCTGCGCCTGCGCCCCTGGCGGGAGGAGGACGCGGCGGAGCTCTGCCGCTGGGCCCGCGACCCGGAGGTCGGCCCGGCGGCCGGCTGGCTGCCCCACCGGGACCAGGCCGACAGCCTGAACGTACTGCGAAACGTCCTGATCAACGACAGCACCTGGGCCGTCACTCTCCGGGGCAGCGATGCGCCGGTGGGCAGTCTGGGCGTCTTTTCCACGGACTTCAGTCAGGGAAACGGAGAGCCGGAGATCGGCTACTGGATCGCCAAGCCCCTCTGGGGCCAAGGCTATATCCCCGAGGCCGTGCGCGCGCTGACGGCCCGCTGCTTTGCGGGCGGGGCGGCGCAGGTCTGGTGCGCCCATTTCCCCGAGAACAGCAAATCCCGCCGGGTCATCGAAAAATGCGGCTTCCGCTATCGGGCGACGGAGAGTTTTACCGGCTCTGACGGCATCACCCGTCTCTGCCTGTATTATGTGATCGAACGGGAGGGCGGGGAGGCATGACCGAATACTACGTGCCCGCCGGGCCCGGCGAGAGCGAATATGTGGAAAAACGCTCCCGTTTTCTGGGGCATATCCGCCCTGTGGCAAACGAGGAGGAGGCCCGGGCCTTTATCGCGGCCATGAAAAAGGAATACTACGACGCGCGGCACAACTGCTGGTGCTACCTGCTCAAGGACGGGCCGGAGCGCTACTCCGACGACGGCGAGCCCCAGGGTACCGCGGGCATCCCCATGCTGGAGGTCTTCCGCCGGGAGGGCGTGAGCAATCTGGTCTGTGTGGTGACGCGCTATTTTGGCGGCGTGCTGCTGGGCGCGGGCGGGCTGTTTCGCGCCTACACCAAGAGCGCCAAGGACGCGCTGGACGCGGCAGGTCTGGCCGTGGTGCGGCGCTGGGTGGTGCTGGAGTTTGGCTGTTCCTATGCCGCGCTGGAGCGCATGAAGCTGGAGCTGAGCGCCTATGGCGGGGCGGTGGACCGCCTCGACTACGGCTCGGACGTGCAGCTGCGCGTGCTGCTGCCGGAGGAGAAGAGCGTGGCCTTCTCCGACCGCATCTTTGATCTCAGCGGCGGCGCGACGCGGCCGAGAGCCGCGGGCGAGAGCTTCCAGGCTGTGCCCTTACACTGAGTCAAGACCACCCGCATAGCGGGTGGCTTGCACAGGCCCTATAAGGGCCTTGGGCTGGCTTAGCCTAAAGGCCCTTGAATGGTCTGCCAACCGCATACGGTTTCGGACATATTCTGCTATCTTCTTCTCGTTTCGCCCTACGGTATCTACATAGTACCCTTTGCACCAGAAATGCCGGTTCCCATACTTGTACTTCAGATTCGCATGCCTGTCGAAGATCATCAGGCTGCTCTTCCCTTTCAGATACCCCATTACTTCGGCTACTGAATATTTGGGCGGTATCTCTACATACATATGTATGTGATCTTGACACGCTGCCGCTTCGATGATCGTTACACCTTTTCTTTCGCACAGTGTTCGTAAGATTTCTCCTATGTCCTTCCTCAGTTGCCCATATATTACCTGTCTGCGATACTTCGGTGTGAATACGATGTGGTACTTGCAATTCGCCCTTGTGTGTGATAGGCTTTCTTTGTCCATTTGGATGCCTCCTTGATTCGATAGTTTTTGGTTGGCAGACCTTTTCTATCTTATCTCAGGAGGCTTTCTTTGTATATCTACGTATAGCTATAAGCTTTTTGTACCACTCGCATAGCGAGTGGTATACTCCAA
>CACYOR010000083.1 GCA_902775985.1 Oscillospiraceae bacterium
GGGGTGGTCATGGTCATGCCGAAAAAGCTCTCCGGCATGTACTCGCCCCAGACCCACACGCCCACCAGATAGTGGACCAGGAAGCGGGCCAGGCTGCCCACCACGGTGCCGGTGAAGAAGCCATAGTGCTGCTTGTGGAAGAGGCCCGCAAAGCCCAGCGCAGTGAAGGCCACAATGTAGTCGCCCAGCATGGACTGCCAGCCCCAGGCGTAGGCGCCGTCCAGCAGCAGCTGCAGCACGGAATAGACGAAGCTGGCCAAGATGCCCGGGCCGAAGCCCCAGCGGGCGCAATAGAGGAAGATGGGCAGCATGGCCACCGTGATGGAGCCGCCCTGGGGCAGCTCAAAGAGCTTGAGATAGCTCAGGATCTGGGCAAGCGCCACGAAGATGGCGCCCTCGGTCAGGGCACGGAGTGTGAGATTCTTTTTCATGTCAGTTTCCTCCCAATGTTTTTTGTTTTGATGGGAAGCCGCGGACGCAAAAACCGCAGGCCCAAAAACGAACCTGCGGCAAAGCGCTCTCGCGGTTTTCCTACGCCGGCATTACCCGGATCAGGTTCCAGGGTTTCAAGGCTCCATTACCTTGTCTCAGCCGGGAGAACCCAGCGCCCCTTATTCACTTGACGGGGATATTGTAGCCCTCGGTCAGCACATTGTCAAGATTTTTTCAGGATCTCCGCTTTTTCAATGATAAACTGGCGCAGCCAGTCGCCGGCCTCCTCATTCTCCAGGGCGAAATCAATGATGGATTCCAGATAGCCTTTCAGGTTGCCGGTGTCGTAGCGGCGGCCCTCAAAGTCCACGCCCACCATCTTTTCTTGGTGCACCAGAGTTCCCATGCCGTCGGTGAGCTGGATCTCATTGTTGCGGCCGGGGGCGGTGTGCTCCAGAATGTCAAAAATGGCCGGGGTCAGCACGTAGCGGCCCAGGATCGCGTACTGGGAGAGCTTCTCCTCCAGGGTGGGCTTCTCGTTCATATCGCTGATGCGATAGACCCGCTCGCCCAGCTTTTCCTCCAGCTTGACGGAGGAATATTTGACGATCAGCTCGTCCGGCACCTGATGGATCGCGACGGCACTGCAGTCGTTGGCCTCGGCGGCCTCCACCAGCTGCTTGAGGACCGGCTTTTTGCCCAGCATGATATCATCGCCCAGCAGGATGGCAAAGGGCTCGTCGCCCACAAAGCTCTTGGCGCGCCAGACCGCGTGGCCCAGGCCCTTGGTCTCCTTCTGGCGCAGGAAGAGCACGTCCGCCATGTCCGCGACGTTATGGATGATGTCCGCATCCCGCTCTTTTCCGTCGGCGCGCAGACGCTCCTCCAGGTCGGGGGCGTAGTCGAAATAGTTCTCAATGGCGGATTTGCCCCGGTTGGTGATGATGAGCACCTGCTCAACCCCGGCCGAGACGGCCTCCTCCACGATGTACTGGATGACAGGCTTGTCCACCAGGGGCAGCATCTCCTTGGGAATGCTCTTGGTATTGGGGAGCAGCCGGGTGCCCAGGCCCGCTGCCGGGATGATCGCTTTCCGGACGCGCATGAGTGAGACTCCTTTCCTGGCGGGTACAGGCCCGCCGCTCTTTTACTTCAAGATTCCGTATATTTGGCGAGGACTTTTTGAAAGAACTTCTGCCGCGGCAGCCAGCGCATCAGGGGAAAGCCCAGCGCATAGAGCACGGCCGCCTCGCCCAGACCGACAGAGGCGGCGGTGGCCGCGTACAGCCCCCAGTGGGTAAAGGGATTGATGGTCTCCCCCTCGACGGTGAAGACCGCGGTCACAACGGCGCCGACGATGACGGCGTTGAGCAGAACGGGCGGCAGGCAGCCCATCAGGCTGTTGGCGATGGTGTGCTTCCGCTTCCCGATATGGGCGGTCAAAAGCGCGGCGACAAAGGTGGCCAGAGAGCCGAAGACGATATCCAGTACCCCGCCGCCGATCAGGTTGGCAGCGGCGCAGCCGGCAAACAGGCCCCAGGCCGTGCAGGGCAGGAAATAGGGCAGGATGCACAAGACTTCCGAAACGCGGAACTGGACCGGGCCGTAGCTGATCGGCGCCAGGCCGATGGTCAGGGCCGCGTAGGTCGCGCCGATGATCGCGGCCAGGGCGATTTTGCGGGTGGTGAAGTGTGTTTTTCCCATGTTTGGGTATCCCTCCATTTTGATTTTACGACCGCATGGAGGCGCCAAACAGCATGCGCAGCGCAGGCCCATTTTTTAGCCGAACCCATACGGTCCGCACTGGGTGTGGAAACCAGTGTTTATTCGCTTTTCTCCGCCTGTCGTGCCTCGTATTCCTCCCGGGAGTGGAGGGAGTACTCGCAGCCGCAGTAGAGCTGCTGATACAGGCCGTACTGCCTGGCCAGCTGAGATGAGCGCACTTCGCGCCCCTGTTTTTTGAAGTCCGAAGGCAGCCAGCTTACGCCAAGCATCGCCCCGATCTCCTCCCCCAGGGCGTTGATGCGCACCGCGTCTTTATAGCGGGAGAGGGTGAGGGTCGTGCAGAAGTAATCAAAGCCGTAGTGCTTGGCCAGCTTTGCCGTCTCCAGCAGGCGCAGGCGGAAGCACTCGGTGCAGCGTTTGCCGCCCTCCGGCTCCTCCTCCAGGCCCTTGACGCGGGCATAATACTCCTCGCTCTTCCAGGGCTCGGCCAGGACGCTGACCTTGTCGGCCAGGTCCATCTTCTCGATCAGCTCCACCTGGGTGCGGAAGCGGCGGTCAAATTCCTCCTGGGGGTAGAGATTGGGGTTGTACCACAGGAGGGTGACCTCAAAATATTGGGTCAGATATTCCAGCACGGAGCTGGAGCAGGGACCGCAGCAGCTGTGCAGCAGGACGCGGGGCATGCGATCGCCGCGTTTTTGGATGATGCGGTCCAGTTCGTTTTGGTAATTTCTCTTCATGGGCCCACTATAATCATTATATGATGGCGAAAAGCTAAAAAGCTTTTCGCCGCGCAGCTTTGCTGCGCAGCAAAACAGCATAGCTGTTTTGCCATATACTCATTGCAATGAGAATCGGGCGAATGATTTGTGAAAATCATTCGCTGCCAAACTTGCCGTTTGGCAGCGAAATCAATCGAATCGTCGATTGATTTCGCCATTCGATGCTCATTATACCATAGAATACTTAAAAAATCTACAGCGATTTCTTCCGGCTTGACGGGAGAGCGCCCGGGATGTAATATGGTATCATCACAGAAAAGGAGGGTCCTCCGCATGGACAGCCGGACCAGCAAACAGAATTATTATCTTGACATTGCCGACTCGGTTCTCGAGCGCTCCACCTGCCTGCGCCGCAAGTACGGCGCCATCATCGTGCGCAACGACGAGATCATCTCCACCGGCTACAACGGAGCGCCCCGCGGCCGCCGCAACTGCTCCGACCTGGGCTTCTGCACCCGGGAGAATCTGCACATTCCCTCCGGCGAACGCTATGAGCTCTGCCGCAGCGTCCACGCCGAGGCCAACGCCATCATCTCCGCCCCCCGGCGGGATATGATCGGCGCCACGATCTATCTGGTCGGGCGGGACGCCAAGACCAACGCCCTGCTCTCCGACGCCATGTCCTGCTCCATGTGCAAGCGGCAGATCATCAACGCCGGCATCGACAAGATCGTCATCCGTGTCAATGAGACGGAGTACCGCACGATCCCGGTCAGTGACTGGATCGAGAACGACGACAGCATTTTCCTGCTCTCCGACCTGAAAGGCGAATAAAGGATTCTATACCAAAGGAGCTGTTCCCTTACCCCAAGGGACAGCTCCTTTTTTAATCGAAGGTGATGTTGAAGATCGTGTCCGGAGGGAAGACCCGGTTCCCGGCGAGGAAGCGCTCTCCCTCCGCGGCGCTCCGGAGAAGCCGAATGCGCTCGCAGCCCAGCGCCGCCCCCAGTGAGGCGGCCAGAGCCTCCGGCTCCGAACCCAGGCACTCCCTCACCAGGAGGGCGCCGTCCTCCCGGATCGCATCGGCGATGCCGTCCCCGATCCGATACAGATCCCCGCCGTAGCAGCGGCAGTTGACCTGTTCATAGGCCAGGGCCTCCGGCGCATAGCGCACATGGAGCCGGTCCTTCAGCAGCGCTTCCCGCCGCTCGGCATAGTCCTCCGCGGAGATCGGCTCCACCGGTGCGCCCGCCGCGGCGGCGAGCTCTGTCGTCTGCCGGTACAGCACCGGCCGCGCGCCCAATATGTCGCCGTACCAGTCAAAAAGCGAGGCCTCCGCCGGTTCGGTGCAGGCGTAGATGGCGCCCCGCTCCCGCCCGCTCTCCCAGCAGGCCCGGCTGAGCGCCGCGCCCAGGCCCTGTCCCCGGGCCTCCGGGCGCACGGCCACGGCGTAGAGATAGCCGCAGCGCTCTTCCCCCAGGTACAGCGCGTCAATCCAGTAGGCCGCGCCCAGCACGCGCCCCTCCGCCACCGCCGCCCAGCCGCAGCCGATGGCGGGCAGCTGCCGCAGGAAGGCGGCGGGCAGCTCCGGCGGGTCGCCGAAGACATCGCGCCAGAGGGCGATCAGCTGCCGGGGCTCGACCTGTAAGGCGTCGATCAGCCGGCTCATCCCTGCCACCTGGCGATGTATTTCTCCACCATCCGCTCGGGCTTGTAGGACTGCTTGGACTTGCGCAGGGCCTCCAGGCCCATGTCGTCCTCCCGGTTCATATAGACCAGGCCCGGATGGCGCTGGAGCAGCATGCGCGTCAGCTCCCGGCAGACCATGGGATAGGCGCCGTTCAGGTCGATCTTCGCCTTTTCAAAATGCACGTCGAAGGTGTCGCTGCTGCACATCTCCCCCATGGTGAAGCCCACGATCTGGCCGTTGGCGAAGAGCACGCCGCCCTCCAGGCCCAGCCATTCATAGGCCGCGAAGGCGCGGACGATGGCGTCGTGCTCATAGCTCACGCTCTTGTCCAGGCGCTCGATGTTTTCCTCGCTCCAGACGTCCAGCATGTCCAGGCAGCCGGGGATCAGATCGTAGCTCAGAGGGCGGAACTCCCAGTCGTTCTCCGCTTCAAAGCGGTTGCAGTGGTTCTTTTTGCCGTGCAGGGCTTTTCCGGAATAGGTGGCGAGCTTTTCCGCCAGATAGAGATAGTCCCAGTTGTCCGTCTCGGCGTCAAAGGAGAAAGCGTCGGGATACTCCCTTTCCAGCAGATCCCGATGCTCGGGCAGAATGCCGCGAATAACAAGAGGATAGCCCCGCCAGGCGGCGAAGTCTCGCAGTTGTTCGATCGCCGGGCGCAGCGGCCCGGCGCCGATGGGGAAGACGAAGGCCGGATGGCCCTCGTAGCGCAGCTTGGTCAGCATCCGGTCGCCGCAGCGGGCGATCAGCTGCCGGTAGCGCTTGTCCCAGATATAGATGTTGCCGAAGTTATAGTCCGCGCTGGGGCTGTTCTCCAGGCGGACAATCTCGTCCACCCAGGCTTTGTCACACAAGGTTACGGTTTTAAAGGGTATCATAGCGAATGTCTGTATTCGGGCAGCGTTCCCGAATTTCCTTTCTCAGTTCCCGCAGGTCCATAAAGGCCTCGGGGCGTTTGCTCTCATCCCGCAGCAGGGCAGAGGGATGGTAGGTGGCCATGATGCGCCGTCCCTTGACGTCGAACCACTGGCCGTGCTGCCGGGTGATGCGAAAACCCGGATCGATCAGCGCCATGGCGGCGATGCGCCCCAGGCAGACGATCAGCTTCGGCCGGATCAGCTCCACCTGCCGCTCCAGCCAGCCGATGCAGGCCTGCTGCTCGTTGGGCTGGGGATCCCGGTTGTGGGGCGGGCGGCATTTGACGATGTTGGCGATATAGACCCGGCTGCGGTCCAGCCCGATCATGGCCAGCATGTCGTCCAGGAGCTTCCCGGCCGGCCCTACAAAAGGCTCGCCCTTCAAATCCTCCTGTTCGCCCGGGCCCTCGCCCACGAACAGGACCTCCGCCTTTTCGTCGCCCACACCGAAGACCAGATTCGTCCGCGTCGCGCCCAGGGGGCAGTTTTGGCAGGCGGCGCAGTCCTGCTTTAATTGTGTCCAGCTGTCGCTCATTCCTCGCTCCCTCCTCCGGCCAGGCTCAGCAGCAGCTCACGCCGGTTGTTCTCGGGAAATTCCATCACGTAGTCCAGCAGAAAATTCAGCATCTCGCCCAGCGCCCGGCCCCGCAGACCCAGGGCAAGCAGGTCGTCCCCGCTGACGGCCAGATGCTTGAGGGAGAAGCACTCCCCGCTGCGCAGCACCGCCCGCAGTTCCTTCAGGCTCTGTCCGCCGTAGAGCGCGTCGCTCACCGCGGCGGCACAGCTGACGCCCGGCACCTCCCAGGCATGCAGCGCTTTTTTCCAGGCCAGGGGCGTCGTCGGCAGGGGCTGGCGCAGCAACTGCTCCGCCGCCGTGCAGCAGCGGATGCTCCGGCTGTCCAGGCGCAGCGAGCGGAGGAAGTCCTCCGCCGAGTCGATGCAGCCGAGACGGCAGAGCAGCACCGTGAGACCGGCCCAGCGGTACAGCGCCTTGCGCGGCAGCCGCCGCAGCTTCCGAAACAGCGGGCTGAACAGGGGCCGATCCAGCAGGTAGGCGTCCAGCAGCCCCATCTCCATCAGGGGATAGACGGTCTCGGGCGCATCGGTCAGCAGGAGCTTTTCCAGCTCCTCCCGTACCCGCTCCGCCGCCAGGGTCGCGGCCAGGGGCGCTTTCTCCTGGATGGCGAGCAGGGTGTTGATCTCGATCGTAAAGCCAAGCTTGGCGGAAAAGCGCAGCGCGCGCAGCATCCGCAGCGCATCCTCCTCAAAGCGGAGCGCGGGTTCCCCCACGCAGCGGATCCGCTTTTCCCGAATGTCCTCCACGCCGCCGAAGGGGTCGGCCAGCAGGCCGTCCGCCGCCAGGGCGATGGCGTTCATGGTGAAATCCCGGCGGCTGAGATCCTCGGTGAGCTCGGTCACAAAGGCGACCCGGTCCGGGTGCCGATGATCGGCATAGCTGCCCTCGGTGCGGAAGGTGGTGACCTCCACCTGGCGCGAGCCGATCACCACCGTGACCGTCCCGTGGGCCAGGCCCGTGGGCCGGGAGCCGGGAAAGAGCGCCATCACCTGTTCGGGCAGGGCGCCGGTGCAGATATCCCAGTCGTGGGGCCGATGCTCCAGCAGCATATCCCGCACGCAGCCGCCAACCAGATAGGCCGGATAGCCATGGCCCTGCAGGGTAAACAGGATCTGCCGCACATATTTGGGCGGGGCGATGGTCGCCATGGGCACAGCTCCTCCGTTTTGACATAGAATGATCCGACGCTTTTCCCGAAAGGCCGGGACCCCGGCGGGCGGAGAAAAACTCCTTGCAATCGGGCCGCGCGTCGAGTATAATGAACAAATGTATGTGGGCTTATGGCGAAGCGCCATAAAACCTCACTATTATTGTAACATTTCCCCGCTGCAACTTCAAGTATCCTGTCAAGGGAGAAAGCTTTATGATAGACTTTTCCAATTTCCTTTCCCCGGGCCGCAAGGGCCATCTGGTCGGCATCGGCGGCGTCTCCATGTCCTCTCTGGCCGAAGTGCTTAAGGGCATGGGCCTGGCGATCACCGGCTCGGATATGAACGAGGGCCCCAACGTGGCGGCCCTGCGCGAAAAAGGGATCCCCGTGGCCATCGGCCACCGGGCGGAGAACATCGCGGAGGATGTGGATTTTCTGGTCCGCACCGCCGCTGTCCACGACGAGAATCTGGAGATCGCCTATGCCCGCGCCCACGACATCCCGGTCTTTGAGCGTACCCAGGCCTGGGGCGCCATCAGCCAGGACTACAGCAACGCCCTGTGCATCTCCGGCACCCATGGCAAAACCACCACCACTTCCATGTGTACGCACATTCTGATGGCGGCAGACCGGGACCCGACCGTCATGATCGGCGGCACGCTGCCCCTGCTGCACGCGGGGCACCGGGTGGGCCACGGCAACACCATCGTCATGGAGGCCTGCGAGTACTATAACTCCTTCCTCTCCTTCCACCCCACGGTGGCCGTGATTTTGAACATCGAGGCCGACCATCTGGATTTCTTCAAGGATCTGGAGGATGTGGAGCACTCCTTCCGCGCCTTTGCCGAGCGCGTCCCGGAGGACGGCTTTGTCATCGCCAATTACGACGATCCCAACACCATGAGCACCCTGGCCGGTCTGGACCGGAAGGTCATCACCTTCGGCCTGACGCCTCAGGCCGACGTCTACGCGGAGAACATCTGCTTCCTGGGTGCCAACTCCACCTTCGACATCTATTACAAGGGCACGAAGTTTACCGACGTGACGCTCCACGTCCCGGGTATGCACAACGTCAAGAACGCGCTGGCCGCCACCGCCGCCTCCATCTGTCTCGGCATCCGGCCCAACGCCGTAAAATACGGTCTGGCGGGCTTCAACGGGGCCGGGCGCCGCTTCGAGTTCAAGGGCAAGTACAACGGCGCGGACGTCTATGACGACTACGCCCATCATCCCGGCGAGCTGAAAGCCCTGCTGGACACGGTGGAAAAGCTCAATTACCAGCGCACCGTTCTGGTCTTTCAGCCCCACACCTATTCCCGCACCGCCGCTCTGTTTGAGGATTTTGTCGAGCAGCTCAAGCGGCCGGATGTGCTGTTGCTGGCGGAGATCTTCGCCGCCCGGGAGAAAAATACCATCGGCATCTCCTCGGCTTCTCTGGCCGAACGGGTGGAGGGCGCTTCCTTCCTGCCCACCTTCGGGGAGCTGGAAAACGCCCTGCGCGCCATGGCCCGCCCCGGCGACATCATTTTGACCGTGGGCGCCGGCGACGTCTTCAAGATCGGCGAAAGTCTGGTCAAATAACATATCCGCTTCTCTCCCGGTGCGTTTTCCGGAACGCACCGGGATTTTTACGAAACGAGGGAAATGACATGCTGTCTGTCTATCCGGTTTTTTATCCGCGCTTTGCCTGCAAAGCGGCGGACTGCCGCCACAGCTGCTGCCGCGGCTGGGAGATCGACGTGGACGAAAAAAGCGCCGCCCGCTACCTGCGCCAGGGCGGAGCGCTGGGTGAGGCGCTGCGCGCGGCCCTGGAGGCGGACGAGGCGGGCTGGCACTTCCGTCTGGACGCCGAGGAGCGCTGCCCCTTCCTCCGCCGCGACGGTCTCTGTCGTCTGATCTGCGAGCTGGGCGAGGACAGCCTCTGCGATATCTGCGCGCTGCACCCCCGCTTTTACGGCGAGCAGGGGGACTTAGAACTCTGCGGCCTGGGTCTGAGCTGCGAGAAAAGCGTGGAGCTGCTGCTGGAAAGCCCGGAGCCGCTGCGCTTCATCGCCGGAGACACGTTCTGGGAGCTGCCGGCGCTGCTGGACAACTTGGGCCTGACCGTCGATCCGGAGGCCCTGCGGTTTACGCCCCATCCCGACCGGGAGCGCTATGCCGCAGGAGCTGGCGAACCTGCGCGCCGCCCTGGACTCCCTCGTCCCGGCGGCGGAGCGCTATGCCCAACATTATGACGCCGCTCGCTTTGACCGCATTTTCGCTTACATTCTCTTCCGGCAGCTGGAGCGGCTGGAGGAATACGGGCTTTCGGCCCTGCTGGCCTTTGCCCGGGACAGTACGGAGTTTGTCTTCCTGCAGGACGCCCTGCGCCCGGACACGGCGGAGCATCTGCGCCGCTGGTCGGAGCAGATCGAATACAGCACGGAAAACGTGGAAATTCTGTTAATCGACTGAGAGACCGCTTTGGCGGTCTCTCAGTCAATGTGTAGGCAAACCCCAAAAGTGTCATTCCGAGGCCAGTGCTCACACTGGCCGTGGGCGAAGGGATCCGTTCTCCGGTAAAATGTCAGTAATCATGCCAAGTTCGGGGAATACGGATTGCCACACCAGTGACATCGGTCACTGGTTCGCAATGACAAAACCAACTTTGTCGACAATCTGACTGAGAGACCGCTTTTGCGGTCTCTCAATTTATTTCTCATATAAACTCAGGATTTCGTTCAGCTGTTCTTTCAGGCCCTCGCGCACCGACGTGGGACCGAGGATCTCCGCCTCATTCCCAAAGCCCAGCACCCAGGCGTAAAACTGGGGGCTGACCGCCACCCTGGCCGTGACAAGAAAATGCTCTTCCCCGTCCGGCGTCAACATCGCGTCCCGGCCGAAGCGGTCGATCACGGCGCCGGCCAGGTGCCGGGCGAAGCGCAGGCGCACGGGCTGCACGTCGCCGGTGAACATGCCGAACACCGTCTCGGAATAGGAGCTCATGTCCACGGCGGCAAAGGCCTCCTTGCCGCGGCGCGCCTCATCCCGGGCCGTGATGTTCACCATCTTGTCCACCCGGTAATGGCGCAGGCTCCCGCTGCCCTCGTCCCAGGCCAGGAGATAATAGTTCTCGTCGTCCCACATAAGGGCAAAGGGGCTCACCTGATACCAGGCGCCCTCCCGGCGGAACACCCGGGACTTGTCCGGCGCGTAATCGAAGTAGCGGAAGCGGATAGCCCGATCCCGGGCTATAGCGCCGGAGATCTCGTCCACGTTGTAATAGACGCTCTCGTTCATGGTCTTGACCCGGTTGTGGACATAGACCCGCCGCTGGAGAAACTGGCCCTCGTGGACGCTGGCCAGGCCCTCGATCTTGCGGATGAGGCTCGCGGTTTTTTTCTGGGTGATAAACTTGGAGGACTGGACGCTGTCCACCAGGAGCTTGAGCTCCGGGAGTTCAAAGTCCCGGGAGGCGATGTAATAGCCCACGCCGCTGCTCTTCACCGCGACGATGTCCAGTCCGAAGAGCCGCAGGGATTCCAGATCGTCATAGATGGTCTTGCGATTGGCCGGGATGCCGAGGCTCTCCAGCTCAGAGAGGATATCGGCCATGCCCACGGGATGCTGCTCGTCCGACTGGCGCTGCAGATAGCGCATCAGATAGAGAAGCCGCAGCTTCTGATTGGCGGATTTGGCCATGGCTCAAGTCTCCGCGGCCAGATCCAGGCAGCGCTCGACAACGCGCTGCATCAGGCTCGGCGTGTTCACGTAGCCCATAGCCCGGGAGGCCCCGGCGATCCGGGCAAAGATGTCCGCGCCATCCTCCGCCCGCTCGCTCACGGCCAGGCAGGCGATGCGCTCGCCGGGTATGGCCAGTTCCTCGGCAAAGGGGAAGCAGGCCACGGTGTTTTCATAGCCGCAGAGGGCCGGGGCGCTGCCGTAGGGCTCCACCGCCAGCAGATAGATCGCATGACCTACACGCGCCTGGGCGGCGCGAAGGGTCTCCAGCATCGGCGCCAGCGTCTCCCAGGGCCAAGCTGTGGTGTCGAGGATCATAAGCCGGGTGTCGCGTCCGACCGCATTTCCCAGTTCCTCCGGCAACGAAACCGTCCGCAGAGTACCGCCGGTGGCCTCAACATAGATCCGCAGTTCCTCCGGGACAGGGGCCAGGGCCAGCGCCTCCTCGCCGGGGGCGAGCAGGGCGCGGCAGGCAGCGGCGAGGCCCGCGTCTTTTCCGCAGCAGACATAGAGCCCCTCGACGGAGACGGAGGCCTTCAGCCGCTCCCGCAGATCGGCGGCGATGGCCGCGCGCAGGCTGGGCAGCCCGGAGGCGGGGGTATAGGCGTGCAGCGCCACGCTGTCCCTCTCTGTCAGCAGCGCTTTCATCGTGTCGCGGACACGCGCGCGCGTTTTCTCTCCTTCCATGGGATCCGACCTTTCTCTTATTCCTCGCGGCGGCCGTGCTCAGCCAGCATCGCGTCCTTGAGCGCCATCAGCTTCTCGGACAGGTCCACATAGTACTGATGGGGATAGTCAAAGCGCTTGACCTCGGGCCAGAGGGTGCTGACCTGATAGGCGCAGTTGGTTTTGATCTCTTTGAGGCTGGGCAAGGTATAGACCAGCTCCCCGTTTTTAAAGATGGGCACGGCCAGCTCCACGGCCCGGAAATTCTCCATGGTCTTCCGCTTCCAGCGGGCGTGGGGATCGCAGATCTCCAGCGGGATGCTGTCGTCCAGCTTCTCATCGCGCAGGCAGATGTAGTCGGCCTCCGCCATCCCGGTCTCCCGGTTGTAGAGGCGATAGACCTTTTTGAAGCCGGGGTTGGTGATCTTGCCCACGTTCTCGCTGACCTTGATCTTGGGCACCAGCGTACCGTCCGGCTCCTCCACGGCGCAGAGCTTGTACACCCCGCCGAAAACCGGGGCGCTGCGGGAGGTGATGAGCCGCTCGCCTACACCAAAGGAGTCGATCTTCGCCCCCTGCCGCAGCAGCTCTGTGATCAGCCGCTCGTCCAGGGAGTTGGAGACCGTGATCGTGCAGCCGGGCCAGCCGGCCTCGTCCAGCATTTTCCGCGCCTGCTTGGTCAGATAGGCCATGTCGCCGGAGTCAAAGCGGATGCCGCACTTGGTGATGCCCAGGGGGCGCAGCACCTCGTTAAAGGCGCGGATCGCGTTGGGCACGCCGGATTTGAGGCTGTTATAGGTGTCCACCAGCAGCACGGCGTTCGTGGGATAGGTCTTGCAGTAGGCCACGAAGGCCTCGTACTCGCTGTCGAACATCTGCACCCAGGAGTGGGCCATGGTGCCCGCGGCGGGCACGCCGTAGAGGGTATCGGACACGGTGCAGGCCGTACCGGCGCAGCCGCCGATGAAGGCCGCCCGGGCCCCGGTGACGGCGCCGGCGATGCCCTGGGCCCGGCGGGAGCCAAACTCCAGCACCGCCCGCCCCTCGGCCGCGCGGCAGACCCGGTTGGCCTTGGTGGCGATCAGGCTCTGGTGGTTGAACTCCAGGAGCATATAGGTCTCCAGCAGCTGGGCCTGGATGGCCGGGGCACGCACGGTGATGACCGGCTCCCGCGGGAAGATGGGCGTTCCCTCGGGTACGGCCCAGATATCCCCGGTGAAGTGGAAATCCGCGAGATAGGCAAGGAAGTCCTCGGAGAAGATGCCGCGGCCGCGGAGATAGGCAATGTCCTCCGCATCGAAGTGCAGGTTCTGAACATAGTCGACGATCTGCTCCAGCCCCGCCGCAATGGCAAAGCCGCCGCTGTCGGGCACATCCCGGTAAAACACGTCAAAATAGGTGATGCGATCCCGCATCCCGCTCTCCCAATAGCCGTTGCCCATGGTGAGCTCATAGAAATCGCAGAGCATGGTCAGATTGATCCCGTTGGCACTCTTCATGAAAACACGCCTCCCCAACCGCCTACAGGCGGAGATTATTTCCCGTCTATTATATCGGTTCGCCCAGCGGAAAGCAAGGGAATTGCCTAAATGTAAAATGTGTTTTAAAAATCACGAATCCGATTGACTTTGAAAGCTGGATGGTATATCCTAACATATGAGAGAAAAGTATTTTTTTGTGTGGATTTTGAGGTTTTTTATGAAAAAGGAAATATTTGTATCCGGCCGGGTGGAATTGGCCGGTAACCATACAGACCATCAAAACGGGCGGATTCTCGCTTCGGCCATCGACCGGGGGCTCTATGCCCAGGCCCAGCCCTGTGAGGAGAACCGTGTCCTGCTTCACTCCAAAGGTTTCCCCGATATCGAGGTGAAACTCAACCAGCTTACGGTCCGCACCCAGGAGTTTGGGACGCCTCAGGCGCTGCTGCGCGGCGTTCTGGCCGTGTTCCAGGAGCTGGGGCTGAACATTGGCGGTTTCACCGCCCAGATCCGCAGCACGCTGCCCGCCGGCGCGGGGCTCAGTTCCTCGGCGGCCTTCTCCGTGCTGATGGGCCGGATCCTCAACCATCTGTATAACGACGATGCCATTGAGCCCATCGTCCTGGCCCGGGTGGCCCAGCAGGCGGAAAACCGCTTCTTCGGCAAGCCCTGCGGCCTCATGAGCCAGCTGACCTGCGCACTGGGGCAGACCATCTATGTGGACCTCAGCACCGGGGAGATCGAACCCGTCAAGGCCGATTTTGCCGGCATGGGCCTGACCCTCTGTCTCACCGACACCGGCGGCAGCCACGCGGGGCTGGACACCTCCTACGCCCGCATCCCGGCGGACATGGTCTATATCGCCAATCTCTTTGACAAGGGTGTGCTGGGCGATGTGGACCCGGCGGACTTTCGGGCCAAGGGCTGGGATCCCTCCAACCGGCCGGTGCGGCGGGCCATGCACTTTTTTGATGAAAACGAGCGCGTGCCCCAGATGCGCGACGCCCTGAAAAACGGCGACGGCGCGACCTATCTGCGGCTGATGAATGCCTCGGGCCGCTCCTCGGAAAAGCTGCTGAACAACATCGTCACCAGCGCCACCGGGGACACCAAGCTGCAGCAGGGGCTGGAGCTGAGCGAGAAGCTGCTCAACGGCAAAGGCGCCTGGCGCGTTCACGGCGGCGGCTTTGCCGGCTGTGTTCAGGCGCTGATGCCGACGGAATACTTCCCGGCCTACAAGGCGGCGATGGAGGAGGCCTTCGGCGAGGGCAAATGCTGGGACATCCGGCCCCGGTAACAGCTTCCACAACTCATTTTTTCCTCACATAGGATCAGAGGCGCGTCCGCAAAGACGCGCCTCTGGTTATGTTTATCAGCTTTTCTCTTCGATCCACTCCACACCGGCGTCCCGGAACACCCGAAGGATGCGTGTGAAGTACAGCCGTACCTCCGGCGGCGCGTCCGCCCGCGGGACCGTGACCACAAAGCGGCTGCCCCGGTGCTGCAGGCCGGTCAGCACATCATAGAGCGCATCCAGGTTCTCGCCGTACCAGTCCTCCCAGGCCATCTTTTCCCGCATCTCCTGATACAGAGCGGGGATATCCGCGCAGAGGGAGAAGTCCAGCAGCACCGTCCCGGTGAGCTCCGCCAGCAGGCCCTGGCAGCCCTCGTTCACGTCCAGCCAGGTCTGCTCAAAATCCCGGGTGTACCAGGGATCGGCGATGGCGTCGTGGGGGCGCCCGGCGTATTCCAGCAGGTTGTGGAGCTTGCCCTCCGGGTCGCCGTGGAAGATGCGGCGCATATTCCAAAGGTTCTCCTCGTCCATGCCGATCAGCAGGTCGAAGCTCTCATAATCGCTGCGGCGGATCTGCCGTGCGGTCTTCCCCGTGCAGTCGAGCCCGTGGGCGCTCAGCACGCGGCGCATGGGCGGATAGACCGGGTTGCCGATCTCCTCCGTGCTGGTGGCCGCCGACTCCACTTGGAACTCGTCCTTCAATCCGGCGCGGCACAGCATGTCCTTCAGCACGAACTCCGCCGCCGGACTGCGGCAGATATTGCCGTGGCA
>CACYOR010000084.1 GCA_902775985.1 Oscillospiraceae bacterium
CAGCTCCGTTTTGGCCGGGACGGTCTTGTGGATCATGCAGAATTTGAACGTGCCCACGGTGGAGGGGCCATAGATGGAGTATTTCTTCTCCTGCCGCGGGAGCGTGCCCTCCGCCTGCAGATCCTGCACGATCTGCCGGAGATAGACATTCACCAGGGGGCTGCACTTGAAGCCCAGGTTCAGCCGGATCCGGAAGATGAAATCCGTGCCGTAGGTCTCCAGATCGTAGTACATGGTGTCCGGCTCGTTGAGCACCTGGACGCTCACAAACCAGTAGGCCTGGGCCCGCTTGGAGTCCTTGTCCAGAATGGAATAGAGGATATCTCGGTCGATCTCCCCGTCGTCTGCAGCGGATTCCAGAAAGACCAGATTGTGGGCCAGCAGCGGTTCCTGCTCGTCCTCGTGCAGGCCCTTCAGATTGGGGATGTAATCGGCGAAGGGCAGGCGCGTGCTGTAATGCCGCTCCAGCCAGCTACCCCGGTACCAGATCACCATGATGAGCAGCAGCAGGAGAGTGAGGATCACGGTCACATAGCCGCCGTGCATGAACTTGCCCAGGCTGGAGAGAAAGAACACCGCCTCAATGGCACCGAAGACCAGCAGCACCAAGCCGGAGAGCAGCGGTAGCTTCCGGATTTTCCGCAGATAGACGGAGATGAGCAGCGTGGTCATCAGCATGGTCACCGTGATGGCCAGACCGTAGGCCGATTCCATCCGGGCTCCGGAGCGGAAGTAGAGCACCACCAGGCTGCAGCCGATCCAGAGGATGCCGTTCACAGCCCCGATGTAAAGCTGACCCTTGGTCTCCGCCGGATAGCGGATCTCCAGATGGGGCAGCAGGTCCAGCAAGATCGCCTCAGACACCAGAGTATAGGAGCCGGTGATCAGGGCCTGGGAGGCGATGACGGCCGCTGCCGCGCCGAGGATGACTGCGAAGGGGCGCAGCGCGTCAGGCAGCATCAGGAAGAAAGGATTCAGGTCCGCAATGGCGTAGAGCCCCGTGTTGCGGCAGTTCTGGATGATCCAGGCGCCCTGACCCAGGTAGTTGAGGATCAGGCACATCTTCACTACCGGCCAGCTGGCATAGATGTTCTCCTTGCCCACATGGCCCATGTCCGAGTACAGAGCCTCCGCGCCGGTAGTGGCGAGAAAGACGCTGCCGAGGATCATAAAGCCTGCCTTGTTGGCCGGACTCAGCAGTATACGCACCGCGTAGAGGGGATTGAAGGCCCGCAGCACGGCCGGAAGCTGCAGGATATGCAAGGCGCCCGTGAGGCCGAGGAAGGAGAACCAGGCCAGCATCACCGGCCCGAAGGCCCGCCCGATGCGGCTGGTGCCGGAGTGCTGCACGGAGAAGAGGGCCGTGATGATGAGCAGTGTGATGAGCACCACCTTGGTCTGGTTCGCGCCCAGCAGCCGATCCATGGACGGGATGCTGCGCAGGCCCTCCACCGCCGTGGTGACCGTGACCGCAGGGGTCAGAACGCCGTCGGCCAGCAGCGCCGCGCCGCCCAGCATGGCCGGAAAGATCAGCCACTTGCCGCAGTTCTTCACCAGCGCATAGAGGGAGAAGATGCCGCCCTCGCCGTGGTTGTCCGCCTTCATGGCGATCAGGACGTATTTGACGGTGGTGAGCAGCGTGATCGTCCAGATGACCAGGGAGAGGGAACCCACGATGAAGCCCTCATCCACTTGACCCAGACCGCCGTTGCCCTCCAGGATCGACTTCATCACGTACATGGGGGAGGTGCCGATATCCCCGTAGACGATGCCGATCGTCACCAGAAACATGCCGAAGCTCAGCTTGCTCTTTTTCTCCATAGCTTTATCCTTCCTGCGTGTTGTTGTCCTCTGCCTCCTGCTTGAGCATGCGGTAACCGACGCCGATGTGGGTTTGGATCAGGGGAGCGGAGCCGCTGCCGGCGTCCAGCTTTTTGCGCAGCGTCGCCATAAACACCCGCAGGGAACCAATGTTGTTCTCCCAGTTCCCGCCCCAGATGTGCTGGGTGATGTATTTATGGGTCAGTACTTTTCCCACATTTCTCGCCAGCAGGCAGAGGAGCTTGTATTCAATGGGGGTGAGTTTGAGTTGGGCACCCTTGAGGGAGGCACAGCCCGAGGCATAGTCCACCGTCAGGGGCCCGTTGTGAAAAATGGACTCCGGCGCCGCGGAAGCGGCGTGGGCAATACGCCGCTGGGTAACCCGCAGGCGCGCCAGCAGTTCCGAGACCGAGAAAGGCTTGGTCAGGTAATCGTCGGCACCTGCGTCCAGGGCCTCAATCTTGTCGTCATCGTCGCTGCGGGCGCTGATTACGATGATGGGGGTCTCTGTCCAGGAACGGATGCGACGAATGACCTCCACACCGTCCATATCCGGCAGGCCCAGATCCAGCAGAATGATGTCCGGGTTATGGCAGGCGGCCTCCATGACAGCGGATTGGCCGTTCATCGCGCTGAGATAGCGATAGCCGTTGGCCTTCAGCGTCACAGTGATCAGGTTGCGGACGGAGGCGTCGTCCTCCACGACCTCGATGAGATATTTATCCATGCTCTTCCACCTCCTCGGCGGCTAAGGTAAAGGTAAAAATGGCGCCGTGCGGTTCATTGTCGCTCACGAGGATTTCGCCTCCGTGGGCCCGGATGATCGCCCGGCAGAGAAACAGGCCCAGGCCCAGACCGCGCCGTCCGTCGGAGCGGCGGCTCTCGCCCACGTAGAAGGAATCGAAGAGCTTTTCCCGATCCTCGGGGGCGACGCCCGGCCCGTCATCTGCTACGGAGATGGAGACCTTGGCCCCGTCCCGGCGGGCGGAGATCCGGATGTGGGAATCGGCGGGGGTATACTGGATGGCGTTGTTGACCAGGTTTGTGACCACCTGCACGATCAGCCGTGCGTCGGCCTTTACCAGCAGCAGCTCCTCCATGGGCATAAGCTCGATCGTCTGGCTGTGGTCCGCCGGGCGTACATGCTGCAGCGCCTCGTTGAGGATCTCGTCCGCCAGCTCCACGGAGAGATTCAGTGCCACGCCGTTTTCCAGCTTCGTGCTGGCCAGCAGGTTTTCCACCAGATCGGTCAGCCAGAGCGCGTCCTCATAGATATCGGCATAGAGCTGCCGTCGGGTCTGGGTGTCAAAACTCTCTTCGCTGGAGAGCAGATTGCTGGCAGATCGCCGTGAGGGGCGTGCGCAGATCGTGGGAGATGGTGCGCAGAATGGCCGAGCGAAGCCGCTCGTTTTCGATCAGAACGGCGGCCTCTTCCTTTTCCTTAGCGCTTTTTTTCAGCTGGATGGCCAGACTGCTGGAGAGAAAGGCCGTGAGGAACATGACCACAAAGGTCACCGGATAACCGGCCTCGTAGGCGTTCAGGGTGAACTTGGGCTGGATAAAGAAATAGTTAAACAGAAAGACCGAGGCGATGGCCGAAAGCAGGGAATAGCTGCGATGGGCGGTAAAAATGGCGATCAGCAGAACGCCCAACTGATAGAGCAGCATGATGTTGGAATTGGTGAAACCCCAGCGATCAAAGAGAAAACCCAGCGCTGTCGCGCCGCTCAACACCAGCAGACTGCAGCCCAGATCCAGCAGAAAGCGCCGATACGATCGTTTCATAAGAGAACCTCCGCGTTACAGGATACTTAGGTTTTACCAGTTTTTCATGCCGGTGTAAAGAAATTAACGGAAAATCCTCTTCTCTATCATACAGGCGAAGGGCTTAAAACGGGATTAAGAGAAGGAGAGAAAGATTAAGATTACATTAAGACACATCCGCCTTTTCTGGGGAAACGAAGGAGAAAAGAAAACAAGAAAAAGTAAAAAAACTTGCACCTTGCCGCGGACTTTGTTATAGTGAACTGAGAACCGTATTCCACATAAAGTGAGGCCAGATTCCATGGAACACAACAATCGGCCGCAGGGGCGGCAGAAATATGTGACCAACAACAGCAAGGGCGTCTCCCTGCGCGGCGAGGGGCAGAATACCGGCCCGGTCGGTGTCGGACAGAGGCCCGGACAGCAGAGCTCGGACACCGGGCATCGCACCCGTTCCGGCGGCAAGGGTTCGCTGCTGGCGGTGGTGCTCCTTCTGCTTCTGGGCGGTGGCGGCGGAAGCATGCTCTTCGGAAATTCCGACAGCGGCGCCCCGGTAGAGGAGAGCGCCTATACCCAGAGCTATTCCACACCAGCACCGGCGAGTTCTTCGGGCAGTTCCTCCGGTGGCTCGTCCTCGTCCGCAAGCTCCTATGAGGATCTGTTCAACAGCTTTTTCTCCTCCAACGAGAGCCCCTATGCCAATCTGGTGCCCAACAGCACAGGGAATGGCTCCACGGGCAGTTCCTCCACGGTCAAGCCCAACAGCAGCAGTGTGGACACCTCTGTGGCCTCCGGCGCCCGGGCCAAGCGCACGGCGATCTACGGCAACAATCAGGATGACGTCACCATCATGGTTTACATGTGCGGCACGGACCTGGAGTCCCGCAGCGCCATGGCGACCCGCGACCTGGTGGAGATGACCAATGCCAAACTGGGCGATCACGTCCGCATCCTGGCCTATACCGGCGGCTGCACCAAGTGGAACAACAATATCATCAGCAACCAGTATAACCAGATCTATCAGGTCAAAGACGGCGGCCTGCAGTGCCTGGTGCAGAACGCGGGCAGCGGCTCTATGACCAATCCCGACACCCTGGCCAGCTTCATCCAGTGGTGCAGTGAGAATTACCCCGCCAACCGCAACGAGCTCATCTTTTGGGACCACGGCGGCGGTTCGGTCAGCGGATACGGCTATGACCAGAAGTACCCCAAGAGCGGCTCCATGAGCCTGGCGGGCATCAACACGGCCCTGAAAAAGGGCGGCGTGAGCTTTGATTTCATCGGCTTTGACGCCTGCCTGATGGCCACTGTGGAGACCGGACTCATGCTGGATCCCTACGCCGACTACATGATCGCCTCCGAGGAGACGGAACCGGGCATCGGCTGGTACTACACCAACTGGCTCAACAAGCTGGCCGCCGACCCGGGCATGTCCACCCTGCAGATCGGCAAGAACATCGTGGACGATTTTGTCAGCACCTGTGCCAGCCAGTGCCAGGGCCAGTCGGCCACCCTCTCGGTGATCGACCTGGCGGAGCTGGCCTATACGGTGCCCGGCCCGATGAAGAGCTTTTCCGAATCCCTCAGCACCCAGATCCAGTCCGGCAGCTACAACAGCGTCTCCAGCGCCCGCAACGGCGCCCGGGAGTTTGCCCGCAGCTCCGCCATCGACCAGATCGACCTGGTGGACTTTACCAAGCGTCTGGGCACCGAGCCCGCCGCCAAGCTGGCCGAGGCTCTGCGCGGTGCAGTGAAATACAACCGCATCTCCTCCAACATGTCCAACGCCTACGGCCTGTCCATCTACTTCCCGTACCGCAAGCTCAGCCAGGTGGACAAGGCGGTCAGCACCTATAACGCCATCGGTATGGATTCCAGCTATTCCGCCTGCATCCGCGCCTTTGCCAGTCTGGAGGCCAGCGGTCAGGTGGTCTCCGGCGGCAACGCCAATCCCCTCGGCTCCCTCCTGGGCGGCAGCTACGGCAGCTATGGCGGCGCCTACTCCGGCTACCCCAGCGGCGCCTCAAGCTCCAGTTCCTACGATACGGAGATGATCAACTCCCTGCTGGAGAGCTTCCTGGGCGGCGGCCTGGGCTCCATCTACGGCCTGGACAGCTCCAACAGCTCCTTCTTCGGCCGCTCTCTGCCCACGGAGGACACGGTGCAGTATCTGCAGGATAACCACTTTGATCCCAACTCTCTGGTCTGGACGGAGAACAGCCAGGGCCGGCAGGTCATCATGCTCTCCGAGCAGCAGTGGTCCCTGGTGCAGGATCTGGACCTGAGCGTGTACTACGATACCGGTGCGGGCTATGTGGATCTGGGCCTGGACAACGTCTTTGATTTTGATGACAACGGCGACCTTCTGGCTCCCACGGACCGCACCTGGCTCGCCATCAACGGCCAGCCCGTGGCCTATTACCACGACACAACTTCCGGCGAGGGGGAGGACCTGGTCACCACCGGCCATGTGCCCGCGATGCTCAACGATGAGCGTGTGGAGCTGCTGATCCTCTTCGACGCGGAAAATCCCCGCGGCGTGATCACCGGCGCCCGTACGGTCTATCCGGACGGCGAGACCGACACCGTGGCCAAGAACATGACCGAGCTGGAAGTGGGCGACAAGCTGGACTTCCTCTGTGACTTCTACGACTACGACGGGAATTATCAGAGCAGCTACTTCCTGGGCGAGCCCATGACCGTCACCGAGACGATGGAGATCTCCAACGTGGATGTGGGCGACGGACCTGTGAGCCTGATGTATCGCTTTACCGACCTCTATCAGCAGCACTACTGGACTCCCGCTCTGGTGGGATAACACACAGAAAATCGCAACAGCGCGGCACCTGGTGTGCCGCGCTGTCAGACCGTAGACAAACCCATGTGGCCAAGCTTGGATACGCATGGGGAGAGCTCGAGAGGGGATTGGGTATCCCCTCTCGAGTTTGATTCATGCAAAAATGGGAACTTTTTCGGAAGTTCCCATTTTTGCGCTGTTCAAGCTGCCGACACTTTGTCGGCAGCTTGAACAGCGCGGCACCTGGTGTGCCGCGCTGTTTTGCGCAATGTCCCTGTTATAAAATGTGGAGCTCCGGTTCCTTTCCGGTGAGGAGCAGGTGGATGGCCCGCTCGTTGAGTTCGGTCCCGATCACGATCAGGGCGCCCCGGGTGTCGGCCACCGGTTCAATGAGGCGATCCTGAGCCGTGGCATTAATTTGATACCAGCGCTCTCCCTCCCGGAAGAAGCCCTTGACGCGAAAGACGTCGCCGTATTGCCGCTCCCGGAACAGCGTGTCGATCCTGTCCTCCAGCGCCTCGCGGGAGAGGGGAAGATTGAGAAAGGAGAGGGATTGAAAGCCGCCGCCCTGATCCAGGAGGCTTTTGACGTAATCCGAGGGATGGGAGCCGCAGCCCGTCAGATACTGAAAATCCTCCTCCGTCAGATCGTCCCAGTTTTTGTCCAGGATCCGCTCCGCCGGGATCGGCGCGGCGTGGATGCGCTTCAGCGCGTTTTGCAGATGGACAAGGCTCTGCGCCTTCCGCTCCGGTGTGGCCAGCTGTGTCTTGCTCAGTACCAGGCAACCCGCGCCCGCGGCCTGAGAGGCCAGAAAGAAATCCGCCTCCGGGCTGTCCTCCTCACCCAGAGTGGCATCCCAGATGGCGATCACGCTGCCCGCCTCGTACCAGCGGTCGAGGGGACTTTCATTCAGCGTGTCGTAGAATTCGTCCATGTCGAAGACACCGGAGGGCTCGATCAGTACCCGATCGTAGCCGCTCATGCCCATAGTGATCAGCTTGGTACGGAAGCGCCGCCGGTGGCAGTCCGCGTCGCATCCGCCGGCCAGAGTCTCCAGCTCGCAGCGCTCGCCCCGCAGCTCCTGCAGCAGCGGCAGATCCACGTTTACCGCCCCGTGGTCATAGATCAGGATCCCGATCCGGAGACCCTGATCCATCAAATATTGGGCGTAGCGCAGCAGAAAGCTCGTCTTTCCGGCGCCGAGAAAACCCGTAATGAGGTCCACTTTGATCATCGTCTGTACTCCTGAGAAATCGAGTCTTAGGTGCATTATAACACAGAAAAGAATTTTGGAAAAGGACTTGACAAATGTATCGGAGCTCGATATACTATATATCGAAGCTCGATGCATCGAGGTGAAATGCAATGGACGATAAACTGCGGCGCATCTATGTGCCCATGACAGAGAGCGGCTTTTACATCCTCTACTGCCTGCAGCGGCCCCAGCACGGTTACGGCGTCAGCCAGCAGGTGCGGCAGATGACGGGTGGGGAAGTGGTCATCGGTGCGGGCACCATGTACGGCAGCCTCTCCAAGATGGAAAAGGACGGCCTGATCGCTTTTGTGGCCGAGGAGGATAAGCGCCGGCTCTATCAGATCACGGCGCTGGGCCGGGAGGTTCTGGAAACGGAACTGAGGCGAATCGAACGCCTGTATAAAAACAGTAAGGGAGTGTATCTGGATGAGTGAGAAAAAGACCTGGATCCGCTTTTTCACGATCGCGGATTATGAGGAAGAGGAGAGCTGGCTTCGGAATCAGCATCAAAAGGGCTGGAAGCTGCTGCGAATGACACCGCCCTGCTTTTATGTCTTTGAGCGCTGCCAGCCGGAGGATGTGGTCTATCGGCTGGACTATAAGAATTCCACCGAGGACAGCGAATATCTGCAGATGTTCCGGGATTACGGCTGGGAGTACTGCGGCCAGTGCTTCGGCTGGCTGTATTTCCGTAAGAGCGTTTCGGAAATGAGTTTGGAGCAGGAGGGGGAGATTTTCTCCGACGATGCCTCCAAGGTGGATATGATTGATCACATTGTCAAGACCAGGATGCTCCCGCTGCTGATCATCTTTTTCGCCTGTGTGATCCCGCAGTTCTTTCGGGCTTTGGATCGGGGCGTCTCCGGCTGGCTGATCTTCTGGGTGACGATGCTGGCGCTCTATCTCTATCTCTTCATCCACTGCGGGGGAAAACTGCGGCGGCTGAAAGCGAAGTATAAAAACGAATAAGCGAAGAGCCCGTCTCACTTGAGATGGGCTCTTCGCTTGCCTATGTGCGCTTTATCGGGATTCTTCCCAGACGATCAGGGACATAGCCTCTTCCTTGCTCTCCATGTCCTGGGCCAGCTTCAGCTGCGCCCGGGCCCGGTCCAGGTTGTGCTGGGGATAGTCGATGGAGAAGTATTTGTCACCCTTGAGATAGTCGGTCAGAAAACGCATGCCGCACTCCAGCGTCATGGTGAAGGAGCCGAGAGGCAGCACCTCCCGCTCTTTTTCCGTCAGGCTGGGGCAGGCCTTGAGAAAACCGCGGGTGAAGGCGCGGAACAGCGCCAGATCCAGGCTGACCTTGCGCAGGTCGGTCTCGTCCTCGGCGGCGGTGGAGGCGCCGAAGCGGATCGCATCGCCGAAGTCGAAGGCGGAGAGGCCCGGCATCACGGTGTCCAGGTCGATCACGCAGATGGCTTTGCGGGTGTGCTCATCCAGCAGGACGTTGTTGATCTTGGTGTCGTTGTGGGTGGCGCGGACGGGCAGATCGCCGCTCAGACGCATTTTGTGGAGCCGGCAGGCCTTGTCCTCCCGGGAGAAGAGGTATTCCAGCTCCGGCTGCACCTCCGCAGCGCGGCCCTCGCTGTCCTCCCTCAGCGCTTCCCGCAACTGACGATAGCGGTCCACGGTGTTGTGGAAGTTTACGATCGTCTCCTCCAACTGCTCGGCCGGGAACTCATTGAGCACATACTGGAAGTGGCCGAAAGCCCGGGCGCACTCGTAGAAATCCTCCAGGCTCTCCGGGCGCTGGACGCAGATGCTGTGATCCACAAAGCGGTAGATCCGCCAGCAGCCGCCGTGCCCGTCGTCGTAATAGCTGTGCCCGTCTAGGGTGTCAATGTAGCGGATCATGGCCATTTTGCCCTTTTCCCGCTTGGCGAGATAGGCGCTGATGGCTGCCATGTTGTTCATCAGGGCGTTGACGTTGGGGAACACATACCGGTTGATCCACTGGAGGATATAGCGTGTTCCGTTGTCGGTGGTGATGAGATAGGTCTCGTTGATATGGCCGCTTTTAATCTGTTCACAGCTGACGGGTGCGCCGTCGGTGGGGAAGTGGAAGATTGCCTCTTTCATGAATGTCTCGTCTCTTTCTCTCGTTTTCTCAGAATCAGGACCGGGATCGCGGTCAGCAGCAGCACGGCGGCCGCCGCCAGATAGATCCCGGGAGTGGGCACGGCTTTGACCTGGCCCAGTTCCACATAGGTGCTCTTGCTGCCGCGGATGACCGCCGCCCCCAGAGAGGGGCCGATGACCATGGGCAGCAGCACGGCAAAAATCATGCGTATGCCCTGAAAATGCCCGACCTTGCCCCGCGGGGTCCAGTCCCGGATGGTGGCGCTAAGCGCGGCGGAGAGCAGCATGTAGCCGCTCATCATCACCGTGCCGGCCAGCATGACCCCGGCCATGCCGCGGACGAAGTACATGCCCAGCAGACCCAGCAGCATGACAAGTGCGGCAGGGAAACAGAAGCGGAGCTTGCCGAAGCGGTCGATAAAGCGGCCGGAGAGGACGCTCACCGCAGAGGCGATCAGCAGCACGACGCCCAGCACGATGGCGTAGTCGGTGATGCCCAGATAGTTCTGGATGTAAATGATCAGATAGGGGAAGAACACCTGCACCGCCACGGAGAACAGACAGAAGGCGGCGAAGGCGAGGTAGAGCTCCGGATTTTCCCGGATGACCTGGGGGCGCAGACCGTAGAGCAGCTCCGCCAGTCCGCCGCCGCGCCGCGGCTTCAGCTCCGGCGCGTCCTTGACCAGGAAAAGGGCGATAAGCCCCACCGCGGAGACGCCGAGACCGAAGATACCGAAAAACTCCCGCCAGCGCCCCTGCTGGGTCAGACCGTCGAACAATCCGAAGATGATCAACATGGAGATCAGCGGCAGAATGGCCAGGACTCTCTCCGCCCGGCCCCGGTTCGCCGGATCGGTGTTATCCGTGACGTAGGCGTTGAAGGCCGCGTCGTTGGCGGTGGAGCCGAAGAAGGTCATCACACAGTCCAGCACCACCACCATGGCCGCTGCCGCCGCGGCGCCGTTGGCCGCCGGGAAGAGCCGTGCGGCGTTGGCCGGCGTGATAAAGCCGAAGGCGGCGGTGGAGAGGCCCCAGAGCAGATAGCCCAGGACGATAAAGGGCTTGCGTTTTCCCACCCGGTCCGACAGGGCGCCCATCAGCAGCGTCGTCAGCGTGGCCGCTGCCGCGGACCAGCCCACCATGGCCGCGATATAGCGCGGATCGGTGGAGATGGTGTTATAGAGGAAAACGTTGAAGTACATGTTCTCGATCGTCCAGGCAAACTGTCCGAACAGACCGATAAGGAGCAGACTTGTCCAGGTGCGTAAGCCGAGTTTGCGTTCGATACTATCACACTTTCCGGTTTTATTCCAGTACTCCGTCCAGAATGTTCAGCAGAATTTCCACGGCTTTATCCATGTTCTCCACACTGATGTGCTCATAGGGACCGTGGAAGCCATAGCCGCCGGTGCCGATGTTGGGGCAGAGCAGGCCGCGGAAGGAGAGCTGTGCGCCGTCGGTGCCGCCGCGGACGGGGATGCGCTTGGGAACCAGCCCGGCCCGGGCGATGGCCTTTTCCGCCAGCTCCACGATCTCCATGTGCTCCGAGAGCTTCTCCGCCATGTTGCGGTACTGTTCCCGGAGTGTGAGCACCGCGGTGCCTTCACCGTATTTCTCGTTGATCAGGGCCTCGATGTGCCGCAGGCAGGCCTTGCGGGCGGCAAAGCTCGCCGCGTCATGGTCGCGGATGATGTAGTCCAGCGCGGCTTTTTCCACATTGCCCTGCATGTCGGTCAGGTGATAGAAGCCCTCGTAGTTCTCGGTCTTTTCAGGCACGTCTCCTGCGGGGAGCATGGCGTTGATCTCCATGGCGACAAGGCTTGCGTTCACCATGGTGTTCTTGGCGCTGCCCGGATGGACGTTGAAGCCATGGACGTCCCAGTGGGCTGAGGCGGCGTTAAAGGTCTCAAAGTTGATTTCATCCAGTTCGCCGCCGTCAGCGGTGAAGGCAAAGTCGACGCCCAGGCGCTCGATATCCAGCAGGGCCGCGCCGTGACCGACCTCCTCGTCCGGGGTGAAGCAGACGGCGATGCGCCCGTGGGGGCGTCCCTCCCGCAGGATCGTCTCGCAGGCGGTGAGGATTTCCGCCACGCCCGCCTTGTCGTCGGCCCCCAGTACGGTGGTGCCGTCGGTGGTGATGAGGGTGTGGCCCTTGATGGTGGCCAGGTCGGGGAAGTTCTTCACCGTCAGCACCCGGCCGCTCTGACCGAGGACCACGTCCCCGCCGTCATAGTTTTCATGGAGCTGGGGATCCACGTTTTCCCCGCTGAAATCGGGGACGGTGTCAATGTGAGCGATCAGGCCGACGGAGGGCTTATCCTCCATCCCGACGCTCGCGGGCAATACGCCGTAGACATAGGCGTGCTCGTCCTCATAGACCTCGGAAAAGCCCAACTCCCGCATCTCGGCGGCGAGCATGCGGCTCAGATCAAACTGGCGCTCGGTGCTGGGGGTGCGGCTCAAATCCTCAGAGCTGGCGGTGTGCACCCGCACGTAATTGAGCAGACGTTCATACGCTCTCATGGTGATATCTCCTTTTATAAATATATCTCTCCGTATACGAACAGACGGCCCTTGCGGGAATTGCCGCCAAAGCCGGTGATGCGTCCCTTGCCTTTCCCACGCAGGGACAGAATATCGCCCTCGCGGATCGCAGTGTCCGTTTTAACCACGCAGGGACAGAATATCGCCCTCGCGGATCGCAGTGTCCGTTTTAATGGACAGCTCATAGTTTACACTGACAGTACCGGCGGCGATCTGACGGGCCGCTTCGGTCCGGCTCAGATCGAAGAGACCGCCCACCACGGCGTCCAGCCGGGGACTCTGCACCGAAAAGCTCTTTTCCTTGAGCTTGCGCTCCGGCGCGGGGATCTCTTCCAGGGGAAGCTGGCGCACTTTGACGCTGTAGCGGCCCACCTTGTCGATGCTTAACAGGTGCGGTGCCACGCTG
>CACYOR010000085.1:0-20200 GCA_902775985.1 Oscillospiraceae bacterium
ACCGAATCTATTTTATACCTGCTCTATTGCAGAAGTGAACATCACCTCGCACACCTGTTTTTACCCTTAAAAAGTGACCTTCACTTTTGCAATCTAGGTTCTTTCTGTCTACAGAATAGCAAAAGCACTGTCCGATAAAACGGACAGTGCGAAGCGGGAGGCCCTGAAAAGAAAGGCTTTTTCATGAGCAAGACCGTGGTGGGGCGCTTTGCCCCCAGCCCCTCGGGCTACATGCATATGGGCAATCTCCTGGCCATGCTGCTGGCCTGGCTGGACTGCCGCGCCCAAAACGGAGAGATGGTCTTTCGCATGGAGGATCTGGACCCGGCCCGCTCCCGGCGGGAGTATGTGGACGCGCTGGCGGAGGATCTGGGCTGGCTGGGTCTGGATTGGGATCGGGGCTGGCCGGAGGCGGACTATGCCCAGTCCCGGCGCGGTGAGATCTATGAGAGATATTTTGAAGATCTGCGCCGCCGGGATCTGGTCTACCCCTGCCGCTGCAGCCGGGCCGAGCGTCTGGCCGCCGCCTCCGCACCCCATCCGGGCGAGGCGGAGTGGGACCGGCGCTGCCGCTGCGCCCGGATGAGCCGGGCGGAACAGGCGGCGCTGCTGCAAAGCGGTCGCCCCCTTGCCTGGAAGCTGCGATGCCCGGACGAGGACATCGCCATTTCGGATGGGCACTACGGGCTTTTTGTCCAGAATCCCGCCCGGGAGACAGGCGACTGTATCCTCCGCCGGGCCGACGGCGTCTACGCCTACCAGCTGGCCGTCAGCGTAGACGACATGCTCATGGGCGTGACGCGGGTGGTGCGCGGGCGGGATCTGCTCGCCTCCGCGCCGCGGCAGAAATGGCTGATCGAGACCTTGGGCGGGACGGCCCCGGACTACTGCCACGCGCCGCTGCTGCTGGAGGGAGAGCGCAAGCTCTCCAAGCGCTACGGCTCTCTCAGCACCAGGGAGCTGCGGCAGCGATACAAGCCCGAGGCACTGATCGGCCTGCTGGCCCATGCCTGTGGGCTGCTGGACCGCGCCGAGCCCATTGCCGCCCGGGAGCTGATCCCCCTCTTTTCCTGGGAAAGGATCACGCGGGAGGACATTGTTTTCCCGGGAAACGACCTGTGAAACACACGACCGGAGCCGCCCCTTTGGGACAGCCCCGGTCGATTTTTTACGTATCAAAATTCAAAATGAGATCGGCGATTGTTTCGCTGTGGATGATATAGGAGCCGTGGTCCTCGCCCTCCAGGATCTGCAGCTGCGCGCCGGGGATGGCCGCGGCGATGCGCCGGGTCTCTTTCTCCCGGATCAGGTCCTTACTGCCGGCCAGCACCAGAGTCTTCGCCGTGATGCGCCGCAGTTCCGCCTCGTCCATATCCGGCTCCCGGGCCATCAGTTCCCACTTGGGATCCTTTTTCACCAGGGCCATGGCGCGGATCAGCAGCCCAACGTCCGCTTTGACGCCCTTGGGCGTGAGGTTGGCGCCGCTGACGACCAGCGTGCCGACCCGCTGGGACCGGGCCGCCGCCATCAGCGCCACGATGCCGCCGTCGCTGAAGCCGTAGAGCAATACGTTCTGCAGCTCATAGGCCTCCAGAAAATCCAGCACGTCCGCCGCCATATCCCGGTAATGGAGCGGCGCGACCCGGGTGCTCCGGCCATGGCCGCGGGAGTCCAGCACATAGCAGGTATAGCGCTGGGAGAGCTTTGCCGCCGCCTCCCGGAAGATCGTGTGATCCTCTCCGTTGCCGTGCAGCATCAGCAGCGGCCTTCCGCTGCCTGTTTTTTCAAAATACAGCTCTACCCCGTTGACATGGGCGATCATCGCCGTCACTCCTTTTCCCTCATTTACCTATCAGTGTATCATATCGCCGGGAAAAACACAATCGGGCACAATCGGGCATAGGAAAAAGGCCGATTGGAACGGCAGGCATTGTTCCCCTGTTCTTTCAGCTCAACAGCTCCCGCAGGCGTTCCACCGCCCGGCGCTCCAGGCGGGAGATCTGCACCTGAGAGACGTGCATCACCCGGGCGCAGCTCTGCTGGGTCATGCCGTGATAAAAGCGCAGCGCCACCACCTGCCTCTCCTTTTCGGGAAGCTTTTCGATCACCGCCCGCAGCGCCACATGCTCCACCATGCGCTCCTCCGCGCCGTAGTCCCCCAGCACCAGCTCCAGGGTGAAACCGTCCTCCCCGCTCTCCCGCTGCAGGCTCTCCGCCGGGCCGGTGGCCGTCTCGGCAAAGGCGATATCCTCCGGGGCCAGGCCCGTCTCCCGGCTCAGCTCGGAGAGGGTCGGCTCCCGGCCCAGGCGCTGCTCCAGGCCCTGCCGGGCCGCGTGGATCTGGGCCGCCTGCTCCTTGACGCCGCGGCTCACCTTCACGATGCCGTCGTCCCGCAGGAAGCGGCGGATCTCCCCGGCGATCTTCGGCACCGCGTAGGTGGAAAAGCGGGTGCCGTAGTCCTCGTCAAAGCCCTCCACCGCCTTGAGAAAGCCCAGGCATCCCAATTGATAGAGGTCGTCCGGATCGACGCCGCGGCCGAAATAGCGCCGGGCGACGGACCAGATCAGGCCGGAATTGTCCTCGATGAGGCGGCCCGCCGCCTCCCGGTCTCCCGCCCGGGCGGCCCGGAGATCCTCATAGAGCCGCTCGCTCATCGGCGGTCGGGGCGGGGTTTGATATGGCGGCGCAGCAGCACCGTGGTGCCCTTCCCCGGCGTGGAGCGGACCCGGATGCGATCCATGAAGGACGTCATGATACTGAAGCCCATGCCGCTGCGCTCTTCGCCGCCGGTAGTGAAGAGAGGCTGCATGGCCTGCTCCACGTCCGCGATCCCCTGCCCCCAGTCCCGCACCTGGATCTCCAGCTCGCCCTCGGGCAGGATGCGCAGACGCATGTGGATGCGGCCAATGTGATCGGGATAAGCGTGGACGATGCAGTTGGTCACCGCCTCGGAGACGGCGGTCTTGATATCCCCCAGCTCCTCCAGCGTGGGGTCAAGCTGGGCGGCGAAGGCCGCGGCCGCCGTGCGGGCAAAGGCCTCGTTGCTGCTGCGGCTGGGGAAATCCAGCTGTATGTAGTTCTCCGTTTTCATGCGCTCTCTCCTTTACAGTTTGGTGATGGCCACAGGCACCAGCCGGTCAATGCCGGAGGCGTCCAGAACCCGGCTCGGCTGCCGGGCGGGATTTTCGATCCAGAGCCGCCCGCCCATCTCCGCCACCCGGCGGCTGAGGCGGACGATAAGGGCGATGCCCGAGGAGTCCATAAAGCTCAGGCCGCTCAGATCCAGCGCGCAGTCCCGGGGCAGATACTCGTCCAGCAGTCCCTCCAGACTGCGCAGGGTCTCCCGCGCCTCGTGGTGATCCAGCTCCCCGGCGAGAAAGACCGTGAGACGGCCGGATTTGAAGCTTGTGCTGATCGTCATGTACATCTCTCCTTTTTCGGCAACAAAAAATGCGGATGTGAGAAAAACTCTCACATCCGCAGTCTACGGTATTTGCTTTGAAAACGCTGTCGAATCCGGTTTACTTGCCCAGATTCTCCAGGCTCAGCTTCAGGTTTTCGATCAGAGCCTCCAGCTTGGCCTTCTTCTCCCGCTCGGCGTTGACGACGGCCTCCGGCGCGCGGGTCACGAAGTTCTCGTTGGCGAGCTTGGCGTTCTGCCCGGCCAGCTGCTTTTCGGCGTTGGCCAGTTCCTTCTCGATGCGGGCCTTCTCCTTCTCCAGATCCACCAGCTCCGCCATGGGCATGAACATGCGGGCGTTGTCGGTGACGACGGAGACCATGCCGGCGCTGTCCGCGGGGGCCTCGGCCACGACGCTGACCTCGCTGGCATAGGCCAGCTTCTTGATATACTCGGTGCCGGCCTCGAAGGCGGCGGCCTTGTCGGTGGCGATGATCAGATGGGCCTTGCGGGAGGGGGGCACGTTCATCTCCGAGCGGCGGGCACGGACGGCCTTGATGGCGGTCATGACCATCTCGAAGTTCTGTTCGGCCTCGGGGAAGCTCAGCGCCTCGTCGAAGTGCGGGTAGCTGGCAACCATGAGCGCCTCGCCCTCGTGGGGCAGGGCCTGCCAGATCTCCTCCGTGATGAAGGGCATGAAGGGATGCACCAGCTTCAGGATCTCGGTCAGCACGTAGAGCAGCACCTTCTGGGCGCCGATCTTGCTCGCCTCGTCCTCGCCGTTGAGGCGGGGCTTGGTCAGCTCGATATACCAGTCGCAGAAGCTGTCCCAGATGAAGTCATAGATCTTGCCGGCGGCCACACCCAGCTCGTAGCTGTCCATGTTGTCGCAGACCTCTTTGACCGTGTCGTTGAGCTTGGAGAGGATCCACTTGTCCTCGATCTCCAGCGTCTCGGGCAGCTCCACCTTGTCGATGCTGAGGTTCATCATCACAAAGCGGCTGGCGTTCCAGAGCTTGTTGCAGAAGTTGCGCATGGCCTCGCACTTCTCCACATAGAAGCGCATGTCGTTGCCGGGGCTGTTGCCGGTGATGAGGTTATAGCGCAGGGCGTCCGCGCCGTACTTGTCCACGATCTCCAGCGGATCGATGCCGTTGCCCAGGGACTTGGACATCTTGCGGCCTAAGGAGTCGCGGACGATGCCGTGGATGAACACGGTGTGGAAGGGCTCCTTGTCCATCTGCTCCATGCCGGAGAAGATCATGCGGGCCACCCAGAAGAAGATGATGTCATAGCCGGTGACCATGACCGAGGTCGGGTACCAGTAGTTGAGCTCCGGCGTCTTGTCGGGCCAGCCCATCGTGGAGAAGGGCCAGAGGGCCGAGGAGAACCAGGTGTCCAGCACGTCCTCCTCCCGGTGGATGTTTCTGCTGTGGCAGTGGGCGCACTCGCAGGCGTCCTCACGGGAGACGGTGATCTCGCCGCAGTCGTCGCAGTACCAGGCGGGGATCTGATGACCCCACCAGAGCTGGCGGGAGATGCACCAGTCGTGCACGTTCTCCATCCAGTTGAGATAGGTCTTGGTAAAGCGCTCGGGCACGAACTTGATGCGCCCGTCCTTCACGACCTCGATGGCCTTTTTGGCCAGGGGCTTCATCTTCACAAACCACTGGGGACTGGTCAGAGGCTCCACCACGGTGCCGCAGCGATAGCAGCAGCCCACGTTGTGGCTATAGGGCTCCACCTTCACCAGGTAGCCCTGCTCCTCCAGATCCTTCACGATGGCCTTGCGGGCCTCGTAGCGGTCCATGCCGTTGTACTTGCCGCCGTTGATGATCTTCGCGTCCTCGTCGATGCACTGGATCTGCTCCAGGTTATGGCGCAGGCCGACCTCGTAGTCGTTGGGGTCGTGGCAGGGGGTCATCTTGACAGCGCCGGTGCCGAAGCCCAGCTCGACATACTCATCCGCCACAATGGGCAGCTTCCGGCCCACCAGAGGCAGGATCGCATTCTTGCCCACCAGGTGCTTGTAGCGCTCATCGTCCGGGTGGACGGCCACGCCGGTATCGCCCAGCATGGTCTCGGGACGGGTGGTGGCGATGATGAACTCCTCATCGGAGTCCTCGACGGGATAGCGGATGTGCCAGAAGTGGCCCGGCATGTCCTTGTATTCCACCTCCGCGTCGCTCAGCGCGGTGCGGCAGTGGGGACACCAGTTGATGATGCGGCTGCCCTTGTAGATGAGGCCCTTGTCATACAGGTCGCAGAAGGTCTCGCGCACGGCCTTGGCACAGACCTCGTCCATGGTGAAGCGGTTGCGGTCCCAGTCGCAGGAGACGCCCATGCTCTTCTGCTGCTCGATGATGCGGTTGCCGTACTGGTGCTTCCAGTCCCAGACCCGCTCCAGGAACTTCTCGCGCCCCAGATCGTAGCGGCTCAGGCCCTCCTTCTCCCGCAGCTCCTGCTCGACGCGGATCTGCGTGGCGATGCCGGCGTGGTCCTGGCCGGGCAGCCAGAGGGCGGCATAGCCCTGCATGCGCTTATAGCGGGTCAGGATGTCCTGGAGCGTGGCATCCAGGGCGTGGCCCATGTGCAGCTGTCCCGTCACATTGGGGGGCGGCATGACGATGGAAAACGGCTTCTTCTCCGGGTCGATCACGCCCTTGAAGTATCCGCCCTTCTCCCAGAACTCATAGATCTTTTTCTCCACCGCCTGCGGCTCGTACACTTTCGGAAGCTCTTTCATTGGCTTTCCCTCCTATCCAAAATAGGAAACGCCCTGAGACGTTTCCGTCTCAGGGCGATAAAATACCGCGGTACCACCTGAATTCCATGCCGTCGGCATGGCACTCTTGCGCCCTTAACGCAGGCGATACGGCCGGGCTACTGCTTGTTCACCCGACAGGCTCCGGGCCGACCTTCCGCAGCGCTTCACGAAAGCTTACACCCACCGCTTTCTCTCTTGGCATCCGCCGCCTGCGTACTCCTGCCCTTCTCAGCACAAATACAGTTGGGATTATAGCGTTTTCCCCCGCTCTTGTCAACGGTTTCCTGCCCTTTTCTCAGGGCAGAAAGTCAAACATCTCCCAGTTGTTGTCCTCATAGGCGCCGGGATTGTAGACCGCCAGCACCAGATCGGGCTCGTAGTCCTCAATATAGGTCATCAGATTCCCCCCGTAGAGCCTCAGATCCAGCAGCCGGACACTGTCATAGCCCAGGGAGAGGAAGGGCGCCACCACGAGGCTGGCCGAATCCTTGAGCAGCAGGATCTTCTTTTCCGTGCTCTGCACCGGAAGATTCTCCTCACGGGAGAGGTTGTCCAGCCGCAGCTCGCCGTACTCCCCGCCCAGATAGACGTCATAGCGGGAGACCTCAAAGGGGCTTCCCTCCAGCATCTCCGGGAAGAGGAAAGTCTCGGCAAAGCTGCCGTCCCGGCCGAAGCCCTGATCCATCTCCTGAAAGGCCAGATGGGTATTAAAGGCCGGTGTGATGATCGTCAGATCGTCCATCCCCGCGTACCAGGGGCCGACGCGCCGTCCCGCGCTGCCCAGGAAGATGTTCTCCCGCGTATCCAGACGATAGCTGTCAAGATCCGTGATCCGTCCATCCACGGCGAAGGAGGCGTCCCGCGCCGCCAGCGCATCCACGATCTCGGTGAAGGCCCAGAAGCCGGTCTCCGCCGTCCAGTGGTGGTCGGTGGGATAAAAGCGGCTGTAATGGTCCAGACCCTCTGTTCTCTCCCGCTCCCGCAGGTCCAGGGTATCCACGCCCTTTTCGTTCAGAACGGCCAGGAAACGGTCGGCGTTTTCGTTCGAATAGTCCTCCACCCCCAGCGGCAGCTGTTTGTCCGCCTCGTCGGTCTTGAAGGTGGTGTTCACATAGAGGAAGGGAATGCCGCGCTGCTCCAGCGTCTCGGCAAAGGCGACGGTGTTGGCGGCGATCCGGGTCATATCCAGCTCGGGGATGATGTAGGTCAGCTGGCCGTTATCCAGGCGATAGCGTTCGTTGACGGCCCGCTCCCCCAGCAGGCGCCGAAAGCCGCCGTTGATGGTGACAAAATCTGTCTTCCGGGGCATGGCCTGCTGATAGGCCGCCTCCACGGGCGCGGTGTCCGGGCCGCGCAGCTCCCGGAGGGCTGAGGCGAAGGGCCCCAGACTCAGCAGGAAAAACAGCGCCAGAAACAGCAGAAAGCACCAGGCCGTGAGATAGCGGAGAGAAAACAACTTTTTCATCGCGCGTTCCTCAGAAAGTAAAGTAGATAAAGGGGTTGTGGGCGCCCATGGCCAGATAGGACACCGAGATGACAAAGAGCAGCATATACAGCAGCGCCCGGCCGATCTCCAGCGCCGTACCCGGGCGGAGCCTGGCCAGCAGCCTGCGCAGCAGCGGCGTGGAGAAGAAGGCCGCTGCAAGGAAGAGGGGCCAATACTCCTGCCAATAGAAGGCCGCCGTTAAATCCGGCGCCGCGCCGAAGCCCAGCATGGCCCGCAGCTGCACCAGCGCCGCGGGAAGATCCTGCGCGCCGAAGAGCACCCAGCCCGCGTTCACGATCAGGAAGGTGCACAGGGCATAGGCCGCGCTCAGAATGTTTGACCGACAGCTGCGGGGAAAACCCGTGAGCTTTTCCAGGGAGATGATCAGACCGTAGCCCAGGCCCCAGACGATAAACTGCCAGGCCGCGCCGTGCCAGACGCCGGTGAGCAGCCAGACCACGAAGAGGTTGCGCAGCAGCTTCCCCTTGTCCACCCGGGAGCCGCCCAGGGGGAAATACACATAATCCCGGAACCAGTGCCCCAGGGAGATGTGCCAGCGATTCCAGAACTCGGACACGGAACGGGACAGATAGGGATAGCGGAAGTTTTCCTCGAAGCGGAAGCCGAACATCCGCCCCAGGCCGATGGCCATGTCGGAATAACCGGAGAAATCGAAATAAATCTGGAAAGTATAGGCCAGGGAACCCAGCCAGGCCATGGCCGTGCTGATCTCCCCCGCCCCGGCCAGCGCGAAGGCTTTCTCCGCCGCGAGGGAGAGATTGTTGGCCAGGATGATCTTCTTGGCAAAGCCCTCGACAAAGCGGCAGACGCCCGCCTGAAAGTCTTCCGGGGTGACGCGGCGCTCCTCGATCTGGGCGGCGATGCTGTTGTAGCGGACGATGGGACCGGCGATCAGCTGGGGGAAAAAGGAGATGTACAGGCCCAGGCTCAGCACATTCCGCTGCACCGGCGCCGTGCCCCGGTAGACGTCAATCACATAGCTCATGGCCTGGAAGGTGAAAAAGGAGATGCCGATGGGCAGGGCCAGGGCCGGGACGGAGAGATGTAGGCCGAAGAGGGCGTTCAGGTTATCGACGGTGAAGTTGAGATACTTGAAATGAAACAGCAGGCCCAGATTGAAGATCACCGCGGCGCACAGCAGGGCCCTGCTGTGCGCCCTGCGCTCCAGCAGGCGGCCGAAGGCGTAGTTGACCGCAATGGACAGGAGCATCAGCAGGACATAGACCGGCTCCCCCCAGGCGTAGAAGAGCAGGCTCGCCGCCAGGAGCAGGGCGTTGCGCGCCTTCATCCCGCGCAGGAGCAGATAATAGCCGATCAGCACCGCGGGCAGGAAGATAAAGATGAAAACTGTACTGGAAAACAGCATGGCCGTTTCTCCCGATTCTCTGACATAATAGTTAATTATACGGCAGAAGGCCGGAACGTGTCAACGCCGCAGGGCGTTAAAAAAGAGCTGGCCGATTGGGCCAGCTCTTTTGCCGTTTGGTATGGGGATCAGATTCTCATGCAGACGTCCCATGCACGCCAAATAACGGTGCGCAGGTTGCCGATGGCGACGCAGTCGCCCACGCGGTGGACGTGAGGCGCCTTCGGAGCCGGGACAAAGCCGATGCCGTTGACAACCGCATCGCACTCCTGCCGGAAGGTGCCCTCCGGAGTCTTGATCATGCAGTAGCCGTCGCCGATCTCGGTGATCGTGCTGTGCAGATAGACGGGAACCTTGTGATACTCCATGGCGTCACGCAGGAAGGAGGTGTTGGCCAGGCAGGTGGCCTGAGCGGCGACCAGGTCGTTGCCGTATTCGACAACGATGGGCTTTTTCTTGAAGTTGTACACCATGTCGTAGGCAGCCTCGCAGGAGGACTGTCCGCCGCCGAGGAAGACGACCGTCTGCAGCTTGTCGTCCGCAATACGGCCTTCCTTCAGCAGTTCCGTGAAGGTGATGGTCTTGTCAAAGCCCTTGATCTGAGGCATCGTGCGGGGAACAGAACCGGTGCAGACAATGATCTCATCAAAGCCGCGCTTGATGGTGCCCAGGTCATTGACCTCGGTGTTGTAGCGGACCTCGATGCCGGCCTCCTCCATCTCGCGCTTGTACCACTGGATCAGTTCCTTATCGTTCTCCTTGAAGGTCATGGCGGAAGCCGTCAGGAACAGACCGCCGAGCTCGCCGGTCTTTTCAAAGAGGACGGGATGATGGCCGCGCTTCTTCAGCACCAGGCAGCACTCCATGCCGCCGATGCCGCCGCCGATGACGGCAACCTTCTTCGGCTTCTTGGTGGGGACGATCTTATAGCGGTTGTGCTGCATGGTGGGCGGGTTCAGCGCGCAGCGGGCCAGGTGCAGGGAATCGGGCAGGGACTGGATGTTCTCCGTGCCTTCGAACTTGGCGAAGTTGAAGCAGCCATTGTGGCAGCGGATGCAGGGACGGATGGTATCTTCTTTTCCGGTCTTGATCTTGGTGACCCAGTTCTCATCGACCAGGTTCTGACGGGCAATTGCGACAGCGTCGAGACGTCCGGCAGCGATCTCCTCCGCGGCCTTGACCGGATCCATACGGCCGGCGCAGGCGACGGGAGAATTGGTGAACTTCTTGATATGCTCGACGTACTCGAGGTTGCAGTTGTCCGGCATGTACTGAGGCGGATGAGCCCAGTACCAGGCGTCGTAGGTGCCGTTGTCGCAGTTGAAGAAGTCGTAGCCGGCCTCCTCAAGGATCTTGATCGCCTTCTCGGACTCGGCCATGTCGCGTCCGAATTCCTTAAACTCCTCGCCGGGCATCGCGCCTTTGCGCCAGCCCTTCGTCTTGGAGACGACGGAATAACGCAGGGATACCGGGAAGTCGGAACCGGCCTGACGCTTGATCTCCTGAACGATCTCGGTCGCGAAGCGCAGACGGTTCTCCAGAGAGCCGCCGTACTGGTCGGTACGGAAGTTCATGTTGGCGATGGCGAACTGGTCAAGGTTATAGCCTTCGTGAACGGCGTGGATCTCAACGCCGTCAATGCCCGCTTCACGCAGCTTCTTGGCGGTCGCGCCGAAGTGATAGACCATCTCCTGGATCTCTTCAACGGTGAAGGGACGGGAAAGGAGGTTGTCGGCCCAGCGGTTGGGCGTAGCGGAGGCGGAAGCGCAGCTGTACTGCACGTCGACGATGGGGCTGGCGAGCTTGTTGAGCGTGTCATTGCGGGCCAGAGCGGCCATCCAGGGCGTAACGGCCATGGAGCGGCCAAAGCCGCCGGCCAGCTGGATAAACAGTTTGCCGCCGGTCTTGTGGTACTCGTCCATGTAGGGCTTCAGCACACGGTACATCTGACGGTTCTGATCCAGCCACTTTCTGCCCATCGTATCACGGATGACCTGCATGCCGGGAAGCACCAGACCAACGCCGTCCTTGGCGCGCTGGAGCAGGAAGTCAGCGCCTTCCAGGTCGAAATGCGAGGGCTCCAGCCAGCCGAACAGCGTGGTGCCGCCCATGGAACATTGGACAATGCGGTTGGGAATCTCTACTTCTCCGATTTTAAAAGGAGTAAACAGAGCTTCATATTTCGGATTCATACAATAACTCCTTTACTGTAGATTTTTCGGGTCGCGTCAGGGCAGAAGCGCTCTTACAAAGTCAACGGGCCACATCAGCAGATCGCCGAGCAGATGCACGAGGTTATTCGCCGCGATATACCGATCTTCCCCCATCACTTCGAAAAGCTTGTCCTGTACGTCGTCCCGCCGAAGCAGCTGGCTGCACACATAGCCGAGGCCACAAAGGCAGGCAAACGTAAAGAGCTTCTTGAGTTTCTTCATGAGTGTTTCCCCTTCCTATAAGAATTGGATTTTGCTGATTTGTGGTGCGGGTAAAGTCAAACCAGATATCCATACCACGATGAGCTTATTATACCGAGATGCGCCCGTTCCGTCAAGACTTTCTTGTGCATTTCGACATGAAAAGAGGCAAACAGAGGGAGGGACTTGTCGAATATTCATACATTTTCATCAAAATGTATGAATACGACAAAAACGCGGGAGACTTCGGGTCTCCCGCGTTTTTCGACGCGCACGTGTTATTTCCGGAAGCTGTCCTTCAGCGCCACGGAGCGGTTGAAAACCAGGTGTCCTGGGGCGGCGTCCCGGTTGTCCAGACAGAAGTAGCCCTGGCGCATGAACTGGAAGCCCTGGGAGTCCTTGCCGTTCTCCGGCATGGGAACGGAGGCCAGGCTCTGCTCCACCTTGCAGCCGGTCAGCACCTGGAGGGAATCGGGGTTCAGGCAGTCCAGGAAGTTCTTGTCCGGGCCGTCCGGCTCGGGATCGGCGAAGAGATAGCTGTAGAGCCGCACCTCGGCGTCCACGGCGGTTTCGGCATCCACCCAGTGGATGGTCGCGCCCTTGACCTTGCGCCCGTCGGCGGGGTCGCCGCCGCGGCTGTCGGGATCGTACTCGCAGAGGATCTCGGTGACCTTGCCGTTTTCATCCTTCACGCAGCCGGTGCAGGTGACCAGGTAGGCGCCCTTGAGGCGGACCTCGTAGCCCGGGTGCAGACGCTTATACTTGGGCGCAGGGACCTCCATAAAGTCGTCCTCCTCGATCCACAGGTGGCGGGAGAAGGAGACCTGACGCGTGCCGTCTTCGGGGCGGAGAGGATTGTTCTCCACCTCCAGCAGCTCGCTCTGGCCCTCGGGGTAGTTGGTGACGGTGAGCTTCACCGGATGCAGCACGGCCATCACACGCCGCGCGTTCTGGTTCAGATCGTCGCGCAGGCAGCTCTCCAGCAGGGCCCAGTCCACGGTGGAATCCACCTTGCTCACGCCGATGCGCTCGCAGAAATCACGGATGGACTGATGGGTATAGCCGCGGCGGCGCAGACCGCAGAGGGTCGGCATGCGGGGATCATCCCAGCCGGAGACGCGCTTCTCCTCCACCAGCTGGCGGAGCTTGCGCTTGGACATGACGGTATAATTGATGCCCAGGCGGGCAAACTCGATCTGGCGGGGCTTGATGCCCGGGATGGAGACGTTGGAGACCACCCAGTCGTACAAGGGGCGATGGGCCTCATACTCCAGGGAGCAGAGGGAGTGGGTGATGCCCTCCAGCGCGTCCTGGATGGGATGGGCAAAGTCGTACATGGGGAAGATGCACCACTTGGTCCCCTGGCGGTGGTGCTCGATATAGCGGATGCGGTAGAGCACCGGGTCGCGCATGTTGAAGTTGCCGCTGGTCAGGTCGATCTTGGCGCGCAGGGTGTAGCGCCCCTCTTCAAACTCGCCGTTGCGCATGCGCTGGAAGAGGCCCAGGTTCTCCTCGATGGGCCGGTCGCGCCAGGGGCTGATGGCGGGATGGGTGGTGTCGCCCCGGTACTCGCGAAACTGCTCCGGGCTCAGCTCGCAGACATAGGCCAGGCCCTTCTTGATGAGCTCGATGGCGTACTCATAGGTCTTTTCAAAATAATCCGAGCCGTAGAACAGCCGGTCGCCCCAGTCGAAGCCCAGCCAGTGGATATCGTCCTGGATGGCGTTGACATACTCGGTGTCCTCTTTGGCGGGGTTGGTATCGTCAAAGCGGAGGTTGCAGATGCCGCCGAAATGCTCGGCCGTGCTGAAATCTATGGTGAGAGCCTTGCAGTGGCCGATGTGCAGATAGCCGTTGGGCTCGGGCGGGAAGCGGGTGTGGATCTGCATGCCCTCGCAGCGCTGGCCCTCGGACAGGTCCTCCTGGACAAAGGCTTCGATAAAGTTTCTGGCGGTTTCTTCCATGCTTTTCTCTCCCAAACAAAAGATGCTGATATTATAAACGAATCAGGTCGCAATTACAAGACGCAATATAAATTGTATAAAATCTAATTTTGCGATTGATTTTTCAGTCTGTCCATGGTATAGTCAAAGCAAGAAAAACAAAGGAGATACGGATATGGACCAGATGTATGACGTGATCGTGATCGGCGGCGGCGCGGCGGCGACCGCGGCGGTGCTGACCTTGCAGAACCGCGGCAAGAGCGTGGCGGTCATCAGCAACCATGTGAATACCAGCAGCCTCTACAAGGCGGAAAAAATCACCAACTACCCCGGCCTGCCCGCCATGACGGGCGCGGAGATGTCGGAGCTTTTCCGGAAGCAGATCGAGGAGAGCAGCGCCGTGACGATTTCGGGCCGCGCCCTCTCCGTCATGCCCATGGGCGACAGCTTCGGCGTGGCCGTGGGCAGCGAGTATTATATGTCCCGGGCCATCATCCTGGCCGCGGGCATCACCCGGGAAAAGCTCTACCCCGGCGAGGCGGAATACCTGGGCCGCGGCGTGAGCTACTGCGCCACCTGCGACGGCATGCTCTACCGGGGCAAGACCGTGGCCGTGGTCGGCGCCGGTGAAGAGGCCAAAGAGGACGCGGACTTTCTGGAGGGCATCGGCTGCACGGTGCTCCGCTTCCCCCAGAACGGCAAGTACGAGGTCAAGGGCGGCCTGAAGGCCGACACCCTGGTCTTTGCCGGGGAGGAGCACAAGGTGAACTGCGTGTTCATCATCAAGGACACCGTCTCCGTCACCAAGCTGGTGCCGGGTCTGGAGTACAGCCAGGGCGGCATCGCCGTGGACCGGCAGATGGCCACCAACGTCCCCGGCGTTTTCGCCGCGGGCGACTGCACCGGCAAGCCCTATCAGCTGGCCAAGGCGGCCGGCGAGGGCAATGTGGCGGCTCTCTCCGCCTGCGACTACATCGCCAAGCTCAACTGAATCCCAAGGCATCCGAACCCCGGCAGGAAACCGCCGGGGTTTCAGATTGTCGACAAAGTTGGTTTTGTCATTGCGAACCAGTGACCGATGTCACTGGTGTGGCAATCCGTATTCCCCGAACTCGGCATGATTACTGAACACTTTTGGGGTTTGTCTACACATTGGAACCCCGGCGGTTTTCCCGCCGGGGTTTTTGTTTTCTTCAACTTTTTATTTTAAAAATTTGTTTTACTGTGATTTTATCCACATTTTTCATAACATTTTTGTCCGCTTTGCCGTCTTGTCTCAGAGCACAATTTATGATAAACTTTTTATAACTAAAAGATCAGGACGCCGGGCCCGAACTCTGGCGCAGGAAGGAGGAAATGAGCCGTCGGCGCGCGTCTTTGAGAAAACGCATACTCCGGAGGAATGCCATGGAACGCAAACAGGTGATCGAAGATCTGGGCGTTCGGATCGAGACTCTGACTCGCCTGCATATCCGCCATGGGCTTCACACCACGGTACATTTTCAGGCACATAAGCAGGACATTGCCGACTACATCAAAGAGCACGAGATCGACATCCGTTCGGAGCTGGATCCCATCTCGCTGAATCTCTATCGCAGGTACTTTGAATAGAGAAAGCAATCCCCGTCAGGTCTGCCGACCCGACGGGGATTTGTTTTACAGCAAGGTCACGCCCGCCCTGGCACAGGTTTCCAGGGTCTCGTCGTCCCAGATGGAGGCCTGGACCTCACCGATGTGGGCCTTGCCCAGCAGCAGCATGGACAGCCGGCTCTGGCCGATGCCGCCGCCGATGGTGAGGGGCAGCTCGCCGTTCAGGAGCGCCTTGTGGTAGGGCAGCTTTTTCCGCTCCTCGCAGCCGGACAGGCGCAGCTGCTTTTCCATGGCGGCCGGATCCACGCGGATGCCCATGGAGGAGAGCTCAAAGGCGCAGCCCAGCAGCTCGTTCCAAACCATGATATCGCCGTTGAGCGTCCAGTCGTCATAGTCGGGGGCGCGGCCGTCATGGGGCTTACCGGAGCGCAGCGCCCCGCCGATGCCGATCAGGAAGGCGGTTTTGTGCTCTTTGAGGTAGGCGTTCTCCCGCTCCTTGGGCGTGAGATCGGGGTACATGTCCTCCAGCTCCTGGGTGGTGATGAAGCTGACCCGGCGCTCCAGCTTGCCCAGAGGCTGCAGCTGGGGATAGATGGCCTGGATGGTGTCCTGGGTGTCGCAGATGGCGGTCACGATATCCATAACGGTGAGCTTCAGATAGTCCAGGTTCCGGTTCTCCGGCAGGATCACCTTCTCCCAGTCCCACTGATCCACATAGACGGAGTGGAGGTTGTCCAGCACATCCTCATCCCGGCGGATGGCGTTCATATCGGTGTAGAGGCCCTTGCCCGGGAAAAAGCCGTAGCGCTTGAGGGCCATGCGCTTCCACTTGGCCAGGGACTGCACCACCTGGGCCGTGTGGTTGGAGTGGAGGATATCGAACTCGACCTTGCGCTCCACGCCGTTCAGGTCATCGTTCAGGCCGGAATTCTTATCCACGAACAGCGGGGCCGAGACCCGGTGCAGATTCAGCAGCGCGCCCAGCCGATCCTCAAACAGGCGCTTGAGCAGGCTGATGGCCTTCTGCGTGTCGTAGATGTCCAGACGGCTTTGATAGCCCTCGGGAATGAATGTGGCTTGCATAATGAATCCCCCTTCATGAAAAAAGCTTCCTGTTTCCAAACATGTCCTCTATTGCTCAAGGAATAAGTCCATGATCTGCTGATAGTAACCCTCCGCGTTTTTGCGGAATTTCTTCTCGATGCTGCGGGCCTGGGCCTCATCGGCGCAGAGCAGGCGCATCCGGATGACCTCGCCCTTGCCGTCGCCCATGGCCAGCTCCACCGTGCAGCCGCTCTCCCCCGTCTCGTGGCGGGCGGTGATCATGGCGGCGCGGCGCAGTCGCTCTTCCACCGGGGCCAGCAGCTTCAGCGCCTTGCTGCGCACGGAATAGGGCAGGCTGCTCTCCACCGCGTCGGCGTTGCGGGCGCCCTTCTCGGTGATGGCAAAGCCCTCCTCATCCTCGGCGATGTGGCCGGTGGCCACCAGCTCGCTCAGGCAGTCGCTGTAATCAAAATAGCCAATGCCGTCGTCACACTGGCACAGCTCCAGCAGCGTCTCGGGATCCACGCTCCCGGGCAGGCGCCGCAGAATAAACAGGATCAGGATCTTGATATCCAGCTTATCGTGAATGAATCCAAAATTATCCATGTCCGCCTCCTGTTTTCCGTAATATACGGATTATACTTCATGAAAGTGAAGTTTTCAAGGGGGCATGCCCACGCTTTCCGCCCACAGGTAAAGCTTTGGCTATGAAAACGCCCCGCGTTTGGGTATGATAATGAGGCAACAGGCATCAGGCAATAGGCATCAGGGGAAACAATTCACACACACGAACACCGCACATGAATTTTCCCTTTCGGGCGCGGGAGGGAACATTTCGGTTATTGACCCGGGCGCGGCAATTCGGTATAATAATGAAAAAGATACGATCCACGTCTCCTCTCCCCTTCCCCTGTCGCGGCGGGGAGGCGTGTTGTGTGCATTGGATAAGAAGAAAGGCAGCGAACACAGATGCTCAGCTTCACCAGTTTTCCCTCGTTTGACGAGCTTCGACAGCTGCAGAACTACCTGGTATTGAGTCTGCAGACCGGCGGGCCGGATCCGGAGACGGATCCGATCCGCTGCCTCGGCATGCTGCGTGTCGAGGGGCGGGAGATCGTTAACCGCTCCCATACCTATCTGGATCCTGAGGCCGTCCCTGTGGGGGACACGACGCCGGTCCTGCGGCCGGAGCGCCTGGCGGCCAGCCTTGCGAAACTGCTCCCCGGCTCCGTGCTGGTGGTCTCGGACGGGGATCTGGCCTTTCTGCAGGCCCTGCTGGCGAGCACCGAGGCCAGCGGTGAGGTCTGCTGTCTGGACCCGGCTTTTCTGCTCGGTATCGTGTTTCCGGAGTTGGAGGGCAGCAGTACGGAGGAGGCCGCGAAGGCCCTTTTCCTCCGCGTTGAGGAGGAAACCCCTGTGCTGGCCGACTGCGAGCGGAAGCACCGGATCCTGCAGGCCTGTCTCAGCACTGCCGAAGCCCGGGAGGAGGACGAGCCGGAGCTGAAGGTTGAAGAGGAAAGCCCGGAGGAGGAAGAGGAGGAAGCGATCGAGGCGCCGCGGCATAAGCCCCGTCCCTCTTCCGGCGGCGGGCGTCGGCGGCGGAAACGCCCCGAGCCCATGACCGACGAGGAGAGCGTGTGGCTGGTCGCCTGCATTGCCGCCTTCATTGCAGCTCTGCTCTACATTCCCTCGGTCACCACGGCGCTCTATCTGCTGGCCGCGGTGCTCTTCTGCCCCTGGCGCATGCTGCGCAAAGGTCTGCGGCCGTTTGGGCTGGAGGGCTGGAAGCTGGCGGTCCTGGGTGTGGCACTGTGCGCGGCGGCCTTCCTGCTCCGCCCGGCCCATGAGCCCAAGACCCGCAGCAGCGACACCGACCGCCCCCCCGCCTTCATCATTCTCTCCTGGAATGAACCGGGCGATTACGGCACGGAGGCCACCCGCTCCGACGGCGAGAACTACATCGAATTTCACATCCCCACCGGCGTGTACCGGGTGCTCAACAACAACACCGCCTCCGCGGTGGTCTCCGTCTTTAACGACGGGGAGGACCCCGCCACGGACAAGAGCAGCTATTCCGCCACCATCATGACCAGCAAATCCCGCGAGTTCACCCTGGATGAGGAACAGTACTTCACCATCTCCCAGGGTTCGGAGGACGTGATTTTCCAATATCTGTCCGAGGTGCCCGAGGAAGTGATCGTGGAGGAGACCGACGATCCCAACGTGACCAAGGTGGAGCACGTGGTCAAGTACGTCAACGGCACGGAAGTCCGTCTGCGCCGCAACCCGTCTCTCAGCTCCTTTGTCATGGCCACCTTCGACACCGGCCAGGAGGTCACCGTCACCGGCACCTCCGGCGACTGGACCGCCGTCACGGTGGACAATCAGAAGGGTTACATCTACTCCAGCTTCCTGTCGGATACCAACCCCCTGGAGAGCGGCGGCTGAAAAAACAGCATAAACAGCACAAAAGGGCGCTTCCCGAACGATTTGGGAAGCGCCCTGGTGTTTATTTCTTCAGGGTCTGGAAGGGATCGGCCACGTCGCCGGAGCGGCTGGTGAAGGAGAGGGAGTTGGCAATATGCTCGGCCATGGCCTGGCGGGCCAGATCGGGCAGGCGCAGGCGGATGGCGGAGATGACCGCGATGTGGTTGAACTGCACCGAGGGCATCCAGGGGTTTTCCTCGCTCTCCTTCTTCCCCACGAACTCCAGCATGCTGGCCTGATACATGATGAGCTTGGGCAGGATCAGATCGTAGCTCTGCACGATGTAGGGGTTGCCGCAGGCGTCCACGATCTTCCGGTGGAAGGGCATGTCCGTCTCCTTCATGCCGCGGATGTCCCGCCGCAGCACGCTGTCGCGGAAGGCGTCGGCCAGGTCGCTCAGCTCGATGACGGTGCGGTCATCGATGTGGTGGGCACAGAGATAGGCGGCCTCGCTCTCGATGGCGTCCCGGACGCGGTAGAGGTTGATCATGTCCGTCAGGCTCAGGTCCAGCACGAAGCTGCCCGGCACGCCCGGATGGCTGACCACAAAGCCGATGTCCGAGAGGCCGGCGACGGCCTCCACCACCGGCGTGCGGGAGATGCCCAGCGTCGCCGCCAGCTGGTTCACGTTCAGCTTGCTGCCCGGCGCGAGACGGAGATTCACAATATCCTCATAGAGAAGCTGCTGCACCAGATCCTTGAGCTTGGCGTCGGGATGGGTCTGCATCAGCTTCTTGAGCTGAAATCTGTCCATAGTCTTACTTGCCGCCGAAGAGCTTTTCCTTCTCCGTCTGCAGCTCGGCGATGCGCTGCTTGCTCAGGGGGTAGAAGAAGCGGAGGATCACAAAGACCAGCAGGAAGAGCACGGCCGGGATCATGACGGAGGAATTGTACATGCTCTTGAGGGCAGCCGGGGTCAGGCCCTCAGTGTTCAGGGCGCTGCCGGAATAGCCGATGCGCAGCAGGGGGACGTTGATGAGAACGGTGGCCACGGTCTGGCCCAGCTTGCGCATGAAGGAATAAAAGGCGTAGCTGGTGGCCTCGTCGTTGAGGCCGTAGGTGACCTTGTTGTAGTCGATGGCGTCCGTGGCCATGGCCCAGATCAGCAGGAAGATGAAGGCGGTGCCCACGCCGGAGGCCAGGCAGGCGGCCAGATACAGCCAGACGCTGGTGATGCCGAAGAGAGCCAGCACGAAGAGCGCCAGATAGAACACCGCGGCCAGCAGAATGCCGTAGGAGCAGACCTCGCGGCGGCCGAACTTGTTGCCCAGGCGCGTGGCAAAGAACATCACCACCGCCACCGGCAGATACTGGAACACGGTGGGCAGCATGGTCATGCCGGGGGCCTTGAAGTAATGGTGGAAGAGGTAGGTGTTGTAGCCCTGGCCGAACATCTGGGCGGCCAGGAAGAGCATGGAGGCGAGGGACACGGCCATGAAGGGACGGCTCTTGAGCAGGACGCGGATGACCTTCATGGTCTGGCCCTTCTCGCGGGGCGCGGGCTGGGACTCCACGCGCTCCTTGGTCCAGGCGTAGCAGAGCAGATAGGCCAGGACGCTCAGCATCGCGATGGCGATCACGCCCACCAGCACCTTGTGATAGTCCATCTGGGAGCTGCCGTCGGCCAGCTTCACATAGCACATGCTGGCCAGCACCATGGCGGGCATGGCGCCGAAGGTGGA
>CACYOR010000085.1:20225-20557 GCA_902775985.1 Oscillospiraceae bacterium
GACAGGGAGCTGCGCTCCTTATCGCTGGAGGTGATGACCTGGGCCAGCGAGCCGTAGGGGATGTTGATGCAGGTATAGAGCATGCCGAAGAGGATATAGCTCACATAGATCCAGGCGAGCTTGCCGCCGGCGGAGAAGCCGCGCACATCCGCAAACATCAGGACCGCCGCCAGGGCCACGGGCACGGCGAAGATCTTGATCCAGCGGCGATAGCGCCCGTCCTTGCGCACCTTGGCGCCGTCGATGATGCGGCCCCAGATCGGGTCGTTGATCGCGTCCCAGATGCGGGCCACGATGGTCATGATCATGACGCTCAGGACGCTGATCTCCAG
>CACYOR010000086.1 GCA_902775985.1 Oscillospiraceae bacterium
GTCCCGCTCCCCTGCCTCGCCCAGCAGCAGCTCGCTCACGCTGACGCCCAGCGTTTCCGCCAGCTTTTGCAGCAGAGACACGTCGGGAAAGCCCCGACCGTTTTCCCATTTGCTCACGGCCTCGCGGGTCACATGCAGGAGCTTCGCCAGCTCCTGCTGGCTCAGGCCCTGTTCCGTCCGGCGCGTCCGGATAAAGGCGCCGCATTTTTCCATGTCCATCGTATCCGCTCCTTTCCCGGACACTATACCACAGATAGAAAGAAAGAGGGAGGAACGAAGCGTTCCTCCCGGTCAATGTGTAGACAAAGCCCAAAACGTGTCATTCCGAGGAGGCCGTTAGGCCGACGTGGGCGAAGGGATCCGTTCTCCGGTAAAAATGTCAGTAAACATATTGCCACACCAGTGTTGCGACACTGGTTCGCAATGACAGAAACCGACTTTGTCTACAGTCTGAGGCAGGAACGCAGCGTTCCTCCCTGTGTATGGTCTTGTCTTTTACTTTTCCACGATGTGGACGTTCACATGCTCGTAGCTGAACTTGACGCCCTTGGCGGCAAAGCTCTCGCGTACGTTCTCGTTGAGATTGAAGTACACATCCCAGTAGTCGGCGTTCTTGCACCAGACGCGCACCACGTATTCCACGGTGCTGCCCTTGTACTCCAGCAGGCGGACAAAGGGCGCGGGATCGGCGAGGATGCGGCTGTCCTTGGAAATGGCGTCGAAGATCGCGGCCTTGACGTCCTCGGTGCTCGACTCATAGGAGGCGGTGAAGGTGCGGTCGACGCGGCGCAGCGGCTCCTTGCTGTAGTTGTTGACAACGGCGCCGGTCACATCAGCATTGGGGATGGAGATGGCGATGTTGTCCAGAGTGTCCATCTGGGTGTAGAACAGGCCGATAGCCTTGATGGTGCCGGTCTTGCCAGCGACCTCCACAAAATCGCCGGTGGTGAAGGGCTTGGCGATCAGCAGGGTGATGCCGGAGAAGAGGTTGGACATCACGTTCTGGATGGACAGGGACAGCGCCAGGCCGGCTACGCTGACCAGGGCCACCAGAGAGGTGGTGTTGATGCCCAGGGCGTTGGCCACAATGATGATGGCGATGACCCAGAGGAGCGTGCGGACACCGGAGCTGATGTAGTGGCGGATCGTAGCGTCCAGCTTGGCATTGCGGGCCAGCAGCTTTTCCACGATGTTGGTGACGATCTTGATGGCGATGATGCAGATCACCAGGGTCGCGATCGCGGAGAGCAGCGCCTCAACCGAGCTGATGCCGAGAGTAGAAAGAACCTGAGACATAGGCGTTCTCCTTTCGTTTTGTGATACGATTTAGTCAATTGCGAAACTCGTTTCGCAATTGAGGGCTCATGCATATCGCAACGGGCTGAGGCCCGTTTTGGTCGGCATGAGGGCTCGCTTGGCTCGCCTCAGGGTGTTTTTGAGGCGGCAAAGCTGCCTCAAAAACGGATTTTATGATATGATTATTGTAAACCAAAAAAGTCCGCTTGTAAAGAGATTAGCGGCGGCGATTTTCAGCGTCCGCTGCCCAGATAGCCCTCTAAAATCAGGCTCGCCGCCACGGCGTCCACCGCCTTGCGGTGGTTCTTTTCTTTCCGGCCGTTGGCGTGGAGGATGGCGTGGGCCTCGATGCTGCTGCGCCGCTCATCCCAGAGGATGACGGGCAGGCCGCTGTCCCGGATCAGCAGCTCCCGGAATTCCCGGCTTTTCTCCGCCCGGGGTCCCTCGCTGCCGTCCATGTTCTTCGGCAAGCCCAGCACCAGCGTGCCCACGTCCCGTGCCTTCGCCTCCTCGGCGATGCGCTTTGAGGCCCGCTCCATGTCCCACTCCTGCAGCGTCCAGGCCTCGCCGCAGAGCATGCCCAGCAGGTCGGACACGGCCAGGCCGATGCGCTGGTCGCCGTAATCAATGGCCATAATGCGCATAGCGTCTCTCCTTCTTATACATAACGTCGTTTCACAATCGCTTAATACAGTTGAAAGCAGGCCCGCACCGCGCCCGCCATGTAGAGCGAGCCCACCGCGCAGACCACGCCGTCCGCGCCCGCCTCCGCCATGGCGGCGGTGACGCCGTCGGGGATCGACGCGCAGACCGTGACCGGCTTTCCGAAGCGCTCCAGATACGCCCCCAGTTCCGCCGCCGGCAGCGCCCGCTCCGAATCCGGGGTGACGCAGACGAAGGCGTCCGCCGCCGGGGCCAGGATCTCCGTCAGGGCCGCATAGTCCTTATCGGCCAGCACGCCGATCAGCAGCACGCGCTTTTGCGCCGGGAAATAGCGCTGCAGGTTTTCCGCCACGGTCTCGGCGCACTGGGGGTTGTGGCCGCCGTCGACAATAAAGCTCGGCTCCTCATGCACCAGCTCGAAGCGGGCCGGCCAGGACACCGCGTAGAGCCCGTGCTCCACCGCGTCCTGCGCCAGCTTCCAGCCCCGGCCGCGCAGGACGGAGACCGTCTCCAGCACCACGGCGGCGTTGCGCAGCTGGTGGCGGCCCAGCAGCGGGATGGCATAGGGCTCGCCCCGGTAGGAGAAGACCTGTCCCTCCAGGCTGTCAAATTCCGGCGCGATCTGCGAAAAATCGGCCACATGCAGCCGGGCGCCCCGCTCCTCGCAGCAGCGGCGGATCACGTCTTCCACGCTCTTGGGCTGCTGATAGAGCACTACCTCGCCGCCCGGCTTGATAATGCCGGCCTTTTCAAAGGCGATCTGCTCCACGGTATCGCCCAGAATGGCGGTGTGGTCCAGACCGATGTTCATGATGACGGCCGCCTCGGGGCAGTCGATCGCATTGGTGGCGTCAAAGCGGCCGCCCAGGCCCACCTCCAGCACCACGATGTCGCACTTCTCCCGGCGATACCAGAGCAGCGCCGCGGCGGTCATCAGCTCGAATTCCGTCGGGTGATCTTCCATGGCGTCGGCCAGGGGCTTGATCTCCGTCACCAGCTCCGCCAGGACATCGTCCTCAATGGGCCGGCCACCCAGCTGCATGCGCTCGTTGAAGCGGAAGAGATAGGGCGAGGTAAAAAGCCCCGTCCGATAGCCCGCCGCCTTCAGGACAGACGCCAGCATGGCCGCGCAGCTGCCCTTGCCGTTGGTCCCGGCGATATGGACAAATTTCAGATGTTTCTGGGGATCGCCCAGTTTTTCCAGCAGGGCGCTCACCCGCTCCAGCCCGGGCTTGGAGCCGTACCAGCGCACCCCATCGATGTAATCCAGCGCTTCTTTGTAGGTCATGGTTATTCTCCGTTATATGGGTATTTTTCCTCTGCATGATAGCAGATTTTTTCCCCCGCCGCAAGCTTTACAGGGCGGCGGCGGATTGTTATAATACAAGAAAAAACCGGGAGGAATGCCCTGTGATCAAAATCATCGCCCGCCGCATCATTAAATCCGACTGCATCGAAGCCTTTGAGGCCCTGGCCGCCGAGCTGGTACGGGAGTCCCGAAAAGAGCCGGGCTGCCTGAGCTACACGCTCAACCGCAGCAACCAGGACCCCCGCATCCATATGTTCATCGAGTCCTGGGCCGACCAGGCCGCCATCGAGGAGCACAACGCCTCCGTCCATTTCACCCGCATCGTGCCGCAGTTTGCCGCGCTGAGCGAGGAGCGGCTGCCGACGGAGTTTTTCACCGAGTTGGAGGCCTGAGATGCTGGCAAACCTCATCGCCTGTCTGGACGCCGTACTGCCCATCTTTCTGCTGATCGCGCTGGGCTACTGGGCCAAATGTCTGGGCCTTCTGAACCGGGACGACGTGAAAAAGCTCAACAAAGTGCTCTTCCGCTTTTTCATGCCGGTCATGCTTTTCTATAATATCTACAGCTCCGATCTGAGCCTGGCCGTACAGCCGAAGCTGATCGCCTACGCCATCGCCTGCACCCTGCTGATCTTTTTTCTGGCCCTGCTTATCGTCCGCCGGGTGGAGCCGGAGCGCCGGCGCCGCGGCGTGATCGTGCAGGGGCTGTTCCGCTCGAACCTGGTGGTGATCGGTCTGCCGGTGGTGGAGAGCCTGATGGGTGCGGAAAACGTCGCTCCGGTGGTGCTGCTGATTGCCACGGTGGTGCCGGTATTCAACATTCTGGCCGTCATCGTGCTGGAGTATTACGCCGGCGAGCGCACGCGCCCCGGCCGGCTGCTGCTGGATATTCTGAAAAACCCGCTGATCCTCGGCTCCGCGGCCGGCCTGCTGGCCCTTTTCGTCGGGCTGAAGCTGCCCCTGCCGCTGGAGACCGCCGCGCGGCAGATGACCCAGACGGCCAGCCCCATGCTTCTCTTCCTGCTGGGCGCCTTCCTGGAGCTGGAGGGTCTGCGCCGGGACTGGCGTGCCGTGCTCTCCATCAGTCTGATCCGCCTGCTGCTCATCCCCGCCGCGACCCTGATCCCGGCGGTGCTGCTGGGCTTTCGGGACGTGGCCCTGGCCTCTCTGCTGCCGGTCTTTGCCTCCTCCACGGCCGTCAACTCCTTCACCATGGCCCAGCAGATGGGCGGCGACGCGGAATTGGCCGGCAACATCGTGGTCGCCACCAGCGCCCTCTGCTCGCTGACGATGTTTTTCTGGTGCTTTCTCTTCAAATCCCTGGGTCTTTTTTAAAAAAAGCCCGATTTTTCCCGGAATTTTCCTGAAAAAAAGATTGACCTCTCATCATGGGTGTGCTATAATCTGCATTACCTGTCGGATGAGAGGTCTATTTTTTGTGCGCTTTTTTTCGCGCAGAGGGTGGACGGGCCCATTCCATACAGGGAGGCAATGCCCGCCTTTGGCTGGGTAAATAAAATAGGAGGTGCCGAAAGAATGGCTGCAGGCGCAAGAGTTAAAATCACACTCAGATGCGAAGAATGCAAGCAGAGAAACTACAACACGGTCAAGAACAAGAAGAATACCTCTGACCGTTTGGAGCGGAGCAAGTATTGCCCCTTCTGCCGCAAGCACACCAAGCACGTTGAGACCAAGTAACTTCGGAAAGGATACGTGAAACATGGCTGAAGAAAAGAAAACCAATACCGCTCCGGCCAAGACTGTCACTACCGCCGTGAAGAAGGACGACACCAAGCCTGGATTTTTCCAGCGCGTGGGCAAGTGGTTCCGTGAGATGAAGAGCGAGCTGAAGAAGGTCGTCTGGCCCAACGGCAAGACCCTTTTCAACAACACCGCCATCTCCGTGGGTGTCATGCTGGCATCCGCCGTCGTGCTCTGGTGCTTTGACGAGCTGGCCCAGATGCTGGTTCGCGCTCTCTTCACTCTCGTAGGGTAAGGCGACATGGCTGAAGAAGCAAAATGGTACGTTGTTCATACCTACTCCGGTTATGAAAACGCAGTCGCGGCCGCTGTCATGAAGGCCGCGGAAAACCGCAAGATGACAGATCTGATCCGGGAGGTCAACATCCCCATGGAGACGGTGACGGAGATCACCGACAGCGGGGAGAAGACCGTGGAGCGCAAAGTCTTCCCCGGGTACGTGCTGGTCAAGATGATCCTGACGGATGAGAGCTGGCATTTGATCCACAACGTCCGCGGTGCAACCGGCTTCGTCGGTTCCGATGGCAAGGCCATCCCCCTGACGGAGCAGGAAATTTACGATCTGGGCGTGGAACGCAAGGAGATCGTCGTCGGCTATGCCGTCGGTGATGAGGTCAAGGTCATTGACGGGCCTCTGGCCGGCTTCATCGGCACGGTCGAAGCGCTTGACGTGGACAAGAACAGCGTCAGCGTGGTCGTCTCCATGTTTGGCCGCGAGACTCCGGTGGATCTGGAGCTCGACCAGGTCGAAGTGATTAAAGAATAATAAGAAAGAGGTGCTTTCTCAATGGCACAGAAAGTAGTAGGATACGTTAGATTCCAGGTTCCTGCCGGCAAAGCAACTCCGGCTCCTCCCGTCGGCCCGGCTCTGGGTCAGTACGGCGTTAACATCGGTCAGTTCACCAAGGATTTCAACGAGCGCACCAAGGGCGATATGGGCCTGATGATCCCCGTTGTCATCACCGTGTACTCCGACCGCAGCTTCACCTTCATTACCAAGACTCCTCCTGCCGCCCTTCTGATCAAGAAGGCCTGCGGCATCGAGACCGCTTCCGGCGTGCCCCAGCGCGATAAGGTCGCCACGATCAGCAAGGAAGATGTCCGCAAGATCGCCGAGCAGAAGATGCCCGACCTGAACTGCACCGATATCGACTCCGCCATCAGCATGATCGCCGGCACCTGCCGCTCCATGGGCGTCGTCGTCGGAGACTGAGCGAAAAGGAACACGCTCAATAACGTGGGAGGATTTATCCATCCGACTGTAACCACATTATTAGGAGGAAACGAAATTGTTTAGAGGTAAAAATTATAAAGAGAGCGCAAAGCTCATTGATAAGCAGGCCCTCTATGATCCCCAGGAGGCCCTGCAGCTGGTCATCAACGCCAGCAAGGCCAAGTTCGACGAGACTGTGGAGCTGCATGTGAAGCTCGGTGTTGACGGCCGTCACGCCGACCAGCAGGTCCGCGGCGCCATCGTGCTGCCCAACGGCACCGGCAAGACCGTCCGCGTCCTGGTCTTCTGCCCGCCCGAGCAGGTGGAAGAGGCTCTCGCTGCCGGCGCTGACTATGCCGGCGGTATGGAGTACGTCGAGAAGATCCAGAAAGAGAACTGGTTTGAGTTTGACACCGTGATCGCCAACCCCAAGATGATGGGTACTGTCGGCCGTCTCGGTAAGATCCTCGGACCCAAGGGCTTGATGCCCTCCCCCAAGGCCGGCACCGTCACCCCGAACGTGAGCCAGGCTGTCAAGGAAGCCAAAGCCGGTAAGGTCGAGTATCGTCTGGACAAGACCAACATCATCCACTGCCCCATCGGCAAGGTCTCCTTCGGCGCCGAGAAGCTGTACGAGAACTACGTCGCTCTCATCAGCGCCATCAACAAGGCCAAGCCCGCTGCTGCCAAGGGCCAGTATATCCGTTCTTGCGTCACCGCCTCCACCATGGGCCCCGGCGTCAAGATCAACGCTCAGAAGCAGCTCTAAGAGGCATTCCGCCGTTTCGGCATGTATCCGGAGCGCAGGAACCGAAAAGGAAATGGTACGGCGGATCGCCGTACCGTTTCCTTTTTTCGTCTATCAAAAGAGATAACCGATCATGAAACAACGCACACGCAACACCTGGCTGCTCTTCTGGGCCATCCTCGCTCTGGCTCTCGCGCTGATCTGCTCCGCACTATGCCTGCTGGCGCTCTACCGACCCGAGCTCCTTCCGGCACCCCTGACCACGCCGGAGCCGACCATGGCGCCGACGCCCGGGCTGACGCCAGAACCTACTCCGAAACTAACGCCGGCTCCTACACCGGAACCCACGTCTACGCCTGAGCCTACGCCCACCCCCTGGGACCTCCGTTTTGCGGAGCACTTCTCCCAGGAGCTCATCCAGGACGAGACGCACTACAGCAGCCCGACCCTGGCCATTGAACTGCATACCTACTCCCATCCGGAGGCCTATCCCGATCTGACGTATTTCGTTGCCGATCTCTATCTGACGGACGTACATCAACTGCGCGCCGCCTTTGCCGAGGATCTCGGAGCGAGCTATGCACCGGCTGTTTCCATCGCCTCCAACGCCGGCGCTCTGATCGCCATCAACGGCGACACGCTGATCAACCACCGGCAGGGCTTTGTCGTGCGCAACGGGGAAGAGATTTACGCGGTGGACTCCCTCTTCGATCTCTGCGTCCTGTACGAGGATGGCCGCATGGAGGCGCTCGCGCCCTACACCTATTCCTTCCGGGATGTGCTGGAGGCCGGGGCCTATCAGGTCTGGGAGTTCGGTCCCTCTCTACTGGATGCCGACGGGCAGCCGCTGGAGCGTTTCAACGCCGATCAGAGCCTCTTTCCCCGCCACCCCCGGACCGTGCTGGGCTATTACGAGCCCGGGCACTACTGCTTTGTGGTGATCGACGGGCGCAACGCCCCCCATTCCGCCGGGGCCGATCTGCCCACAACGGCGCAGATCATGGCCGATCTCGGCTGCAAAATGGCCTACAACCTGGACGGCGGCGCCTCCACCACCATGGTGTTTCATGGCGGTGTCATCAACATCCCCATCGGCGACCGCTTCCTCAACGACATGATCCTCGTGCGGGAACTTCCTTAAGAATTCATAAAAGCACCGCATTTCGTGGACAAAGCCCGCGTTTCACGCTATAATGAAGTCATCCCAAGGAAAGGAGTGCCCTGCTATGAAAGGAAAATTCACAGCAGTTTTGTTTATCATCGTCTTTATCCTCATCGCGGCCGTCGTGTTCACCTTCCTGTCCAGCCTGGATAAGAGGGCCAACGGCAGCCCGGCGGTGGAGCCGACCAACGAGGTGATCGCCGCCACGGCGCAGCCGGTCACCACGCCTTTTGCCGCGCCGGCAGCCACCCAGGCGCTCACGCCGGTGACCCCCGCGCCGACGCCCGTGCCCGCAGCCCCGGTCGCGACGCTGCCCCCGGTCACGCCCGCACCGGCGGCTCCCACGCCGCTGCCCACCACCGTCCCCACCTCGGTCCCTGTGATCACCAGCCTGAGCAGCGGCTCCTTCTCTTCGGACACCGGTACCGGGCTGAACATCGTCGCCGACTGGACCGTGCAGTCCCTGGATCAGGAACAGGTGAGCGTCACGGTGACCGTCTCGGTGCTCTCTTACACGCTGCAGACCCAGGCCCTGCCCAACTCGGTGAACATCGGGCTGGACGGCAACTACGTCTCCCTTGACGCGCCGGCCATCTTCTATGACGGCGGCGGCCAGGTGCGCAGCGCCCTCGCCTCCCACACCTTTACCGTGCCCCTGTCTGCCAACAGCTCCCGCGCCATGGCGCTGCAGGTGGAGTGGCAGTATAACGGCAGCTACGGCGGCGTGGATCTGCCCGTGCTGGAGTGCGGCGGCAGCATCAATGTCTCCCGCTGAGTACGCGGCGGCAAATCCGATTGACGAATCGGCAGGCTCAGGAGTATACTGGGCCTGTCGATTTTAACGTTCGACAGGAGAGAGACAGATGCGCACCCAGGAACAGATTAACGAGATCGTCCGCCTGCTGCTGGCGGAATATCCAGAGGAGAAATGCTCGCTGCAGTATGAAAAGCCCCATGAACTGCTCTTCGCCGTGCGGCTCTCCGCCCAGTGCACCGACGAGCGGGTCAACCTGGTGACGCCGGCGCTCTATGAGCGCTTTCCCACGCTGGAGGCCTTTGCCGAGGCGGACGTGGAGGAAGTGGAAAAGTACGTTCACTCCTGCGGCTTTTACCGGGCCAAGGCCCGGGATATCGTGGCCTGCGCCCGCGTGCTGCTGGAAAAATACGGCGGCCGGGTACCCGGCACGATGGAGGAGCTGACCGCGCTGCCCGGCGTGGGCCGCAAGACCGCCAATCTGATTCTGGGCGATGTGTTTCACGTGCCCGGCTCCACCGTAGTGGACACCCACTGCATCCGGCTGATGAACCGCATGGGCGTGGTGGACGAGGAGAAGGACCCGGTAAAGATCGAGATGCAGCTGCGAAAGCTTCTGCCCCCGGAGGATTCCAACGATTTCTGTCACTGTCTGGTGCTGCACGGCCGGGCCGTCTGCGACGCGCGCAAGCCCCGCTGTGAGGACTGCTGCGTGCGGCATCTGTGCCGGCATTTTTCGGGCGAATAAAGCAAACAAGGAGATGTTTTTATGACAAATTCGGAAAAACTGCAGGAGCTGTTTGAGCGCCTGGATGAGATTGAGGCCTACAGCCGCTGCCTGGGCAAGGTGCAGTTTGATATGGAGTGCTGCGCGCCGGAGGAGGGCATCGAGCAGGCCGGCGCCGACATGAGCATTCTGGGCAAGTATCTCTACACGCTGACCCATGCCGAGCGCTTTGAGCAGCTGGTGACCGAGCTGCACGCGGACAGCGAAGGTCTGACGCCGGTACAGAAAAAGGCCGTGGAGCACCTCTATGAGGGCTATGCCCGGGTCAAGAACATCTCCGCCGAACTCAATTATGAGATGGACGTCGTGGCCAACAAGGCCTACGGCGACTGGCTGAAAGCCAAGAAAGCCTCCGATTTCTCCCTGTTCCGGGATTCCCTGGCCGCGCTGATCGACTACAACCGCAAGGCCATCGACCTGCGGGACGAGAAAAAGGCCAGCTATTACGACACCTGCCTGGACGATTTGGAAAAGGGCGGCAGCATGGAGCAGCTGGACGCCTTCTTTGCCGCGCTGCGGGAGCGGATCGTGCCGCTGCTGCGCCGGATCCAGACCGAGGGCAAGCCGATCCGGGAGGACTTTATGACCCGGCCCGTGCCCATCCCGCAGCAGGAGGCCATGTCCCGGTATCTGCTGGAGCTGGAGGGTCTGCGCAAAAGCGCACTGGTGCTCATGACCACGGAGCACCCCTTCACCGACAACTTCGGGCCCCACGATGTGCGCGTCACCACCCACTATCACGAGGACAGCTTCATCTCCAACGTCTT
>CACYOR010000087.1 GCA_902775985.1 Oscillospiraceae bacterium
CTCTCCGACAGCTGGGAGCGCTTCCCCTTGGATACCGGGGACGCACGCTGGCCGGCGGAAGCTCAGCTTCAGCCGGCGGGGAGCTGTCTTTGGGCCCTGATCCGGGAAGGCGTGAGCTGGGAGCAGCTGGAAAAGCGGGAATTTCCCGATGACCTGGGCTATTATCTGTTCCATCTGGATCGGGAAAGCGGTGAGAGCAGCTGCCTGCGTATCCCCTTTGAGGGCACGGCCGGCACCGAATCCAGCAGCCTGATCTTCTCCGGGCTCATCCCGCTGGACGAGGGACGTGCGCTGCTGGTTTCGCCGGGGGCGGCCTGGGTCGTGGATCCGGAACTGAACATCCTGGCCCGGCCGGAACTGCCGGATATGGGCGGCATGCTGGGTTTCCGCGTAAACGGCACGGCCTACTACTGGACGGAAAACGGCTATGCCCCCTTTGACTCTCAGACCCTCGGCTTCGGCGCGCCGCTGCCTCTTAGTGAGGAGCCGGTGATGTTTTCCAGCAACAACGGTCACGTCTTTTATGAACGCGACCGGATGCTGTGGAGCAGCGGCCCGGACGGAGGCGAGCTCAGCCCGGTTTTCAGCTGGCTGGACGTGGCGCTGAGCTACGGGGACCTGAGCGGCTGGCTGGGCTTGGAAAACTCCCGGGGCGTGTTTTTCTATCCTGGCGGCGACGGCGGCCTGATCCGTGTGGAGCCGGGCGAGGTACCGGTGCGCAAGGTGCTCAAGCTGGGCTGCTTCGGCGACAGCAGCGAGGAGATGTACCAGTATTCCAGCGTCTCCTATTCCTGCAGCATGGAGCTGCTGGACGCCGTCATCCGCTTCAACAATACCGACCCGGAATATCGGATCGAGATCGAACCGCTCGTCTTTAACAGCGAGAACGAGCGGGATCGCCTGCTGCTTGAGCTGGCCACCGGCAGCGATCTGGATCTGCTGGATACCAGCATCTTACCGGATCGGGCCGTAGGAACGGGGCTGCTTGCCGATATGCTGCCCTTTCTGGACGCGGACGAGAGCCTGAGCCGGGAGGACTTCATCGAGCCGCTGTTTGCCCTCATGCTGCAGCAGGGCAAGCTCTATGAGTACACCGACAAGTTCAACATGCTGTCGATTGCGACCCATCCGGGCTTCAGCGGGGAAGACTGGACGGTGGAGCGGATCGAGACTCTGATCCGGGAGCACCCGGAGATGGAGCCGATCCGGCCCAATATGGAGCGGGAGCTGCTGACGACGCTCTTTGCCTGGGCCGCCACGGCGGAGTTCATCGACTGGGAGACCATGAGCTGCGATTTTGAGCGCCCGGCCTTTGCCCACTGGCTGCAGCTTTTGAAGGAGCTGCCCGCGGGCGGCGAATACAATGACAACCCCCAGCTCCTCGATTTCGCCTACGATCTGGCCACGGACGCCCGTTTCCGCTTCCGCAACAGCCTGAAGGACACCTATGTGCTGGCGGGCTTCCCCGAGAGCAGCGGCACCGGCAGCTATTTCCTGCGCCAGGGAGAGAGCCCGGACGCCTGGTACGGCAGCGGCGGGCAGAATACCCGCATCGGGATCCTGGCCTCCGGAACCAGGCAGGAGGCGGCATGGCGCTTCGTGCGTACGCTGATCCAAGGTTCGGATACCGTGGAACTGACACAGGGCATCCCCGCCCTCAAGGCCAAGTTTGAACGGGCGCTGGCAAATGCCATCGACAGCGGCAGCGGCCTCAGCTGGATCCAGGACGCTTTCTCCGCCGAGGACGCCGCACAGATCCGGGAGCTGGTCTATCAGAGCCGCGGCCTTGTACACACGGACGAGGCGCTGCTCACAATCCTGCGCAGCGAAATGAACGCCTTTCTGGGCGGACAGAAAAGCGCCGAAGAGGCCGCCCGGCAGATCCAAAGCCGCGTGGGCCTGTATCTGGCAGAACAGAACTGAATCTCACATACTCGTTTTATCCTCTCTTTTCACTCCTTTTACACGGGGCCCGGCGGGAAAGTTTTCCTGCCGGGCTTTGCCGTGAGAGAGGGAAAGACTTGCACCGGGCGGCGAGAGGCGTGTATAATGGGGGACAAAGGAAGCCCGATAAAAGGAGCGATGATCCATGAATGTGCTGTGCTTCGGTTCCCTGAACATTGACTATACCTATTCCGTGCCCCATTTCGTCCGGAAAGGGGAGACCCTCTCCTCTACGGACCTGCGGCTCTTCGCCGGCGGCAAGGGCCTGAACCAGTCCATCGCCCTGGCCAGGGCCGGGCTGAACGTCTCCCTGGCCGGGGCCATCGGCGAGGACGGGCGCTTTCTGCTCGCGGAGTTGCATGAGTCCGGGGTGGACACCCGCTGGGTGGACGTGCTGCCCGGCATGCGCACGGGCCACGCCATCATCCAGAACGACGCCGAGGGCGACAACTGCATCCTGGTCTACGGCGGCGCCAACCACTGCACCACCCGGGAGCAGATCGACCGGGTGCTGACGGCCTTTGGCGCGGGCGACGTGCTGACCTTGCAGAACGAGATCCGGGAGCTGGACTATCTGATCCGGGCGGCGAAGGCGAAGGGCCTGCGCGTGGCCCTGACCCCCGCGCCCATGAACGAGGCGGTGGAGAAGCTGCCGCTGGACTTGATCGACTATCTGTTTTTGAACGAGGTGGAATGCGCGGCCCTGCTGCACGCGGACGCGGAGGCGGATCCCATCGGTGCGGCCCAGACCCTGCGGGAGCGCTTCGGCATCGGCAGCGTGGTGCTGACCCTGGGCGGCGAGGGCTCCGCCTACGCCGGGGCGGAGGGTTGCTTCCGGCAGGCGGCGGTCCCGGCCGAGGCGGTGGACACCACCGGCGCGGGCGACACCTACGCGGGCTTCTTCCTGGGCGGCGTGCTGAGCCGTCTGGATGTGCCCACGGCCATGCGCTATGCCTCCACGGCGGCCTCCATCGCCATCTCCCGCCCCGGCGCCTCGGCCTCCATCCCCAGCCGCGAGGAAGTGCTGGGACGGATGGTGTGAGGAGAGGCATTAAGGCAACAGGCATTAGGAATTAGGGGACGCGCAAAACCCACGTCGATACCGCAGGGGCGGCGATCAGCCGCCTGTTAGTCCGGCCACGCACCATCTCACGGCAAGACAGTAGGGGACGGCCTCCGGACGTCCCGTTAGCCCGGCTGCGCGGCTGACCCAAACGGGCGGGGACGAGCCCCGCCCCTACGACAGGATTCAAATTGATGCAAAAAAACAGGGGCGGAAAACCGCTCCTGTTTTTGTGTTGCCTAATTCCGGTTTGCGGTGCCCGGAAAACGCTGCGGGCTTACGCTTTTCCTTGCGTTTTCCGACCGCTGCACAAATTGCGCCCCGCCTTCTTCTGCCACCGGCGCGCTCCAGATCCTGGCAGTTGATGGTGTAGGCCATGCGCACCTCGTTCTTGCCCTTGCCTGGGGTGGCATAGAAGGGCTCGCCGCAGGCGAACATCACGGTCTCGCCGTGATCGTCAAAGTCGCTGAGCAGCCAGTGCTGGAAGGTATCCGCATCGTCGACGGGCAGGGCGGCCATCACATAGAAGGCACCCTTCGGTTCCTCGCAAACCACGCCGGGAAGCTCCCGCAGCTTGCGCATCAGGGTGTCGCGGCGGTTTTTGTACTCCGCGCGCACCTCGTCAAAATAGCTGGGATCCAGGGCGTAGAGGGCGGCGGCGGCCACCTGATCCACCGTGGCGGAGCAGAGACGGCACTGGCACCACTTCATGACCTCGGACATGAAGGCCTTGTTCTTGGAAATCACCATGCCCACGCGGGCGCCGCAGGCGGAAAAGCGCTTGGACACGGAGTCGATGACCACCACGTTCTCCTCGTAGCCGGCAAACTGCAGCGCGCTCATCAGCGGCTCGCCGCCGTAGACGAACTCCCGGTATACCTCGTCGCAGACGAGGATCAGATCGTGCTCTTTGGCAATATCCAGCATGAGCTTCAGCTCTTCCGGCGTCAGCACCGAACCGGTGGGGTTGCCGGGGTTGGAGATCAGGATGGCGCGGGTGTGCTCCACCAGCAGCTCATCCCCGTCGTCGAGGATGGTGGCCATGGTCATCTGCAAAGCCTCGCTGCCGCCGGAGGTGGGTAGGATCTGTGTCCGGCTCAGCTCCACGCCGATGCGCTTGTAGTAGCCGCGCACGGCGTCCAGCAGCTCCGGCATGCCGCTGGAGGGGGCGTAGGCCAAGACCGGCTGGTTGAAGGACTTGAGAGCGTCATAAAAGGCCTGGGGCGTGCGGATATCCGGCTGGCCGATGTTCAGATGGTAGATCTTGATGCCGCGCTCGACGGTCTTGGCGGCCTCGCCGTTGAACTTGCGCATGGGGGAGAGCCCGCAGCGTGCCATTTTGGATGACAGTTTCATGATAAGTCCTCCTTTGTGCCTGCTAAAAATTGGATATCATCCATGTTTATTTCAATTTTATACCACAGTCGAAAGACAAAGGCAAGGGAAAGCGGGCGTTTTTTCCGCAGCCCTTGCGAGGGGGATACAGATTTGGTATTATAACAATACCGTTTTTGAATTGTTATCACCCGATGAATTCGTAAGAAGAAAAGGAGGGATCGGCATGCTGCATCTGCTGCTGGGCAAGGCCGGCGCGGGCAAGACCGCCGCCATCATGGCGCAGATCCGCCGCGCGGTGGAGGAAAAGCGGGGCGGCCAGATCCTGCTGGTGCCGGAGCAATACAGCCACGAGGCGGAGCGGGAGCTCTGCGCCGTCTGCGGGGACAGCCTCTCCCTCTATGGCGAGGTGTTCAGCTTTACGGGCCTGGCCCGGCGCCTGGCCAGCCGCCTGGGCGGCGGCGCGGCCCAGAGCCTGGATAAGGGCGGGCGACTTTTGTGCATGGCCCTGGCCCTCCATCAGGTAGGCGCCCGCCTGCGGGTCTATACCGCGGCGGCGCGAAAGGTGGAGCTGCAGACCATGCTGCTGGGGGCGCTGGACGAGCTGAAAAGCGCCTGCGTCTCCGCCGAGCGGCTGGAGCAGGCCGCCCAGCTGGTGGACGACAGCCTGGGCGATAAGCTCCACGATCTGGCGCTGATCCGCGCGGCCTACGACGCGGTGGTGGCCAACGGTCGGGCCGACCCGGCGGACCGTCTGAGCGTGCTGGCCGAGCAGATCCCGGAGAGCGATCTGAATGAGACAAGCAGCGTCTATGTGGACGGCTTTATCGACTTTACCCATCAGGAGCAGGCCGTGCTGCAGGCTCTGCTGCGCAAAGGTGTGGATCTCACGGTCTGCCTCACGGTGGACGATCTGGACAGCAACAACGAGCTTTTCGCCCTCTCCCGCGTCTCGGCGGGGCGCTTGATAGCCCAGGCGCGAGAGCTGGGGTTCGAGGCGGACGTGCGCTATCTGCAGCCGAAGGGGGACAAGGACCCGGCTCTCCACTGGTTCTCGGAGGAGATGTTCCGCTACGGCTCCGCCCGCTGGGAGGGCGGGGAGGCCCCGGTGCAGCTGGTGCTGGCGGAGAGCCGCAGCGCCGAGTGCGAGGCCGCGGCGGCGGAGATCCTGCGCCTGGTGCGGGAAGAGGGCTGCCGCTGGCGGGAGATCGCCGTGACCGTGCGCGGCTTCGAGGACTATCGCGGCACGCTGGAGAGCGTGTTCCGCCACTACGGGGTGCCCCTCTTCACCACCCGCCGCAGCGCGCTGCTGGCCAAGCCTCTGCCGGCGCTCATCTCCCAGGCCTATGAGATCCTGGAGGGGGCCTGGGAGGTGGACGATGTGATCAGCGCCCTGCGCACCGGGCTCACGGGTCTGGACGCGGAGGAGAGCGACCAGCTCATCAACTACATCTATAAATGGCAGCTGCGCGGCTGGGCCTGGGAGCGCCCGGGCGACTGGCGGCAGCATCCCGACGGTTATGGCGCGGTCTTTGACGAGAGCGCCGAGGAGCGCCTGGGACAGATCAACGCCCTGCGCCGCCGCTTTGCCGAACCGCTCCTGCGCTTTTCCCAGCGCTCCGCCCTGGCCCATACGGCCGAGGGGCAGGCCGCTGCTCTCAGCGCGCTGCTGGCCGACTGGCGTCTGCCGGAGCAGTTGGCGGCGCGGGCGGAAGCCCTGCAGGCCTCCGGACAGGCGGAGCTCGCCGCGGAGTACAGCCAGCTCTGGGATCTGATCGTGGGCGCCCTGGAGCAGTGCGCCGCGATTCTGGGCACGACGCCGATGGAGCGGGACGATTTCGGCCGGCTCTTTACCCGCATGCTCTCCCAATACGACATCGGGCTGATCCCGGTCTCCCTGGACCGGGTCTCGGCCGGCGACTTTGACCGGATGCGCCGCCGCCGCATCCGGCATCTGCTGGTGCTGGGCTGCAGCGACGACCGCATCCCCCGCACGGAGGAGAACGTCTCCATGTTCGACAGCGAGGAGCGGGAGCGGCTTATGAGCCTGGAGATCGATCTGGGCGGTGGGGAAAGTGAGCTCTGGCGGGAGTTTTCTCTGCTCTACGCGGTGCTGACCCTGCCCTCGGAGAGCCTGTATCTCAGCTGCCCGGCCTGCGGCGAGGACGGGGAGGCCCTGCGGCCCGCCTTCGTCTTTAACCGGGCCAAAGTGCTCTTTGACAAGAAGCCCCGGAGCGCGGCGCTGGAGGAAGCGCGCCTTTCCGCCGCGGCCCCGGCTTTGAGCCTGGCCGCCCACGCGGTCCGGGGCGGATCTCCCTGCGCCGCGGCCGCCGCAGCCTGGTTCCGGGAGAGGGAACCGGCCCGCTTTCGGCGCCTGGAGGAGGCCGCCGCCATGAGCCGCGGGCGCCTCTCGCCCCGGGCGGTGGAGGCCCTGTACGGCCCCCGCCTCCGGCTGAGCGCCTCACGCATCGACCGCTTTGCCTCCTGCCGCTATTCCTATTTCTGCCAGTACGGCCTGCGGGCCAAGCCCTATGAGCCCGCCGGCTTCAAGCCGCCGGAGATCGGCACCTTCATGCACTATGTGCTGGAACACAGCGCCCGGGAGGCGAAGGAGCGGGGCGGCTTCGCCGCCATCACGGACGAGGAGCTGCACGCCATGACCGACCGCTTTGTGGCCGACTACGTCCATGAGGAGCTGAACGACTTCCGGGAGAAGTCCAAGCGCTTTGTCCACCTCTTCAAGCGCCTGTGCCTGGATGTGCACCAGGTGGTGCTGGACATGGCCCAGGAACTGCGGCGCTCGGATTTCGTGCCTTTGGACTTTGAGCTGGACTTCTCCAAGGCCGACGAGCTGCGCCCGGTGGAGCTGGGCGAGGGGGAGGGCGCCATGACCCTCACCGGCATCGCCGACCGGGTGGACGGCTGGCTCCACGAGGGGAAGCTCTACCTGCGCGTGGTGGACTACAAGACCGGCAAAAAGGCCTTCTCCCTCTCGGACGTCTGGTACGGGATGGGGCTGCAGATGCTGCTCTATCTCTTCGCGCTCCAGGCCGACGGACCGGAGCGCTACGGGGAGGAGATCCGGCCCGCCGGGGTCATGTACGTCCCGGCCCGCAGCGCCCTGCTCTCCCTGACGCGGGACGACGAGGCGGAGATCGGGAAAAAACGGGGCGACGCCCTGCGCCGCAGCGGCCTGGCCCTGGACGATCCCGCGCTGCTGGAGGCCTGGGAAAAGGGCGAGGATAAGCGCTATATCCCGGTGAAGTTCAAAAACGGCGTCGTGAGCTCTGACAACGTGGCCTCGCTGGAGATGCTGGGCCTGCTGTCCCGGCATATCCGCGGCAGCCTGAGCGAGATGGCCCGGGAGCTGCGCCGCGGCAGCATCGAGGCCGACCCCTTCTACCGCAGCCAGCAGGAAAACGCCTGCCTGACCTGCGATTACTTTGATGCCTGCCATTTCTCCGAGGGCGAAAACGGCGAGCAGAGCCGCTTCATGCCCAAGATCCCCGAAAAACGGGTCTGGGACAAGATGCGGCAGCGCTGGACCCCGGCCGAGCCGGGAGAAAAGGAGGGAAACGATGGCTGAGTTTAAACCCACCCCTTCACAGAAACTTGCCATCCATACGCGCGGCAGTGCGGTGCTGATCTCCGCCGGCGCGGGCAGCGGCAAAACCAAGGTGCTGACCGAACGGCTGATGGCCTGGCTTCAGGATGGGGAGCAGCCCGCCGACCTGGACAGCTTTCTGATCATCACCTTTACCCGGGCCGCCGCGGGCGAACTGCGCGGGCGGATTATGGAGGAGCTCTCCGCCGCCCTGGCCGCTGACCCGGGGAACAAACATCTGCGCCGGCAGAGCGCCCTGTGCCGCCGGGCGCAGATCGGCACGATCCACAGCTTCTGCGCCGCCCTCCTGCGGGAGAACAGCCATCTGGCGGGGCTGAGCCCGGATTTCAAGATCGCCGACGAGGACCGGGCCGAGGCCATGCGCGCCGCCGCCCTGGAGCGCACGCTGGAGCGCTGCTATGAAACGCCGGAGGCGATCCCCGGCTTCCTGGCGCTGGCCGACACCGTGGGCGCCGGGAGGGACGACAGCCGCCTGGCCGAGCTGGTGCTGAGCCTCCACAGCCGCATGCAGTGCCATGCCCGCCCCGAGGACTGGGCGCGGGAACAGGTGGAGCTGCTGCGCCGTCCGGCCTCGGACGCCGCCGAGACCCCCTGGGGGCAGGAGATCCTGACCCGGGCGCGGGTACGCGCGGCCTATTGGAGCGGCGAGATGGACCGCTGCCTGCAGGCCATCGGAAAGAACGAGAAGATCTTTTTCGCCTACGGCGAGAGCTTTGCCGAGACGGCCGACGCCATCCGGGAGCTGGAGCGCTGCCTCGCGCTGGGCTGGGACCGGGCCCGGGACTGCTTCCCGATCCCCTTTCCCAAACTGAAAATCCTGCGCAGCTCCCCGGACCCGGCCCTCTCCGAGCGTGTCAAGGCCCGGCGCGGCGCCTGCAAAAAGGCGATGGAAGCGCTGGAGACCCTGCTGGACGGGGATTCCCAAGGACTGCTGCGGGATATGGCGCAGACGGAACCGGCCATGAGCGCCCTGCTGCAGCTGGTGCTGGACTTCGACAAGGAGTACAGCCGGGATAAGCGCCGGGCGGGTCTGGTGGACTACGCGGATCTGGAGCACAAGACGGCCCAGCTGCTGACCGGGCCCGATGGAGAGCCCACGGAACTGGCCGTGCAGGTCTCCAAGCGCTATACCGAGATCATGGTGGACGAGTATCAGGACGTGAGCCAGGTGCAGGACGCCATCTTCCGCGCCGTCTCCCGGGAGGGAAAGAACCTCTTCCTGGTGGGCGATGTGAAGCAGTCGATCTACCGCTTCCGCCTGGCCGATCCGGAGATCTTCACAAAGAAATACCGGGACTATGCCGACGCCTCCTGCGCCAAACCCGGCGAGCCGCGGCGTATCCTGCTGCAGGAGAATTTCCGCTCCCGCCGGGAAATCCTGGAGGGGGCCAACACGGTCTTCTCCCTGTGCATGTCGGAGGAGCTGGGCGATCTGGACTACGACGAGAACGCCGCGCTCAAGCCGGGCGCGGCCTATGAGGGCAGCGTCCCGGTGCCGGAGCTGATGCTGCTGGCCCTGCCGGCGGCGGAGGAGGACGAGGAGCGGCCCGACAAGACCGCCCTGGAGGCCCGCATGGTGGCCCGGAAGATCCGCGCCCTGGTGGACTCCGGCGCCACGGTCACCGACCACGGACAGCAGCGCCCCATGCGCTATGGCGATGTGGCGATCCTGCTGCGCTCGGCCAACACGGTGGGCGGCGTCTACCGCCGGGCCCTCGGACAGGAGGGCGTGCCCGTGAGCAACGGTCAGGGCGGCGGCTTCTTCAGCTCCGTGGAGGTCTCGACCCTGATGTCGCTGCTGGCGGTGGTGGACAATCCCCACCAGGATATCCCGCTGATCGCGGTGCTGCGCTCCCCGGCCTTCGGCTTTTCCGCCGATGCGCTCAGCCGGATCCGGGCGGCGAAAATGGACGGGGACTACTACGCCGCCCTCTGCGCCGCGGCGGAGACGGACGGGGACTGCCGGGCCTTCTTGGATCGGCTGGAGACGCTGCGCCGTCAGGCGCCGGACCTGAGCGCCGCGGACATGGTCTGGCGGCTGATCGAGGAGCTGGATCTGCTCTCGCTGTGCAGCGCCATGAGTGACGGCGAGCAGCGCCGGGCGCGGCTCTTGGCCATGGTGGCTCTCTCCGAGCGCTTTGAGAGCAGCGGCTACCGCGGGCTGCACCGCTTTGTGCTCTGGCTGCGCCGTCAGGCCGAGAAGGGGCAGGAGCCCTCCCTCGGCGCCGAGACCGGCTCGGCCGTGCAGATCCTCTCGGTGCACAAGTCCAAAGGCCTGGAGTTCCCGGTGGTCTTCCTCTGCGATACGGACCGGCGCTTCAACCGCAAGGACAGCCAGGACACCGTGCTGGTGCACGCCAAGCTGGGCCTGGGGCCAAAACTGACGGACCTGGAGCGGCGGGTGGAATACCCGACCCTGGCCCGCAACGCCATCCGCCTGCGCCTGGAGCGGGAAATGCTCTCGGAGGAGATGCGCCTTCTGTATGTGGCGCTGACGCGGCCGAAAGAGCGGCTGTACATCAGCGCGGTGATGAAAAACCCGGAGGCGCGGATCGAGAAGCTCCGCGCCGGGATCAGCGTGCCCCTGGCGCCGGAGGTGCTGGCGGGCGCGGCCTCCCCGGTGGACTGGCTGCTGTCCGCGGCGCTGGCCGATGGGGAGAGGCATCTGCGCCTGAGTTTCCACGAGGCGGAGGAAGCGGCCGCAGCGGAGGACGCGGCAGCGGAGCAGCCGCAGGCGGACAGCGAGGCGCTGGCGGCGCTGCGGCGGAATCTGAGCTTTGTCTATCCCTTCCGCGAGGCGGAGAGCCTGCCCTCCAAGCTGACCGCCACGGGCCTGAAGGGCCGCCGGGAGGCGGACGAGGAGGCGGCGGAGCTGGAGCCGAGGCCGCACCGCGCCTTCCGCATGCCGGATTTTGCCCGCGCGGACAAGCCGGCGACCGGGACGGAGAAGGGCATCGCCACCCATCTGGTGCTGCAGTATATGGACTTTGACAAAACAGAGAGCCTCGAGGCGATCCAGGGCGAGATCGAGCGGCTGCGCGACCGGCGCTTCCTCTCCGACCGGGAGGCGGAGGCCGTGGACGCCCGGGCGATCCAGACCCTCTTTGCCTCGCCTCTGGGACAGCGGATGCGGCAGGCCCCGGCCCTCCACCGGGAGTTCAAGTTCTCCCTGCTCTGCGACGCCCAGAGCCTCTGCGGCACGGGTGCGGGGGAGAAGCTGCTGCTCCAGGGCGTGGTGGACTGCTATCTGGAGGAGGAAGACGGCCTGACGGTCATCGACTACAAGACCGACCGGCTCAAAAACCGGGCGGAGGCCCTGCAGCGCGCCGAGCACTACCGCCCCCAGATCGCCGCCTACGCCGCCGCGCTGGAGCGCATCTGCGGCAAGCGGGTGAAGGAGAGCGTGCTCTACTTCCTCTCCGTGGGAGAAGCGGTGGAAATTCGGGAAAAACGTGAATAAAAGCCTTGCATTCTCCGCTTTTCTGTGTTACAATCCGCTTTGCGTCATGTAACTATATGCTTTGCGTACAATCATGACAGCCTATGATGAGGAGCGTATGAACCATGAAGGAAGGAATCCATCCCAATTACCAGCCCACCACCATCCGCTGCGCCTGCGGCAATGTGATCGAGACCGGGTCCACCAAGCAGAATATCACCGTTGAGATCTGCTCCAAGTGCCACCCCTTCTTCACCGGCAAGCAGAAGCTGGTCGACACCAGCGGCCGTGTGGATAAGTTCAACAAGAAGTACGGCATCAAGTAATTGGCGTCATATAGCTGTGAACAGCAGAAGGCCGCGTCCCGTGGGGCGCGGCCTTCTGCTTCGACTGCCCGTAAAGCCAGAGGCTTTACGGGCAAAAAAGCTGCAGCCTGCTGCAGCGCACTCGCTTCTGTGAGACGCTCGCACGTTTGCAGGCTGAGAAGTGTTTTTTCCGAGGCGCATGTCCCCGGAAAAAACGGATTTGATTGATTTTTCGCCTTCCCAGGCGAAAAACTCTGCGAGGCTGATACGAGCAAGTTCCTCCGGAAAAAAGTGATTACCGCATAAGATCCCGGATTCGGGATTGAAACGCGGGGATCGGCTGTGATACAATGAGGGCATCCGGGAACGGCGTTTCCCGGCGAACGAGAAGGGGGTATGGCGCATGGTCATTACCATCAGCAGGGAATACGGTTCCGGCGGTCACTCCATCGGACAGCGGGTGGCCAAGGAGCTGGGGATCGAATTCTACGATCGCGATATCATCAAGGCGACGGTGGCCCAGAGCGGTCTGGACACCGAGGAGATCGAGCGTCTGGAGGAGGAGATCACCCGGTCGGAGCTCTTTTTCCGCATGATCACGCCCGCGGGCTATATGGACCCCCACGACGCCGTCAGCGACATTGAGCGCCATGTGATCCTGGAACTGGCGCAGAAAGGCCCCTGCGTGATCCTCGGCCGCTGCGCGGACGATATCATGGCAAAGGCGGGGATCCCGAGCCTGAACGTCTTCCTCTATGCCGACCTTCTGCACCGCGCCGCGCGGGTCAGCCAGCTGATCGGCAGCCAGAACCCCACGGAGATCCAGCGCAAGATCCAGAAAACGGACGCCGCCCGCCGCAGCTTTTATCAGGAGTACACCGGCCGGCACTGGGGTGACAGCCACAACTATACCCTCTCGCTGGATACGGGCCTGCTGGGCTACGATGCCTGCGTGAAGCTCATCTGCGAGGCAGCACGCCAGGGCGAGGGCTTCCGGGACTAAATGAAATATGAGCAACAGCGGGTACGCACGGCGTACCCGCTGTTCAGTCTGTCAAAAAACTACCCAAATGCCCTCGCTTCTGGTAAAATAGGAGCGGGGGTGTTGTCATGGACGAATGGAAAAAAGACGCGCGGCGAGATG
>CACYOR010000088.1 GCA_902775985.1 Oscillospiraceae bacterium
AACATTGCGTTTTCGAGGGCTTTGGTGCTCCAGCGGGGACTCGAACCCCGGACACCCTGCTTAAAAGGCAGGTGCTCTACCTCCTGAGCTACTGGGGCATATCGTCGGAACAAGCGTTGGAGCGTCTCGCTTCCGTCGCCGTTCCGCCTCTCAAAAGGGAAGGGCTTATCCCACGTCGTTCCCCAACTCGAAGCCCAGCGCAGCGGGTTCGAGTTGGAAGAGGAAGAAGGAACCTGAGGATACGCAGCTTTCGCCGCCCCGGCGGAAGCGGAGTGGATCAGGTTTCTTCTGACGTGGTGGCTGGGATGGCGGGACTCGAACCCACTATATCGGAGTCAAAGTCCGGTGTGTTACCATTACACTACATCCCAGTATCTGGTCAAAAGAGGCCGGCATGGCCAGCCTCTGAATGAGTAAGTGGGGTGGGATATGGGGCTCGAACCCACGACACCCGGAACCACAATCCGGTGCTCTACCAACTGAGCTAATCCCACCGAATACAATTGTTACCCTCTTTTCAAATCAAAGCCCAGCGCAGCGGGTTTGATTTGGGGAAGGAAGAAGGAGCCTACGGATATGCAGCTTTCGCGGCGCCTTCGCAAACCGCGGAAGCGGAATGGAGTAGGCTTCTTCTGACGTTGGCACGCCAAGAGGGATTCGAACCCCCGACCTACTGCTTAGAAGGCAGTTGCTCTATCCTGCTGAGCTATTGGCGCATATACATGCCCCGCGCCCGACAGATATGGAGCGGGTGATGGGAATCGAACCCACGTATCCAGCTTGGAAGGCTGGTGTTCTACCATTGAACTACACCCGCATGGGACGTTTCCACATTCAGCTTTGAGATAATACCATATTCTGCGGGGGTATGTCAACCTCTTTTTCCAAAAAACTTTTCCCGGCGCGGCGGGGCGAAACCCGTGAAAAACCGGCGCCGCGGGATGCATGCCGCGGCGCCGGGGTATCGGTTTATTTTCTGCGCCGGAAGAGCTCTTTGATCTTCTGCGCGGCGCCCTCAAAACCGCCCTGGTTCATCACGAACACATAGGCGCCGAGAACGGCCAGCGCCATCACCGCGGTGATCACGATGATGGAGATAAGGCTGCGGCCCAGGTTGCTCTGGTGGGAGCTGTGGCTGGAGGGATGCATCGTGGGCGCGACGGTCGCCGTGGGGACGGCGGTGGGCGCCGTGGTGGGTACCGGCGTGGCCGCGGAGCCGGACGGCGTCTGCACCGGCGCGGAGGGCACCGGGTTCGGCGTGACCGCAGCGGGGGGCTGGGTGGCGGCCGGCGCCGTATAAGAGGGCGTCATGGTCGGGGCGACCGTCTGGCCTGCCTCGGTGACCGTGACGGTAAAGGTGGTCGTCAGATTGCCGTAATACACGGTGATCTGCTGATAGCCCACCGTATTCAGCTGGGTTGGACTGCAGGAAAAACCGGAATAGATATACTGGGCATTGCCCAGATTGCTGATCTGCTTGAGAACCAAACCGGTGATATCCAAATAATCGCCCTGCCGGTAGGTCGTGCGGGTGGGCTGCTGGCTGACAGCCAGCGAAGTGGGCACTTCCGGCTCGTTTTCCACCGTGACGGTGAAGCTGCACAGCGCGTCGCCGTAGCTCACGGAGATCTCCTGCTCGCCGGGATAGTTGAGGGTCGTGGGGGTGCAGGTGAAGCCGTTGTCCACATCCCGGAAGCCGCCCAGATTGGTGTAGGCCCGGATGGACAGGCCCGTGGTGTTCAGCGTCTCGCCCACGGTATAGCGCATTTTGTTGGGATAGCTCAGAATGCCGATGCCGGTGATGGTCTCGGTCTGCTGCTCCACGGCCACGTCAAAGCTGCAGCTCAGCCCCTGGTAGTTGACCGTGATGGTCTGGCTGCCGGCATAGTCAAGCTGCGTCGGGGTGCAGGTGAAGCCCTCCGTGAGGTACTCCGTCGTGCCGTTTGAATAGCTCACCGCCAGCTGCATGCCGCGGGTGTCCAGCATCTCGCCCACGCGATAGAGAAGCTTCGTCGGATAGCTCATGACAGAAATGCCGGAGACGCCGTTTTCCTGCACCGTAACGGCGATGACCGGGGACGTGGTCTGAACGCTCATGCCGTTATTGGTGTTGGTGACCACGCAGTAATAATAGCTGGTGCCCACATAGGCGGTGCCGATGCCAAGGCTGGTGTCCGTCGCGCCGCCGATGACCGAGCCGTTCTCACTCTGGCCAAACTGGCTGTAATACCACTGGTAGCTCAGGGCGCTGCCGTCGGCCGACCAGGCGCTGACGCCCAGCGTGACCGGGTCGTCCACAAAGCAGACGACGGATTCGCTGCTGCTGACGACAGGGGTGGCGGGGAGAATGTCCAGGTGGCAGATCGTGCTGGCCCCGCCCAGATAGAGGATGCAGTCGTAGGCGCCGGCGATCATGGGCGTGCCGCGCAGATAGACATTTCCTTCCGTCCCGTTGGTCTCCACCTCCAGGTTGACGCCGTAGGGCAGGGTGCCCTCCGCCGCGCTGACAGGGGTGTCCGCCGCGACGGTGGCGAGGAGATGGTTTAAGCTGCTGCCGGCTTCCACCGGTCCGGGCGCCGGATAGATGGAATCGGCAAAGGCGGCCGGCGCCATCACGAGCAGCAGCAACAGGACCAGAAGGGCAGCAAAAAGGAGTTTATTGGCTTTCATTTCGGTTCTCCTGACCCGGCCTCCGGGCCGGGTGATCAAGGTTCAAGCTCAGCTTGTGCTGAAAATGCATTCTACATATACCACTCTTTAACCGTTTTGTCAACAAATGCAGGCGGTTTGGAACATTTTTAAGGGAACTTAAGAACTGTCCCAGGCGCGGAAAGCCGTGACAAAGGCGCAAAGCTGTGGTACAATACAACAAATACACGAAAGGGGAGGAGCGCGCTATGGCGGAGAAAAGCTGGTACAAGGAGATGTGCGTCTATCACATCTGGACCCGGAGCTTCTGCGACGGAAACGGGGACGGCATCGGCGACCTCTGGGGCGTGATCCAGAAGCTGGACTACATCCGGAGCCTCGGCGCGGACGCCATTTGGTTCTCCCCGATCTATCCCTCGCCCAACGCGGATTACGGCTACGATATCTCCGACTACAAAAACATTCACCCGGATTTCGGCAACCTGGACGTGTTCCGGGAACTGCTGGACAAGGCCCACGAGCGGGGGATGCGGGTCTTCCTCGACCTGGTGATGAATCACAGCTCGGACGAGCACCCCTGGTTTCAGGCCAGCCGCAAGAGCCGGGATAACCCCTACCACGACTATTACTACTGGCGGGAGGGCAAAACCGTGCGCGGCCGACGCCTGCCGCCCAATAACTGGACCAGCCATTTCGAGGGCGGCGCCTGGGAGTACGACGAGGGCCTGGACGAATACTACCTGCATCTCTTCGCCAAAAAGCAGCCGGATCTGAACATGGACAATCCCCGCGTGCGGCAGGAATTCAAGGAGATCATGCGCTTTTGGCTGGACATGGGGGTGGATGGCTTCCGGGAGGACGTGGTGACCTTCATTGCCAAGGCCCCGGGCCTGCCCGACAGCCATCCCTGGATCCCGGCCATCAACGGCCTTAAATTCTTTTCCAACCAGCCGAAGGTCCACGACTATCTGGCGGAGTTCAAGCGGGACGTGCTGGCCCATTACGACTGCTTTGTGGTGGGGGAGAGCCCCAGCACCACGGCGGACGCGGCCCTGCGCTACATCACCGAGGGGCCGGATCAGGTGCTGGATGAGATGATCGCCTTCTCCCACATGGAGGCCGACTGCGTGCTGACGGACATGATCCCCCGGCCCTTCAGCCTGCGCAAGCTCAAGCGCGCCATGAGCGACTGGCAGCTCAAGCTGGAGGGGAAGGCCTGGAACGCGCTGTACATAGAAAACCACGACCATCCGCGCATCATCTCCCGCTACGGGAGCGAGAAGTACCGGGTGGAGAGCGGGAAAATGCTGGCGGCGATGTACATGCTCCAGCGGGGCACGCCCTTTATCTACCAGGGCCAGGAGATCGGCATGCTGAACATGCCGCTGCCGCGGATCGAGATGTACCCGGACGTGTCCACCCAGAACGCGGCGCGCATCGCCTCGCAGCTTCTGCCCCATAGCCAGGTGCTCAAGCTTGTGCAGCGGGGCGCGCGGGACAACGCCCGCAGCCCGATGCAGTGGTCGGCGGAGAAAAACGCCGGCTTCAGCGAGGCCACGCCCTGGTTCTGCGTGAACGAGAACTACCGGGAGATTAACGTCGCCCAGCAGGAGGAGGACCCGGACTCCCTGCTGAACTTCTACCGGAAGCTGATCAAGTTCCGCAAGGACCACCCGGTGGCCCTCTACGGCGATTACCGGGAATACCTGCCGAAGGACAAGAAGCTCTATGTCTACGAGCGCGGCTATGAGGGGAAAAAGCTCCTGGTGATCTGCTCCTTCACGGCCGATCAGGTCCGCTTTGACGCCCCGGAGGGGATCGAGCTGGATAAGGGCCTGCTGGTGCTGGAAAACTACGATATGAACTTCGTCATCGCCAACGGCTTTACCACCCGGCCCTATGAGCTGCGGGTCTACCTGTTTGACTGATTCTTTCCCCAATACGATATCGAGGACGAAAATACGATGACATCCATACACGAAAAGGCCTATGCCAAGCTGAACCTCTCTCTGGACGTGGTTGCCCGGCGGGAGGACGGCTTTCACGAGCTGACCATGCTGATGCAGACGGTTTCGGTCTGCGACGATCTGACGCTGGAAAAGAACGACTCCGGCGCCGTCAAGGCAGCCTGCAACCTGCACTTCATCCCCACCGACGAGCGGAACCTGGCCGTCCGCGCCGCCCGCTGCTATCTGGAAGAGATCGGCGAGGAGGAGCGGGGCGTGCAGATCCGCATGGACAAGCATATCCCCGTGGGCGCGGGGATGGGCGGCGGCTCGGCCGACGCGGCGGCGGTGCTGCGGGGGATGAACCGGCTGTTTGACGCGCGCCTGGACCGGCGGAAGCTGGAGGAGCTGGCCTCCCGCGTGGGCTCGGACGTGGCCTTCTGCGTGGCGGGCGGCACCGCCCTGGCCAAGGGGCGCGGGGAGATCCTGACGGATCTGCCCGATCTGCCGGACTGCGTTTTCGTGATCGCAAAACCTGAGTTTTCCATCTCCACGCCGGAGCTCTATAAAAAGCTGGACAGTGTTTCCCTGCGCCGCCATCCCGACACGGCGGGGCTGCTGCAGGGCATCGAGAACGGCGAGCTGCGGGAGATCTGCCGCCGCATGTACAACGTCTTTGAGGACGTGCCCGACCGGCGCATGCGCACCGTGGGGGAGATCAAGGGCGTGCTGCTGGATCACGGGGCGCTGAGCGCCATGATGACCGGCACCGGCTCCGCGGTCTTCGGCGTCTTTGAAGACGAAGCGGCGGCGGAGCGCGCGGGGGAGCAGCTGGGGAAGGAATACCGCTTCTGCACCCTGGCCCGGCCGGTCAAGCGGTATAGAACCTGAGAGCGCCGCATACCGTATTTTAAGCTAAGTTAAGGAGCCTTTTATGAATCTGCGTGCTATCCTGGCAATCCTGCTGTGCAAATGTCTGCGCGGCATCTCCCGGCTTCTGCACCGGGGCGGTACCGCCATGCCCGGGCGCTACGCCCTGAAACTCTGCCCGAATCTGCTGGAGCTGCTGGCAAAGGACGTAAAAACCGTGGCCATCACGGGCACCAACGGCAAGACCACCTCCGCCCGCATGGTGGAGGAGGCCTTCGCCAAAGAGGGAAAGAGCTATCTGTCCAACCGCTCCGGGGCCAACCTGCTCAGCGGCATCACCACGGAATTCGTGATGAACAGCAGCCTGAGCGGCAAGGTCAACAAGGAATACGCCGTCATCGAGTGCGACGAGGCGGCGGCCAGGACCGTGTTCGGCCAGCTCAAGCCCAAGGTGGTCGTGGTGACCAATCTCTTCCGGGATCAGCTGGACCGCTACGGCGAGGTGACCCATACGCTGGAGAACATTCGCGCGGGCCTGGAAAAGACACCGGGGACGCTGCTGTGTCTGAACGCGGACTGCTCCCTGACCTCCTCCCTGGCGCTGGACCTGCCCAACCCCGCGGTATACTTCGGCATCGACCCGGGCGCGGCGCCCAGCCGGGAGAAGCCGGCCCTATCCGACGCGACCCACTGCATCCGCTGCAAGACGGAATACGAGTACGACTATATCAGCTACGGCCATCTGGGCGGCTTCCGCTGCCCCCACTGCGGCTACAGCCGCCATGCGGCGGACTACGCCGTGAGCGATGTGCTGGAGCTGCGGGGCAGCGGCAGCCGGGTGGTCATGAACATCCGGGGCGAAAAGCAGCTGGTGGACGTGAACCTGCCCGCCATGTACAACATCTACAACGCCGTCGGCGCGGTGGCCGCGGTGACGGAGATGGGCCTCGGCGCCAAGGCGGCGGTGGACGCCCTGGCCAGCTTCCACTGCGGCTTCGGGCGCATGGAGGAGTTTCCGCTGGGCAAGGCGGGGGCGCGGGTCATGCTGGTGAAGAATCCCGCCGGCTGCAACCAGGTGATCGAATTCCTGCAGGATATCCGGGAGCATTTTATCCTGGTGGCCTGCCTCAACGACCGGGGCGCCGACGGCACGGATATCTCCTGGATCTGGGATGCGGACTTCGAGGGCCTGGCCAAGATGGCCGAGCGCATCGACAGCGTCATCGTCTCCGGCGACCGGGCGGGCGATCTGCGGGTGCGCATCAAATACGCCGGCATCGACGACAAACAGATCCGCGTGGAGCGGGACTATGAGAAGCTGATCCAGTGGCTGGACACGCAGGAGAAGCCCATCTACATGATGCCCACCTATACCGCCATGCTGGAGCTGCGGCAGAAACTGGTGCAGCACTGCGGCGGAACCGACTTCTGGGAAGGATAATACGGCATGGAACTGAAAATCTGTCATATGTACCCGGACGTGCTGAACCTCTACGGCGACGGGGGCAACATCCGCTGCCTGAGCCAGCGCCTGCGCTGGCGCGGCATCGAGGCGAGCCTGACGCGCCTGCCCATCGGGGAGACGGCCCATCTGGCCGACTTCGACCTGGTGTTCATCGGCGGCGGCCAGGACTTTGAGCAGCAGGTGCTGCTGGAGGATCTGCACCGGGGCAAGGATCGGGAGATCCGCGCGGCGGTGGAGGACGGGCTGACCTTCCTGACCATCTGCGGCGGCTATCAGATGCTGGGCAGCTATTACGAGACCCATGACGGCCAGCGCTGCGACTTTATCGGCGCCCTGGATCTCTACACCGTGGGAAGCCAGACGCGCATGATCGGCAACTATAAATTCCGCTGCGGCCCGGCCTCGGGCGGCAGCCTGGTGGTGGGCTTTGAAAACCACAGCGGCAAGACCTGGCTCGGCCCGGGGGTGGAGCCCCTGGGACAGGTCCTGGCCGGCTTCGGCAACAACGGCGAGGACGGCAGCGAGGGCGCGCGCTACCGCAACGTCTTCGGCACCTACAGCCACGGGCCGCTGCTGCCCAAAAACCCGGAGCTGTGCGACTATATCCTCACCACGGCCCTGCGCCGGAAGTACGGCAGCTGCGAGCTGGCGCCCCTGGACGACAGCGCGGAGCTGGCCGCCCACGACGAGATGTGCGAAAAGATCCACAAATAACGAGAAGGTCCATAGAGATGCGGAAATCTCCGGCGATAACGGTTCATAGACCGAATTCGCCGGAGATTTCCGCTATCGATTCCTTTTCCTGTGTAGGCCAGCCTTTCCCGGAATGTTTGCTTTTTTCACAGCTCCTTACTTTTTTCTTGTAATTCCGCATGGGGCATTGTATAATAAAACAGTTAAAAATTTGAATGTTTCAGGGAGGAAATACCCATGGCCAATACAAGACGCCGCATGGGCGACCGGAAGGACGGCCGTCTGCTGCGCTCGCTCAACGCCTTCAGCAAGTTTATCCCCTATATCATGCCCCAGCGTGTGGACCGTCTGGTGGGCTATGAGGAGAGCTTTGAGATCAGCGAGGTCGACCGCCGCCTGCGCCAGCTGCGCGTGGATGGCTATAAGGGCATCGGTCTGCTGCACTTCCTGATCGCCTGCCACATCCGCGTGATCTCCATGCTGCCCGGCGTCAACCGCTTCATCGCCGGCCGCCGCGTCTATGCCCATAACGACATCAGCATCGTCATGACCGTCAAGCACAGCCTGTCCGTGGACGCGACAGAGACCACCATCAAGGTTCATTTCCAGCCGACGGACACGATTTTTGATGTCTATCGGAAGATGAACGAGAAGATCGAGGAGATCAAGACCGCGGAAGAGGACAACAACACCGAGGAGGTCGCCGGCTTCTTCGCCAAGTTCCCCCGCTTCCTGCTCCGCTTCGCCCTGACGATCGTCCGGGTGATGGACTATTTCGGCTGGCTGCCCGAGTCCATTGTCGAGGCCAGTCCCTTCCACGGCTCCATGATTATTACGGATTTGGGCTCTCTGCGCATCGGGCCCGTGTATCACCATATTTACAACTTCGGCACGCTGCCGGTCTTCATCGCCTTCGGCGCCAAGTACCGCAAATACGAGATCAGCAAGAAGCGGGAACTGGTGGAGAACAAGTACATCGACACCAAGATGGTGATCGACGAGGGCATCGTGGATGGGCACTATTACGCCCAGCTGCTCCAGGCCTATCGCTACATGTTCCAGCACCCCGAGATCCTCGAGAACCCGCCCACCAAGGTCGTGGAGGATATTTTCTAAGCCCTACATATGCATCAAAAAGCCGCCCGAAAACGGGCGGCTTTTTGATGGGTAGACAAAGCTCAAAACGTGTCATTCCGAGCCAGCGGCCCAGGCCGGCTTCTCTTGCCGCAAAAGGCTCTCTTGTCATTGCGAGACCAGTCCGCAGACTGGTCGTGGCAATCCGTTGGCCTTTTGCGGCAATTCACAGCTGGCGTGGGCGTAGGGATCCGTTCTCCAGTAAAAATGTCAGTAACCATGCAATTTTTGGGGAATACGGATTGCCACACCAGTGACGTCGGTCACTGGTTCGCAATGACAAAAACCGACTTTGTCTACAGTCTGAAAAGCCGCCCGGTTGGGCGGCTTTTTGATATTTATCGCTTTAATCTTCGGATATCCTCGCCGACGAAGGGGATCGTGCGGAATTCCCCGGCCAGGCGGGAGCAGATCTGGGGGGTGTATTTCTTCTGCAGCTCCTCATCGCTGAGATTGGTGGAGATGATGCTCCGCCGTCCGGAGACCAGGCGGGTGTTCAAAAGGGTGTAGAGGGCGCTGGTGGAGAGGCTGGTCACCATCTCGGTGCCCAGATCGTCCAGGATCATCAGGTCGCAGGAGAGCATGCGCCGGACCCGGGTGGCCGCGGCCTCTGCCTCCTCGGCGTCGCGGGAGAACTTCTGCCGCTCAAAGGCCTCCAGGGCGGAGGCGGCGCTGTCATAGCAGACGGAGCAGCCCTTTTCCGCCACGACCCGGGCGATGCAGGCGGAGAGATAGGTCTTGCCCAGCCCCGTGCCGCCCTGCATCAGCAGGTTGGAGGACACCTCGGGGAAGTTCTCGGCAAAGCGTTTGCAGATGGCGTAGTTGACCTCCATGACCTCCCGGGGGACAACAGAGCTGCCGGGATCGGGCTGATCGCTGTAGAGGGAGAGATCAAAGCGCGCAAAGCTCTCGTCCCCGTGGCGCAGCAGACCGCTCAGCTCCCGTGTCAGCTCCCGGTTGTAGAGCTTTTCCAGGCAGTCGCAGGGCCGGCCGTCCTTGAGTCCGGTGTCCCGGCACTGGGGGCAGGAGACGATCTCGTCCAGATACTCCACCGGCCAGCCGTGCTCCACCAGAAGCTCGGCCCGGCGCACCTGCAGGTCCAGGTTTTCCCGCTCCAGGGCCTGGATCTGCTCGCCGAGATCCTCCTTGCGCGTCAGCGTCAGGCGGACCAGGCGGGCCATCTGCCCCTGAAGCTGCGCGTCGATGCGCTGGATCTCGGGGACGCGGGCATAGACCTGGTTGAGGCGCCGCTGGTGCTCGGCCTGGTTATCCGCCCGCTGCTGTTCGAGGCGCTCCCGCGCGCGGGCCAAAAGTTTTCCGTCGTGTGCCATTTAGATGTTCTCCAATATCTCCCTGAGCTGATTCACATCCACGTTCCGGCTCTCCCCGCTCTGTGCGGACGCCGCCGGTCGGGCCGGCCGGCGCCGCCCGTCCTTCTCCTCGATGGCCTGCCGGTCATGCAGACCCGCGCTGTGCCAGCTCTGGAGGATTTTGTTCATGTAGGGCCATTTGAACGAGCCCAGGTTATAGACCGTCCGCTCGTAGGCCAGGTTGATGGCCTCGTCGCCAAAGCCCATGTCCAGCCAAGCGTTGATGTTGCGCCGCTCCGGCGCGGTGAGCTTGCGGTCGCTCAGGCCCAGCAGGCGCTGGATCCGGCCCACGGCGCTGCTGCGCTCCTTCTGGCGGCGGATGTAGTCGTCCGCCTGCTCGATGGTCAGAATTTCCAGGTTGGCCCAGTGAAAGGCCTCCTGCTGGATGGTGCGAAAGCTGGGCCTGCTGCCCGGCTGGCGCTCCTCCGCCCGGCCGAGACAGTAGTTGAGCAGCATGAAAATGACCTCCGCCGGGAGGGCCAGATAGTTGTAGATCCCGGCGAGGATACCCAGCTCACTGGAGCTGAGCTGCCGGCCCTTGACGCGCACGGCCTCCTCGCAGACGCTGGCGAAGGAGGCGTCGGATGCCGCCATGCCGGCGATGTCCCGGGCCGTGTAAGAGGGAAGCTCGTCCGCGGGGAGAGGATAGGGCTCCCGCCTGGGCGCCTCCTCCGCGGCGGGAGGTGGGGCGGGCGCGGCCCCGTCCCAGAGGCCCATGCGCTGCAGCTTTTCCCGGGCGGATTGGATCTCCTGCATCGTGCGGCAGAGGTCCCAGGCGGCCTGCTCCAGATCCGCCCCGCCCTTGCGGCGCAGATAGATGTACAGCAAGGCCACGTCCCCGTCATGGGCGGCGATCAGCCGGTCGGCCACTGTGGAATTGTCGAGCTGCCTGTCCTGCATGATGACCCCGTTCTCCCGTTTTTCCTGCCTTTTGTTTGCAAACTTCATAAAGAATTTACAGCATGCCGTATTATACCATCAAAATTGACTTGTCGCAAGGGGGAGAACTGTGGTATAATACACTGACATTTTATCGCAGAGGAATTGTGCTCTATGATCGAACTGCTCTCTCCCGCCGGTTCTCCCGAAGCGGTCATCGCCGCGGTGCAGAACGGGGCGGACGCCATATATCTGGGCCTGGAGGGCTTCAACGCCCGCCGCGGCGCGAAGAACTTCAGCGCCGAGGACTTTGAAAAGGCCATGCGCTACTGCCGCATCCGCGGCTGCAAGGTCTATGTGACGCTCAACACCCTGGTCAACGACCGGGAGATCCCGGACGCCGTCAGTCAGGCGCGCCTGGCCTCCGACCTGGGGGCGGACGCCATCATCATCCAGGATCTGGGCCTCATCAAGGCCATCCGGGCGGCGCTGCCGGATATCCCCCTGCACGCCAGCACCCAGATGACAATCCACAATCTGGCCGGGGTGGAGGCCGCGGCCCAGATGGGCCTGACCCGCGCCGTCCTGGCCCGGGAACTGAGCCTGGAGCAGATCCGCTACATCACCCAGAACGCCTCCATCGAGACCGAGGTCTTTGTCCACGGGGCGCTGTGCTTCTGCCATTCCGGCCAGTGCTACATGTCGGCCCTGATCGGCCGCCGCAGCGGCAACCGGGGCATGTGCGCCCAGCCCTGCCGCATGCAGTACAGCCTGGGCGGGCGGATGGACGACTATCCCCTCTCCCTGAAGGACCAGTGCCTGGCCGACCGGCTGCAGGAGCTGGAGGAGGCGGGCGTGGCCAGCCTCAAGATCGAGGGGCGCATGAAGCGGCCGGAGTATACCGGCATCGTCACCGGCGTCTACGCCAAGGCATTGCGGGAGCACCGCAAGCCCACCGAGGAGGAGATGGATCTGCTGGAGCAGGCCTTCTCCCGCCAGGGCTTCACCCAGGGCTACTTTAACGGCGACAAGGCGGACATGTTCGGCACCCGCCTCGCCACCGAGCGCACGGACGAGGCCATCTTCACCCGCGCCCGCAAGGAGTACGGGGAGAAGGAGCTGCGCCGCGTCCCGGTGCATTTCTATACCGTGATCGAGAAGGGCGTGCCCGCCCGGGCCATCGCCTTTGACGACGAGGGCCACAAGGCCATGACCTACGGCCCCATCCCCGAGCGGGCCCGGCGCCAGGGCCTGACGGCGGAGTATCTGACCGACCAGATGTACAAGACCGGCGGCACGCCCTACAACTGCGTGGAGAACAAGGCCAAGACGGACCCCGGGCTGTATCTGCCCGCCGCCGCCATCAATGAGCTGCGCCGCCGCCTCATCAATGAGCTTTCCGACAGCCGGGCCGTCCCGCCCGCACGGCGGGTGCTCGCCCTGCCGCCCATGCCGGAGGACCGAAAGCCCGTAGACGATCCCAAGATCATCTTCCAGGTCCGCACGGCCGAGCAGCTCACGGAGGAGCTGGCCGAGCTCAAGCCCGATTACCTCTATGTCCCGGTGATGGAGCTGGCCGGCAGCCGGGAAAAGGTGCTGCC
>CACYOR010000089.1 GCA_902775985.1 Oscillospiraceae bacterium
TCCTTCTTCCTGTCAGTTAGCTCTAACAACCATATTGATCTTTCTGCTTGGGAACAATCATAGGACCACCTCCGTAGCCGTGTTAATTTGATGGGGTAAAGGTTTTGTAAGAGTGCTTTTTGATGATCAAATCGATCACAGAGAGGTTTCCACTAAAATTTAGGGGAAACCTCTCAGAACACAAACATTTAACAAATCAGGACAACAAAAAAAGGCGGGATCTGCGAAAAACATCGCAAATCCCGCCTATAAAGCAGGGGGGCGGTAGTTCAAATCCATACCAACACCCTCGGATATCTTTTTTTCTGCACTTAAATTTTGGACATAAAAAAACCTTAGAAGCCTTGCGGCTCTAAGGTTTGTCCGCCCGATATCTTTTTCGGGCGGACATGGTGGTTGCGGGGGAAGGATTTTATTGTATTTTATCTGGCAGTAAAACATCCAAATTTATTAAAATTCAGTGTTTTTCTGTACCTGTTCCAACCCATGATTCCACTGTTTTCAGAGCTGTAAAGGGTCAAAAATGTGGTCAAAAAGCTGGAGGAAAAACCATGGAAAAATCAATCTTTGAAGCCCTCGGCGGGAGCTATACGACAGTCGGAGATTATCGCCTGCCGAATCTCACCGCGGAAGAAACGGAGCCGCTGCCTATCGGCAAATACGGCCGGATGCGGAGACAGTATCTAAAGGAGCATCGGCCAGTGCTGTACACGAATCTGCTGACGACCGGCAAGATGGATCGGCACCTGGCGGAGATCGACGAAGCCTGTGAGGAGCAGATGGAGCTGCTCGTCAAACAGATGGCACAGCGGGAGGGCATTACCGAAGAACTCAAAGCATCTGACCAGCTGGAATGGGTGCGGCGCATAAACAGCATCCGCGACCGGGCGGAAGAGATCGTGCTGAGAGAGCTCATCTCGCAGGGATAAGCAGTGCAAAAAGAATCGAATCCTGTCAAGTTTTTGCAAACGATAGCAAAAACTTGACAGGATAAAAAGCCTTTGCTATACTGTAGCCGCAAAGGAGGGAGAGAGATGCTTTCTTCCCACGTCTATAAGAACCGAGATCTCTATTTGAACAAACTGATCGCCTTTCAGGATACAGAGCCCGTCAAAGTCGTTACCGGTATCCGGCGTTGCGGAAAGTCCAGCCTGCTGAAGCTGATGATCCAGCATCTGCTGAATACCGGCGTGTCCGAAGAACAGATCGTGGAGATGAATTTCGAATCTCACGATTACAAGGACCTGACTTCGGATGGCCTGTATAATCATGTTAAGGCTATGGCAATCCCCGGAAAGCGTATGTATTTGTTCTTTGATGAGCTTCAGCGCGTTCCCAGATGGGAAGAAGCGGTCAATTCCTTCCGTGTGGATCTGGACTGCGATATCTACATCACCGGCTCCAACGCCTATCTGCTCTCATCGGAATACGCCACCTATCTTTCGGGCCGCTGTGTTGAGATCAAGATGCTGCCGCTCTCGTTTCGGGAGTTCCTGGACTTCCACGGCTTTGAGCTGCGGGAGACGGCGAGCGCTCTGGGCGGGACGAGAATAATCGCGTTCGACGCAAGCGGTGAACGCTACGAACTCCGGGAGGTCTTTGACGCCTATCTGCGCTTTGGCGGCATGCCCGGAATTGCCGATGTGGGTCTGGACCAGGAGCGGGCGCTGACGCTGCTGGATGGGATCTACTCCACGGTCGTGGTGCGCGATATCCTGGAACGGGAGAAACGCCGCGGCCAGCGGCAGATCACCGACCCGGTGCTGCTGAGAAAGATCATTTTGTTCCTCGCCGGTAACATCGGGAGCATGGTGTCCGCCAACTCAATCGGCAATACGCTGGTCAACGAAGGCCTTCTGGAAGGCGGCACGCGAAAAAACGCACCGAGTGCTCACACAGTTCAGGCCTATGTGGGCGCCTTGCTGGAATCGTATATCTTTTACGAAGTCAAGCGCTTTGACATCAAGGGCAAGGAGTACCTGCGCACGCTGGGCAAATACTATATTGCCGACATCGGCCTGCGGAATTATCTGCTGGGCTTCCGGGATCGGGATACCAGGCATGTGCTGGAGAATATCGTCTACTTTGAGCTTTTACGCCGGGGCTATGATGTGGCCATCGGCAAGATCGACAATGCCGAGATCGATTTTATCGCCTCGAACGCGGAGGAAAAGCTGTACGTACAGGTCACGGAATCCATGAGCAGCGAGGAGGTCCGCCGGCGTGAACTGGCGCCGCTGCAGAAGGTGCGGGACAACTATGAGAAAATGATCCTGTCCCTCGACCCCGGCCTGGAGACCAGCTTTGAAGGAATCAAATCGAAGAACCTCATCGACTGGCTGATCAGCGAATAATTCGATTATTTTTTGCTGCGCATTCGAACCCCTGCTTTTGTTCTGATGAGTATGGCACCCGTCAACCACAATCGACGGGTGCCTTATTTGCGTCTGTTCCTTATTTGCGCTGCGGCGAGAAACACGCCGCCAGGCGGGCCAGTGCAAGCCCCCCCGGGAAAAAGCGGGAATTGCGCCGCGGCCGATCTCTGTGATATAATAAAAACAACGGCGCCCTCCCGCGGGGCGCGCCGCGCGGCAATCCGCAATCCCGATGCTTCTCCAGGAGGCTGCCATGATTTCAAAGGATCAGAAAATCAAGAGGATGATCGAGGTGGCTCAGCTCTATTATGAAGAGGACAAGAGCCAGAACGAGATCGCAAAAGAGCTGGGGATCTCCCGGCCCCTTGTCAGCGTGATTCTGTCCGAAGCGAAGGACCGCGGCATCGTCAAGGTGACGATCAACGACATCCGCTTTTCGGCGGAGCAGATCGCGGAGAGAATCAAAAACATCTACAAGATCAGCGAGATCACCATCGTCCCCGACGAGGAAAACGACGGTCTGACGAATGCAAAGGTGGCGGAGATCGCCTTCAACCAGTACTTCAGCAAGGCCAACGACGGCAAGCGCGCCGGCATCGGCTGGGGAAACATGATCGGCAGGATGGCGGACTACGCCGCCACGCTGGATAACGCAGTCTTTACAAACGGGGCGGTTTTCCCCCTGGCCGGCGGGCTCAAGTCCATGACCCGGGACTATCATCTCAACGAGCTGGTCCGCATCTTTTCCCTGAAAACGGGAAGGGAGCCGTATTTCCTCTATGCCCCCGCGCTTCATGATACCCCCATGGAATACGAGCTTGCCAAAAACACCGAGGCGTATGCGAGCATACGGGAGGAGTGGGACTACATGGAGCAGGCCCTGGTGTCCATCTCCAATTATCCGTCCTTCCCGGACCTGGGCGTGCGCTCGCTGTACGGAAACGCCCTGATGGAGAAGAAGGTCGTGGGGTGGATGCTGGCCCACTATTTTGACTCCTACGGCAGGATCATCTCTCCCGCGGCGGAGGCGACGCTCCAGGCCTCGGTCAAGCAGCTGAAGCTGACGGATCTGACGGCCGTGTGCTCCAACCAGATCAAGCCGCAGTGCGTGGTCGGCGCGCTGCGAACGGGGATCATCGACCGGCTGATCATCCCCCTCAGCCTGGCGGAAAAAGTGGCGGGAACTACAATTTAACATTTGTTATTTTTTGTGACATTATTGCCTAAACGCCGCAAATCGGATTTGGCAATAATGTCTTTTTTTGCGAATAGCGCACAAATTTGCTTGACGCTACCTTGAAAAAGTAGTAAAAGAAGACTGAGCGAAAAGCGCAACAGCAAGCGCAAGAAATTAACATTTGTTAAAATCCAGCCGGAAGAAGGAATAGGATATGATTTCGAAAAAGGAACTTGCCAGCAGATTCGTGAACGCCTGCGAAAACGTGATCGCTGCCGAGGGCGAGCTGACGGAGATCGACTCCAAGTTCGGTGACGCCGACCACGGCCTGACCATGCACAAGATCGGCGCGGCCATCAAGGACGCGGTCTGCGCGGCGGACGGCAATATCAAGGAAATGCTGGATGACGCGGCCATGGCGGTCATGGGTCTCAACGGCGGCAGCGCCGTCCCCCTGTGGAACACCTGGCTGGACGGCATGCAGGAGGGCGCTCCCGAGGCAGAGGAAGTCGACGTGGAGGGGCTCAAGGCCATCTTCGCCGCGGCCTTTGAGGAACTGGACGACATGTCCGGGGCCAAGGTCGGCGACAAGACCATGATGGACGCGGTGATCCCCGCCTCCCAGGCCATCGCCGATTACGCCGGCGACAGCGAGAGCGAGCTGTTTGCCGTGGCGGCGGAGGCTGCCCTGAAGGGCGCCGAGAACAGCAAGAACTTCGTCTCCAAGTTCGGCAGAGCCAAGAGCTACGGCCAGAAGACGATCGGCACGCCGGACGCGGGCGCCGTCTCCATGTCCAAGTTCTTTGAGGGTCTGGCAAAGGCGTAAGCAAACCCCCGTTAAAACAGAAGTCCATAATACCACCACAATATATTCGAGAGGAGTTCACACAGTATGAAAATGAAAAAATTCATGAACGACCCCGCGACCCTAACCGATGAGCTGCTGGAAGGCATGGGCCTTGTCTACAGCGACGTCGTCGAGGTCGATGGCCACCTGGTCATCAGCAAGGATCTGGCCAACGCCGACCGCGTCACCGTGGTTGCCTACGGCGGCTCCGGTCATGAGCCCGCTGTGCAGGGCTTCACCGGCAGAGGCATGCTGGACATCGTCGCCGTCGGCGACATCTTTGCCGCTCCCTCCGGCCAGCTCGTCTTCGAGGCGATGCAGCGTGCCGACAAGGGCCACGGCGTCCTGCTTCTCACCCTGAACTATGCCGGCGACCAGCTGGCCGGCAAGCAGGCCATGAAGCTGGCCAAGAAGGCCGGTATGAACGTGCGCCAGGTCGTCACCGGCGAAGAGATCCGCTTCGACCCCAACGGCGAGGACAACCGCCGCGGTCTGGGCGGTGCCGCTGCCCTGTACCACATCGTCGGCGCTGCCTGCGCTGCCGGCAAGAGCCTGGATGAGGTTGCCGAGATCGCCGAGCGCTACGCCGCCAACATGGCGTCCCTTGCGGTCCAGGTCGCCTGCGCGACTCACCCGCAGAACGGCATGTCCTTCGGCGATCTGGCCGAGAGCGACATGATGGAGATCGGCGCCGGCCAGCACGGTGAAGGCGGCGGCGTCCGCGTTCCCATGATGAGCGCGAAGGACACCATCGCGACCGTTGCCAAGGCGCTCACCGATCACCTGGGCCTGAAGGCCGGCGACAAGGCTTTCGTTATGATCAACGGCAGCGGCGCCACCACCCTGATGGAGATGTACATCCTCTACAAGGAAGCGGTTGCTTACCTTGAGAACATGGGCGTCAAGGTCGTCGGCTGCATGGTCGGCGAGATCCTGACCGTTCAGGAGGCCGCCGGCTTCCAGCTGAACATCGCCAAGTGGGACGACGAGATCGAGGCCCTGTGGAATACCCCGGCCCACGCCACCGTTTTCTTCAAAGAGTAAGGAGGAATAACAGCAAATGGCTGACGCAGTTGGAAATATCAGCGCACATAACTATCATCTGGACGTTCCCCCTGCCGATACCGGCTTCTTCGTGAAGGGCACCGGCAACAGCGACTGGGGCATGAAGAACCGTCTTTCCCGGATCTTCGATCCCAAATCCGGCAACACCGTCATGCTGGCCTTCGACCATGGCTACTTCATGGGCGCCACCGCAGGCCTGGAGCGCATGGACGTCTCCATCGCCCCGCTGTGCGAATATGCGGACGTGCTGATGGCTACCCGCGGCGCCATCAGAAGCTGCATCCCCCCCACGGCCAACAAGGCTGTCTGCCTGAGAGCCACCCACGACACCTCCGTCCTGTTTGAGGACCTGAGCACCGGCTCCGGCTTCGCCCTCGATTTTGAGGAGGCCATCCGCATGAACGCTGCCGCCATCGCGATGCAGTGCTTCGTCGGCGGCTCCGGCGAGGCTGCCTCTCTGGAGAACCTCTGCAGAGCGGCGGATCAGGGCTACAAGTTCGGCATCCCCGTCCTCGGCGTCACCGCCGTGGGCAAGGAGATGGCCCGCACCAACCGCTACTTCACCCTGGCCACCCGTATCCTGGCCGAGCTGGGCGCAAGCTTCGTCAAGACCTACTACTGCGAGAACTTTGAGACCGTCGTGGCGGCCTGCCCGGTTCCCATCGTCATCGCCGGCGGCAAGAAGCTGCCCGAGAACGAGGCGCTGGAGATGGCCTACAAGGCGATCCAGAGCGGCGCTCACGGCGTTGACATGGGCAGAAACGTGTTCCAGAGCGAGCACCCCGTGGAAATGCTCAAGGCCATCCGCAAGGTCGTGCACGAGGGCTACACCGGCAAGGAAGCGTTCGAATTCTTCACGGACGCCATCAACTGATAAGGATTCACATTTCATCTGAAAGGGGTAACGAAACATGGCAGCCAGCTATATGCATGTAGGTATTCCCGTCCTGAACAAGAAGCCCAACATGGTCTACAACGACTGGGGCAAGTTCTGGGTCAACGAGAGTGTCGACGCGTACGATTTCAAGATTGAGTACCTCAAGTTCGACGAGGGCACCATCTTCCCCGAGATCCTGTCCAAGCAGCCCCACGTGGCCTATTCCGTGGACAACATCGAGTTCTACGCCAACCAGGCCCAGCAGGTCATCTTTGGACCCAGATATTTCCTGGATGACCCCAACACCAAGGTCCGTCTTGCCTTCGTCATCTGGGATGACGCCATCATCGAGCTCTACGAAGACAAGAACTGATCTCACAATGCTTTCAAAGCTTATCCATACGGGTAGGTTTTAAAGGAAAAAGATTTTTTAAGGAGGAAAAACATGAAAAGGATCCTAGCAATCGTCCTCGCCCTGGTCATGGTCTTCGCGCTCGTCGCGTGCGGTCAGCAGGCTGCGCCCGCCGGCGGAAGCAACCAGAGCACCTCTCAGCAGGGCAGCGCCGGCTCCCCCAAGCAGGACATCGCCGAAGCCGCTCCCGCTGAAAAGCCCGCCGAGACCGAACTCAAGCACGTCAAGATGGGCCTGGCCATGCAGTCCCTGCAGGCTGCCGCTTTCCACGCCTGGGCTGACTACCTGGCCTACCGCCTCGACTACGAAGCCGAGCAGCGCGGCTACGAGGTTGAGCTTGTCACCCTCAACGCCGATAACGACGTGACCAAGCAGGCCACCGACATCCGCGACCTGATCGCCCAGGGCTGCGAAGTCATCTTCTGCCCCTGCCTTGACTCTCAGGCCATCCTGTCCTCCGTCAAGGAAGTCCATGACGCCGGCCTCATCTACGTCTCCTACTGCCGTGAGGTTTCCCACGATGCACAGGGCGACGAAGTCCCCGATCTGACCGTTAACTTCGCTTCCGAGGAGCAGGCCTACGCCGGCATGGTCGACCTGTTCAACATCATGAAGGAAGACGGCGTTGAGCCCGTCAAGCTGATCGACTGCTACGGCGACAAGACCGACGAGAACGCCCACAACCGTGAGCACGGCCTCCGCCGCGCCATGGAAGAGTTCGGCTACGCCGATCTGCCCGTTGTCGAAGTCGAGTGCGGCCACTGGGAGCCCGACGTCTGCGGCCAGAACCTGGCCCCCGTCCTCGCTGCCAACCCCGACGCCAACTGCATGTACTCTTCCTCTGACTTCCTGAACAGTGGTATTCAGAAGGCCATGGAAGATGCCGGTATGTGGCACAAGCATGGTGAGGAAGGCCACGTGTACTTCTCCGCCTCCGATATGTACCCCCTCGGCATCCAGCATCTGCGTGAGGGCTACATGGACACCGCTGTTGACCAGGGCTGCTACAACTTCGCAGTTCATGCTGCCGCCGGCGCTTTCGACCTGCTCGAGGGCAAGGAAGTTGAGCCTGTGCAGCTGGTTCTCGGTACCCAGGCCACCTACAAGGACATCGAGGAAATCCTCGCTACCATTCCCCTGTGGGGCAACGACTACGCCGATTACTAATATCGCCATAGTCTGATAGACTTCACAAATTTTATCACCGCGTAAACTTTTCCTTTGGGGCGAGGCATTAGCCTCGCCCCAAATCCTAACCGATCTTTTTTCTTTTGAACCTGTAAACCACCTAAGAATGGGGGAACACGATAGTGTCAGAGAAACTCAAACGCTTCGCAAGCAACAATAAACAGCTACTGATCATGATCGGCGTGATCGCCGTCGTGTTTATTATACTTTCATTAACTGTTCCCAGCTTTGCGACTATCCGCAATCTTACCAACCTTTTGCAGATGATCGCCCCCATCGCCGTCATGGCCTGCGGCGCGACCTACGTGCTGGTCATCGGCGGCATGGACATTTCCAACCCCTCCGTCATGGCGGCCTCCGCGGTGTTCGGCGTGTACTGCATGACGACCCTGGGCGTCAATCTCGTGCTCGGCACGATCATCATCATCCTGACGGGCGCTTTCCTGGGCCTGATCAACGGCTTTGCCATCGCCAAGCTGAAGATGGTCCCCATGGTGGTGACCCTGTCCATGATGACCATCGGCACCGGCCTTGCCACGATCCTCAGCGGCACACGCGGCCTGCCCCGTCTGCCCGATTCCTTCTCGGAATTCTTCAACAAGACGGCGGTCATCATCATCCTTCTGGCCGTGATGCTGATCATGGATTTCATCCTGACCCGCACGAAATTCGGCCGGAAACTCTATTACATCGGCAACAACGCCAGGACCACCAAGGTCTCCGGTATCGACAGTGAGAGCATCATCATGCTCACCTACGTGATCAGCGGCGTGTGCGCCGGCATCGCGGGCGTTATCAACACCGCGTCCATCGGCACTGCGCGCGCCAACATGGGCCCCCAGTCCCAGATCCTGGACATCATCAGCGCGGCCGTCATCGGCGGCGTCTCCACCAGCGGCGGCAGCGGCCGCGTCCGGGACGCCGTTCTCGGCGCGTTCCTGGTCTGCGGCCTGACCAACGTGATGAATCTGCTCAACGTGTCGGACTACTACACCACGCTGATCAAGGGCGGCATCATCATCGGAGCCATGGGGATCGCCTCCTTCCGGCAGCAGCAGGCCGCAAAGAAAGGGGTGTAATCGATGGATAACAAACTGTCTCTGGAGCTGAAGCATATCAGCAAGACCTTTCCGGGCGTCAAGGCGCTGAACGACGTTTCGTTCTCCGCGCAGCCGGGCAAGGTGTGCGGCATCGTCGGCGTCAACGGCGCCGGCAAGTCCACCCTGATGAACATCCTCGGCGGCATTCACCAGCCGGACGAG
>CACYOR010000090.1 GCA_902775985.1 Oscillospiraceae bacterium
GGCAGACCTTTTCTATCTTATCTCAGGAGGCTTTCTTTGTATATCTACGTATAGCTATAAGCTTTTTGTACCACTCGCATAGCGAGTGGTATACTCCAACGAAAAGGACCGAAACAATGTCGTTTCGGTCCTTTTTCTTCTCAGTATCTCTCTGCGCTCACACCCGGGACATACAGGACGCTCGGGTCTTCAAAGTACAGAAATTCCTCCAGGCAGAGATCGTGCTCCATGATGTAGGTGGCCGCCTCCACGCCCACATAGCGGAAGTGGCAATGCTCACAGGGGGTGCCGTACCAGGCTTCCTTTCCCTCCGGATAGCGGTAGATGAAGCCGTACTCCGCGCAGTGCTCCATCATCCAGGCATAGGCCGGTGAATCTTCCAACTCCGGCTCCTCGTACTCATAGTAGTTGGCCTGGAAGCCCGGATTGGCCGTGATGTCCACCGCCAGGCCGGTCTGGTGCTCGTTGCAGCCGGGGGGCAGCACGTGATCGGCGGCATGCGCCGCATCGCCATAGGCCACAATCGCCTTCTGATACATGGTAGTGATATAGTCCATGTTCCGGTAGGCCACCGAGAAATAGAGGGGAACGCCCTCCTCCCGGGCCGCCTGCAGCATATTGGAGGCCGCCTCGAACACGCGGCTGTCGATGCCCTGGGCTTCGATCCCGGCGTAGAGCGGCATCTCATATTCAAAGCTCACGCTGTTATAGGAATTGGCCAGCATGAACTCCCAGCTGTGCACGTCCACATCGGGCAGATCCGCGGGAGCCGTCGGTCCCTCCCGTGCCGGTTCAGGGCTCGCGTCCGGCGCGGGCGCCGGTTCCGCGGCGCTCTCCTCGAGGACGATGTTCGCCTCTTCCTCGCCGCTCTCATTCAAGGCCGCGTCCGGCGCGGCCGCCAGCATGAACAGCGCCGCCAGGAGCAGCAGCACCGCAAGAGCTGTTTTCTTCTTTGTCATTTATACTACTCCATACAGGCCCAGAAACTCCTCCAGGCACAGATTATTGGCCGTCATATAGGCCGCGGCCGCCTCACCCACATAGCGGAAATGCCAGGATTCGCCCATGACGTGGGTGATCTCCCGCTTGTCAACCGGGAAGCGAAGAACAAAGCCGTAGTCCGCGCAGTTCTGCGCCAGCCACTGCACCGTCGCCGTCTCGGCGATGGAATCGTTTTTGATCTCCCGGTAGTGGTCGGTGATGTCACAGCACAGGCCGCTCTGGTGCTCGCTGCAGCCGGCGGGCATGGTGATATAATGGCCCTCGGCGTTCTTGCCGTCGGTGATGCCGTTGTTCTGGCAGACGCGCTGGAAGTTTGCGGCCTGCTCGTTATAGCTGCGGTAACCAGAGGAGAGATACACCGGCAGCCCCGCGTTCTTGCAGGCCAGGGCCATGTTGAGCAGGTTCTCCGCGATCCGGGAATCCACCGGGCAGCGGTAGCCGTTATAGGCGTACTGGATATCCGTCTCGTCCACGGTCTGGTTCAGATAGGCCAGCTCTGCCGGTTCATACTGATCAATGGAGTGATCGGCGTTGACCAGCATCAGCTCCCAGCTGTTCACATCCAGCTCCGGCGGTTCGGGCAGGCCGCGGGCCGCCGCGTTGGCCAGAGCCTGGCCGTAAGGAGAAGCCGGATCCACCGTGGGCTCCGGCGTCGTGGCCGGTTCCGCCAGTTCAACCGGCTGCGCTTCCTGCGCGGGCGCGGCCTCCGCCGCCGGGGCGGGTTCAGCCTCCTGTGCGGGCGCGGGCTCCTCTTCAATGAGCGAGCCGTCGGGACGCATATTGAAGTTGATGCGCAGGTACTCCTCCCAGTTGGGGCCGGTGATGTCCCCGCTCATGGGGCTGTAGGACGCGCGGATCTGAAAATAGGCGAGAAAAATGGCCAGAACCAGCAGGCCAATAATAACGCGAACGACACGATTAGCTTTCATGGGCCTTCCTCCTTCGAGTCTACAGTTTAATATAGCATTTTGCCGCAGGAGGGTCAACATAAATTTCTTTCCCGCGCCGGAGAAGGCCGCATCGCGGGCCGCTTGATTTTGGCGCGGGGCTCTGCTATGCTGAGGGCAGAACATGAAAGGAGCGTGATTTGCATGAAACTGACCTGGTACGGCCATTCCTGCTTTCTCATCGAGACGGAGGCCGGTTCTCTGGTTTTCGACCCCTACGCCCCCGGAAGTGTGCCGGGGATGAGCCTCCCGCCGCTGAGGGCGGACGCGGTGGTCTGCAGCCACGGGCACCGGGATCACGGTTACGCCGCGGGCGTGACGCTCACCGGGCGCGAGCCGGGTTTCACGCTGCGGAGCATCCCCTGCTTCCACGATGAGGAAAAGGGCGCCAAGCGGGGCGAAAACCGCATCACCGTGCTGGAGGCCGAGGGCCTGCGCGTGGCGCATCTGGGCGATCTGGGCCACAGGCTCAGCGCCGAACAGCTGGCCGCGCTGGGAAAGCTGGATCTGATGCTGATCCCCGTGGGCGGCTTCTACACCATCGACGCGGACACCGCCGCCGCCCTGGTGGAAGCGGCGCAGCCCCGCCACTGCATCCCCATGCACTACCGGGGCGAGGGCTTTGGCTACGACGTGATCGGCCCGGTGGAGGACTTCACCCGGCACTTTGACGCCGTGCAGCAATGGGACAGCAATGTGCTGGAGCTTCAGGATGCCGAGGCGCCTGTGATCGTGTTGCGCTGCCCGGTATAAACGCGAAAAAGATCCGCTGTTTCGTCGGAAACAGCGGATCTTTTCAGGCGTTTTTCGTTTTTTTACGCGGGGTCTTGACCGGGCACCAGCGGCGGCGGTAGACCATATACTCGGCCAGCAGGCCCAGGGGCAGCGCCGCAATCACGTCCACGGCGGAGTGCTGCTTGACGAACATGACCGACAGGCAGATCAGCACGATCCAGACCGTCAAAACGGCCTTCCACAGCGGGCTGGCGTCCTTCTTTTTGAGCCAGGCCGACAGGATGCCCAGGGAATAGGCCACATGCAGGGACGGGCAGACCCCGGTGGGGGTGTCGAAGCCATAGATGATGCCCAGGCCCCAGGTAAACAGGTTCTGATGGGCAAAGACCGCGGGGCGCAGATCCTGCCGGGTGGGATAGAGAATGTAGACCGCCATAGCCACCACCTGGGTGATGATGATGAAGGTGGACAGATCCTTGAAGCTCTGGATGTCATACAGGAAGAAATACAAAAGCGAGATGACGATCAGCACATACCAGGACACATAGAACAGCACAAAGCCCTCCCGAAAGGGCACCAGGTCATCCAGGAAGCAGTAAACCACATGGCAGCGCTCGGCCGGGATCAGATTCTCCGTCAGAAAATAGAAGACAAAGTAGAATACCCAGCCCAGCAGGAGCTTGATATGGGCAAACTGGGGCTCATTGATGCGCCGGAGGCGGAAGCCGGTATAATCGACAACGGGTTTTTTCATGCGCTCTCCTCTGCCGTCGGACGACTGGACGGATAATCCCGCTTGCGGATGTTCCGATAGGGGACGACCGTGTGTTCCGGCAGCGACTCGGCCTTGGCGGTGATGCTGTCCATCAGATACTGCTTGATCCGTTCCCGCTCCTCCGCGATGGGCGCGTCGGGGTCGAAGCGGATGGGCTCGCAGATGTGGCTCTGGTGCAGATTGGGCGCGATGTACAAGGGCACAAACTGCAGCGCCTTGCCGGTCTTCTTATAATATAGTTTTGCCAGGTCGATGAAGCGATCCTGGAAATCATACAGAACGTGGTTGTACTTCTTGTTGTACTCGGGAAAAATCAGGATGTTGTATCCCTCCTGCAGGCGCTGCAGACTCAGCTTCAGCGTGGTGAGCAGGCGGGAGTCGTGGTAGACGGGGATGGTGTGGGCGTTGTTGAACAGGCACACGGCAAGGGGTGTGACCAGATAGGACAGCAGGCGGAAAAACCAGTGCGTCCATTTGGGGTGGAAAGACCAGAAATCGGTGAAGGCATAGTCCGGCGCCTCGTTCCAGTGCAGCAGCTGCCCGGCGCACCAGATGTATTTGTGCCCCGGGAGATACAGCTCCCCGACGATGGGTCCGTTCATCTGGGTGTGGTTGCCGACAAGGATACAGGGTTCCTCGGGCAGATTTTCCTCTCCCACGATCGTCGGCCGCCGGTAAAACAGGTAGACAAAAAAGCGCAGGATCTTATACAGTATGGATTGTTTTTTCTCTTGCATGAGCCTCATTCCTTCTGTGCCAAAGCGCCGCGGCCCGGCCCTCCGGGGCTTTCCGGCTCCGACGCAAGAGGTATTGTAGCCAAGCGGCGCGGCAAAGTCAAGGGAATAACGATGAACAATTCATGACTAAAGGCCAACATTTTTCGTCCCCTGCCCAAAATTCTCTCCGAAAAGGGCAAAATTTGTGGTTGACTTCCGGCTTTCGGGATGGTAGTATTACGAAGTACGCGCCCGCGCTCTCAGCGATGGGGTCATGCCGCCGATGCGGTTGCCTTTCCGCCCATGGCCGCGACGCAGGGCATAGCGAATGTTGAAAGGAGTTTTGTCCCATGATCACCAAGGAAAAGAAGACCAAAGTTATCGGCGAAAACGCCACCCACGAGAACGACACCGGTTCTCCCGAAGTCCAGATCGCGATCCTGACCGAGCGTATCCGCGAGCTGACCGAGCATCTGAAGCAGCACCCCAACGACGACCACAGCCGTCTGGGTATGTACAAGATGGTCGGTAAGCGCCGCCGTCTGCTCGACTATCTGGCCAAGAAGGACATCGAGCGTTATCGTGCCATTATCGCCAAGCTGGGCATCCGCAAGTAAGCATCACGTCCCGGCCTGTCTGCTGAAGGTTATGAAGGTTTTTGCAGGGAGATAATTGAATAGATCTCCCTGCATTTTTTATAACCCGGCCGTTCCACCCCATCGGGAAGCCGGCAAATTAGTATTTGAAAAAGTCTCAAGCGACGCGTTGGGATTTTTTCAAGTGCTAAGATGTCGGGTTCTCACACACTTTACAAAGGAGACACCTGTATGATCATCACCAACAAGCAGTTCCCCAACTACCGCAAGTACGAAATGATGTACGAAGGCCGCCCCCTGTCGATGGAAGTCGGCAAGATGGCCGAGCTCTGCAACGCCGCCGTTCTGGTCAAGTACGGCGAGACCACCGTTCTGGTCACCTGCACCGCCTCCGCCCGCCCCAAGGACGGCATCGACTACTTCCCCCTCTCCGTGGACTTCAACGAGAAGCTCTACGCCGTGGGCCGCATCCCCGGCAGCTTCATGCGCCGCGAGGGTAAGCCCTCTCTGCCCGCCGTTCTGGCCTCCCGCCTGATCGACCGGCCCATGCGTCCCCTCTTCCCCTCCGACCTGCGCAACGACGTGGTCATCGCCTGCGAGGTCCTGTCCGTGGATCGCGACTGCTCTCCCGAGATCACCGCGATGATCGGCGCCTCCGCCGCGGTCTCCATCTCCGACGTGCCCTTCAACGGCCCCATCGCCGGCATCGTCCTGGGCTGGGACGGCGAGAAGTATCTCTTCAACCCCACCAAGGCCGAGCGCGAGCATAACCGCATGACCACCACCGTCGCCGCTACCCACAAGAAGATCGTCATGATCGAGTCCGAGGCCGACCAGGTTCCCGACGACGTCATGTACGAGGGCATCGTGCAGGCGCACGAGCACCTGCAGCCGGTTCTTGACCTGATCGACAAGATGGTCGCGGAGATCGGCAAGCCCAAGTTCGAGTATGAGCACGCCGCTTTTGACGATGAGCTCTTCGAGCTGCTGGTCAATAACGAGTTCGAGTCCATGGAGCACTGCATGGACACCGACGACAAGAACGTCCGCGAAGCCCGCGTCAACGAGTGGATCACCATGGTCCAGGAGAAGTACGGCGAGGAGCATCCCGACATGATGCAGTACATGGACGAGATCCTGTACAAGCTGCAGAAGAAGGTCGTCAAGAAGTGGCTGCTGGCCGGCAAGCGCGTCGACGGTCGCGCCATGAACGAGATCCGTCCTCTGGCCGCCGAAGTCGGCGTGATCCCCGTGGTGCACGGCTCCGGCCTGTTCACCCGCGGCCAGACCCAGGTTCTCTCCATCGCCACCCTGGCCCCCCTCTCCGAGGCCCAGAAGCTGGACACCATCTGGGAAGAGGAAGAGAAGCGCTTCATGCACCACTACAATATGCCCTCCTACTCCACCGGTGAGGCCCGTGCCTCCCGCAGCACCGGCCGCCGCGAGTACGGCCATGGCGCTCTGGTGGAGAAGGCTCTCCAATCCGTCATCCCCGACGTGGAGGACTTCCCCTACGCCATCCGCGTCGTCTCCGAGGTTCTCTCCTCCAACGGCTCCACCTCTCAGGGCTCCATCTGCGGCTCCACGCTGGCCCTGATGGACGCCGGTGTGCCTCTGAAGGCCCCCGTCGCCGGCATCTCCTGCGGTCTGATCCAGGACGGCGACAACTTCACCACCTTTATCGACATCCAGGGTGTTGAGGACTTCCACGGCGAGATGGACTTCAAGGTGGCCGGCACCAAGCAGGGCATCACCGCCATCCAGATGGACCTGAAGAACGACGGTCTGAAGCACGAGATCGTGAAGGAAGCTTTCGCCATCACCAAGGAGGCCCGCTTCCAGATCCTGGACGCCATCATGCTCAAGGCCATTGCCGAGCCGCGCAAGGAGCTGGCCAAGACCGCGCCCAAGATGATCCAGATCAAGATCAACCCCGACAAGATCCGCGAGGTCATCGGCTCCGGCGGCAAGGTCATCCAGAAGATCACCGCCGACACCGGCTGCAAGATCGACATCAACGACGACGGCTCCATCTTCATCGCCTCCTCCGACATCGAGGCCTGCCGCACCGCCCGCAAGACCATTGAGGACATCGTCTTTGAGCCCGAAGTGGGCGCGCTGTATTACGGCGAGGTCAAGCGTGTCATCTCCAACCTGGGCGCTTTCGTGGAGATCGCCCCGGGCAAGGACGCCATGTGCCACATCAAGGACCTGGAGTTCAAGCGCACCGAGAAGGTCGAGGACGTGCTGAACGTCGGCGACAAGACCTGGGTCAAGTTCACCGGCATCGACGAGAAGGGCCGCTGGAACATCTCCCGCAAGGACGCCCTGCGCGAGCGCGGAGAAGCCTAACGTCAGAAGAAACTCGCTTTATATCTGATGTTTTCTCACCGCTTCCCTTTGGGGAGCGGTGAGTTTTTTCTCCCGGCCGCTTTCCTTTTTTCGGAAAAAGGGGCTGCTGTTTCCGTCAAGAGAATTTTTGAAAATCCGTTTTTAGGATTTGCGAGCTTTTGAGAGCTTTCGTGAGCTTTTGAGAGAATTGATTTTCTAAATTAAATTTCCTGTTGACAGGCTCAGATCCCTGTGGTATAAAGAATGAGCGCGCCGCGAAAAACGGTGCGCCGAAACATGTTTTATCATTTCGATACACTATTGGAGGCAAGACTATGTCCACTACCATGCTCACCAAAGAGACTGTCGAGCGCAAGTGGTACGTCATCGATGCAGCCGGCAAGCCCATGGGCAAGACCGCTGCTCTGGCGGCCGATCTGCTGCGCGGCAAGCTCAAGACCACCTACACCCCTCATGTTGACTGCGGTGACTATGTCATCATCATCAACGCCAAGGACGCCGTTCTCACCGGCAAGAAGCTGGAGCAGAAGTACTATCGTACCCACTCCGGTTATCCCGGCGGTCTGAAAGAGACCCAGTACAAGACCCTGATGGCCAAGAAGCCGGAGCTCGCCATGCGCCTGGCCGTCCGCGGCATGCTGCAGAAGAACACCATCGCCCAGTGGCAGCTCAAGCGCCTGCGCATCTTCGCCGGTGCCGAGCATACCCACGCGGCCCAGAAGCCCGAAGTCTGGGATCGCTAAGAGGAGGTAAAGAACTATGGCAACTTACAAGACCAAGAAGCCCTATATGTACGGTACCGGTCGCCGCAAGTCCTCTGTGGCCCGCGTTCACCTGATCCCCAACGGCAGCGGCGTGATCACCATCAACGGCCGTGATATTGACGATTACTTCGGTCTCGAGACCCTGAAGCTCATCGTTCGTCAGCCCCTCGTCACCACCAACACCCTCGGCAAGGTCGACATCGAAGCGACCGTCGCCGGCGGCGGTGTGTCCGGCCAGGCCGGCGCCGTCCGCCATGGCATCGCCCGCGCCCTGCTGCTGGTCGATGACAGCTATCGCGCTTCCCTGAAGGCCGCCGGTTTCCTGACCCGCGACCCGCGTATGAAAGAGCGTAAGAAATACGGTCTCAAAGCAGCTCGTCGCGCTCCGCAGTTCAGCAAGCGATAATCGACTGCTCAGACTATATCAAAATGGTTCAAAAAGCCCGGAAAATCAAGGTTTTCCGGGCTTTTGCTATATCTAAACGGGCTGATATGGTTTGACCAAATTTGGCAAAACGAGAGCCGATTTCATCCAATTTTTAGTGGTCCGCAAGTGGTTAACTAGCTAAAAAGAGGGCAAAAAGAGGGGGAAGTGGTTCCCAAAGTGGTTAACCGAGAGCCGATTTTTGGGGTGCTTTTCAGCCCTCCTTCCCCTCGTTTTTTGGCTGTGGCAGTTTGGCATAGTTTGAGCTAATTTGAATAATTGAATATGAATTTGATGTAGCACACAGTATAAATGCTGGGTGCTTTTTTCATTTCAGGAACTCGTATTCCGGCGATAGAAAGAGCCGTCACTTCACTGTTAATTTTGAAGTGGCGGCTTTTTCTATTTCCAGAAACAACAGCAACAATCAGAAATGAGGTGAAGTCATGAACACACAAATCATCGCCATCGCCAACCAGAAAGGCGGCGTTGGCAAAACAACAACCTGTGCGAACTTGGGAATAGGTCTGGCACAGGCCGGAAAGA
>CACYOR010000091.1 GCA_902775985.1 Oscillospiraceae bacterium
GCAGGCTTCACGTCCTTCCGAAAAGCAGGGTTATTTATTATTTTGGCTCATAAAGCCAGGGTTTGTCAAGGGTATAAGTATGAACAATCTATTCTATTCAATAGGAAAGCCGGAGCGCAGGCCCCGGCTTTCGGCGGATTACTTTTTCGCGGCCACGGCGGCCAGCTTCCGCTGGCGCCGGGTCAGGATCTCCTCGCTCTTGGGCTGGATATCCCCGGCCTTGGTCAGGGCCCACTTGGTCATCACCGGGCCCACCAGCTCATAGACCAGCACCGCAAAGAGCACGATGTTGCGGATCAGGGTCCCGTCGCCGGGCAGTTGGGAGGCGGTGACGCACATGCCCAGGGCCACACCGGCCTGGGGGAAAAGGGTGATGCCCAGGTACTCCACCACCTTGGGGCCGCACTTCATGAGGCGGCTGGACTCCCGGGCGCCGAAGTATTTGCCGAAGCAGCGGGCCAGAATGTAGACCACGCCGATCAAGACGGAGGAGAAATGGGCAAAGACGCCCAGCTCCAGCTCCGCGCCGGAGAGCACGAAGAACAGCACCAGCAGCGGCGCCGTCCACTTGTCCGAGCGGGTCATGATCTCCTCGGACAGGGGGCAGAGATTGCAGAAGACGCTGCCCAGCATCATGCACACCAGCAGGGAGGAAAAGCCCAGCTTCGCCGCCCCCAGGGGGATGGAGAGCTTGGCCAGGGCGACCGTCAGGAACACAAAACCGATGGTCATGGCCAGGCGGTTGGTGTTGGAATGGAAGAGCTTTTCCAGCTGCGTCAGGCCCCAGCCGGCGATGGAGCCCAGGATCAGGGAGGCCAGGATCTCCAGGATGGGGTTGACCACGATGGTATAGACGTCCACGACCCCGCTGCCCAGCGCCTTGGCGATACCGAAGGAGACCGCGAAGAGCACCAGGCCCACCGCGTCGTCCAGGGCGACAATGGGCAGCAGCAGATCGGTCAGAGGGCCCTTGGCCTTATACTGGCGCACGACCATCAGCGTGGCGGCCGGCGCGGTGGCAGCGGCGATGGCGCCGAGGGTGATGGCGGCGGGCAGGGACAGCACATCCGGCCGCAGGAAATGGAAGATCACCAGGGCGAGGTCCACGCAGCAGGTGGTGACCACGGCCTGGAGAATGCCGACCACCAGGGCCTGCTTGCCGGTCTCCCGCAGTTGGGAGAGGCGAAATTCGTTGCCGATGGAGAAAGCGATGAAGCCCAGGGCCACATCGGAGATCAGGCCCAGGCCGTCCAGCTCCTCATAGCTGGAAAAGCCGAGGCCGGGCACGCCCAGCGCGCCCACAAAACAGGGGCCGATCAGAAGACCGGCGATCAGATACGCCGTCACATCCGGCAGATGCCAGCGGTTCATCACGCGGGTCATCATGAGTCCGGCAAACATGGCGATGGACAGCGACAACAGTTCAGTCATATTCTATCACTCCTTAAACAGCCGTGCTATTGTACCGCAGGAAAAGGAGAATATCAAGCGCCAAAGAGGCCGAAAATGCGGGCTTTTTTTCGTCCGCTTTCCGGCAGATTGCAACAGCACCGCTTGTATCCCATCGGAGGAAATGATACAATTATTCTATTACGTCAAGGGAGGACACAAGCATGATCAGCCTGTGCAACGACTGGGAGTTCAGCGAAACCTGGTCGGAGGACTTTATGCGCTTTCAGGGGGCAGCCCGTCCGGTCCGCCTGCCCCACACGGTAAAGGAGTGTTCCCTGCATTATGCCGGGCCCCGGGACTACGAGATGGTCTCCGGCTACCGGCGGAAGCTGGACATCCCCGCCGAATATCGGGGCAAGTGCCTCTTTCTGCAGTTTGACGGTGCCGCCCACATCGCCACGGTGTATTGTAACGGTGTCAAATGCGCCCAGCACCGCTGCGGCTACACCGCCTTCCGGGTGGAGATCAGCGATCTCGTGCGCTACGGCGCGGAGAACGAGCTGGCCGTCCGTCTCGACAGCACGGAGAACCCCACCGTCCCGCCCTTCGGCTTTGTGATCGACTATCTGACCTACGGCGGATTGTACCGGGAGGTCTGGCTGGACGTCCGTGAGAGGAGCTATATCGCCGATCTCTACACGGTGACGCCCAGCTATGACCGGCTGGAGGCCAAGCTCTCGATCGAGGGCGACTACGCCTGGACGCGGCTGAGCATTCTGGACGGCGATCAGATCCTCGCCAGTGAGCTGGGCCGGGACAGCTTCACCGTCCGCGTCCCCCGGGCCGAGAGCTGGAGCCCGGAACAGCCCAAGCTCTACACCTGCCGGGCGGAGCTGCTGGACGGACAGGGCCGCCTTCTCGACCGGGTGGAGAACCGCGTGGGCTTCCGCACCATCGAATTTAAGGCCGACGGCTTCTACCTCAACGGGAAGAAGAGCTTCCTGCGGGGCCTGAACCGGCACCAGTGCTATCCCTACATCGGCTACGCCGCCCCCGCGCACCTGCAGTTTGAGGATGCGCGTATCCTGAAGGAGGAGCTGGCCTGCAACGCCGTGCGCACCTCCCATTATCCTCAAAGTCAGCATTTTATCGACGCCTGCGACGAGCTGGGCCTGCTGGTCTTCACCGAGATTCCCGGCTGGCAGCACATCGGCGACAAGGCCTGGCAGGATCAGGCGGTGGAGAACGTGCGGGAGATGATCCTCCAGTACCGCAATCACCCCAGTATCGTGCTCTGGGGCGTACGCATCAACGAGAGCCAGGACAACAACATTTTCTACCGCCGCACCAACGATCTGGCCCATGCGCTGGATCCCAGCCGTCCCACCTCGGGCGTGCGCTTTATCCAAAAGAGCAGTCTGCTGGAGGACGTCTATGCCTATAACGACTTCTCCCACACCGGCCTGAATCCCGGCTGCCGCCCCAAGAGCGAGGTGACGCCGGACATGGGCAAGGCCCTGCTCATCTCCGAGCACAGCGGCCACATGTTCCCCACCAAGACCTATGACACCTGGGCCAAGCGGCAGGAGCACGCCCTGCGCCACGCCCGCGTGCTGAACGCCGCCCTGGCCGACGGGGAGCACGCCGGCTGCTTCGGCTGGTGCATGTTCGACTATCCCACCCACAAGGATTTCGGCTCCGGCGACAAGGTCTGCTACCACGGTGTACTGGACGCCTTCCGCAACCCCAAGCTGGCCGCGGCGCTCTACGCCTCCCAGGGGGAGACGCCGGTGCTGGAGCTGGGCTCGCCCATGGACATCGGGGACTACCCCGGCGGCAACCTGGGCCCCATCTACGCCTTCACCAACGCGGACGAACTGGAGCTGTATAAAAACGATGCCTTCGTGGCCCGCTTCCGGGCAAAGGGCTGGGACGGTCTTACGCACGGCCCGATGCTCATCGACGACACCATCGGCTGCCTGCTGGAAACGCAGGAGGGCTTTGACAAGAAGAAAGCCGCGGCCGTCAAGGCCGCGCTGCAGGCCGCGGGCAAGTACGGCCTGGCCGCCCTGCCGCTGAACGAAAAGCTCCGGATGCTCTGGGTGATGGCCCGCTACGGTCTGAGCTATGCCGCGGGCATGGAGCTCTACGGCAAATACGTGGGCAACTGGGGCGGCGAGGCCACCCGCTGGCGTTTCGACGGCAAGAAAAACGGCCAGACCGTGGTGAGCCGCGTCAACTGCCCGGGCACGGCGCTGCACCTGGATGTTCTCGCGAGTCAGACAGCCCTGCACGAGGGCGACACCTACGACATGGCCGCCGTCCGTGTTCGTCTTCTGGACGAGAACGGCAACCCGGCCCCCTATGCCCAGCTCCCCGTACAGTTCAAGACCCGGGGCGCTGTCGCGCTGGTCGGCCCCCAGACCGTCAGCGCCGAGGGCGGCCTCTGCGGCTGTTATGTCCGCACAACGGGCCGGGCCGGGCGCGGCAGCCTGAGTATCACGGCCGAGGGCCTGGAGCCGGTCACCCTGTCCTTTACCGTGAGTTATTGATTTCCCGCCTTCGCGTATCCGATATAAACAGTACCGCCTCTGCCGTTAAGACAGAGGCGGTACTGTTTATGCCTTTGATAAGCGATCAGCCTTTGCGCTTTTTCAGGATGACGAGGGTGGCAGCCAGGGCAGCCGCGCTCACGCCGACCACCGCGACCCAGAGGCCGATGTTGTTGGCGTCGCCGGTCTTGGGGGCCGTGCTGTAGGTGTAATCGCTGGGCCCATACGACGGATAGTAGCGCTGGCTCTCATACACGCGCTGATGCACGATGGTATTGTCGCTGAAGTGCTTGTTGTTGCTGAACACGTTGACGGGCACATTGTGCTCAATGGGGTTATCCTTCAGCGTGGCAGTAATATCGGAGATGTCAATCGAGATCAGGGAGTCGCCGGAACTGCGGGTCGTGGTCTTCTGCTGTGACTGATCGTTGTTGGAGTCAGACGTCGTCGGTGTTTCTGTCTGTTCACTCTGCTCCGCCGGTGTTTCTTTCGTCTGCTCAAAGTCCAGTTGTGCCGTGCGGGTCTGAACTGTGCTGCGGATCGTATCCCGCAGGGAGTCGCCCGTGGAAGGATCGCTCGTCTCCGAAGTTTCAGCCGGGGCTGTCGGTGCGGTCTCGCCGGACGCAGGCGCGGGTGCTGCCTCCGCCGGAGTCTGGGCAGGAGCCTGGGTGGATTTCTCCGCCTCTTCGGCCGCCTCGCGCGCCTTGACTTCATCGCGGATGGCACGGATATCGTCTAAAGTGTTGCGCAGATTCTCGCGGGCCTGCATAATCGTATCCACGATCTCATCCTTATGTTCCGCCAGCAGACTGTCTTCGGCAGAGGCCGTGGCAGCGGGACGGCAGACGCCGAAGCCCAGCATCAGGCTCAGGGCAAGAGCGCCGATCAGCGAGCGCTTTCCGGCAGAAGTCGTATGTTTCATAGAAGTACTCAGCTTCCTTTCCAGACCTATTTTGGTAGTTATACTATATCAAAAAAAGGATTACATAACAAGGTCAAGAATCAAAACCTGTTAAATTTTTAGGCAAACCGAACTTTTTGCATAAAAACTCTTGCATTGGGAGAATTCCAGTTTTATAATTTTCTCAACAAGAGATTTTCAGGAGGGCTTCACGATGCGATTTGGTGAAATTCTGGCCCAATGCCGCAAGCAGAAGGGGCTGAACCAGGCGGAACTGGCGGAACGGCTCACGGCGCTGGGCTGCGAGGTCAGCAACCAGGCCGTCAGCAAATGGGAAAAGGACATGACGCTGCCCAGCGCCCGGCAGTTTCTGACCCTCTGCGACGTGCTGGAGATCGAGGATATCCGAGGGGAATTCAGCGAGGGGCAGGCCGGTCTGCTCCGGGGCCTGAATCCGGAGGGCCGCCGGCACGCGCTGGACTATATTCAGCTCCTTCGCGAGAGCGGGCGCTACGCCGTGCAGCCCCGCCTGCATGAACTGCGCACGCTGCCCAAGCGCAGTCTGCCGCTGTATTCGCTGGCGGTCTCCGCCGGCACGGGGCAGTTCCTGGACGGCGAGGACTACGAGATGGTGGAGGTCGGGCAGGAGGTGCCCGACGGCTCCAACTTCGGGGTCCGCGTGGCCGGGGACAGTATGGAGCCCCGCTTCCACAACGGGCAGATCATCTGGGTGCGGCAGCAGCGCAGCCTCATGACCGGGGAGATCGGCATCTTCCTGTACGACGGCAACGCCTATCTCAAGCAGCTGGTGGCCCGGGAGGGGCGGGTCGCGCTCCACTCCCTCAACCCCCATTATGAGGATATCTTCATCTCCGACGCCCTGCCCCTGCGGGTGCTGGGCAAGGTCCTGACGGCATAACAGCGGGCCGGCTTCTCGTTTTGAAGAAGCCGGCTCTGTTTACCGGTATTCATTTGTTCAGCATCCACACGCCGTAGTTGAGATAGCCGGCAAAGAGCACCCAGATCAGATAGGGGATCTGCAGGTTTGCGGCCGTTCTGTCCAGCTCCCGGAAGCGCAGCGTCATGGCGACGATCAGCGCCCAGAGCAGCACCAGCCAGACGAAGGCGAAGCCGTAGGTCTCGAGATTGAAGAACAGCACGCTCCAGAGCACATTGACCAGCAGCTGCGCGCCGTAGAGCCAGAGGGCGCTGCTCCGCGCCTCGGAGGGCGGCTGCCGCCAGATCCGCGCCGCGCTGACGCCCATCAGGGCGTAAAGCACCGTCCAGACGATGGGGAAGACCACGGCCGGCGGAGAGAGCGGCGGCTTGAGCACGCTGTCCCGGTAGAGCTCCATCCCCCGCCGCGTCAGCAGCGCGGAGAGCCCGCCCGCCGCCTCGGCGATCAGAATGCTGACGAGCGTATCTTTCCAGTTTCCTTTTTTCAAATCAATCACCCGGGTTTAGGATATTCCCAAGCCCGGGTGATTATACATCATACTGGTTTTCATTAAAAAGTAGACAACGTCTACTTTTTATAGCGCCTTATGGCGCGTTGAAAACCGTATGAGACGTCAGTTGCGCCAGCAACTGTATGCCGCCGCAGGCGGCATCTTTTCAATAAAAAGTGTCGACTTTTTATTGAAAAATAGTATCAATAGACCTTTCGGATTTGCTCTTTTTCGATGTGATAGCCGCGGCAGAAGCTCTCCAGATCCTCCTCGGATCGGATCAGCATCACTTCCCGCAGACGCCCGCTGCTCTTTTCGCGCATGCAGGCCACCTGCTCCCCGGTGCAGATGCTGCAGCGGAGCACCGGCTCATAGTCCTCCGGCGGGAACTCCGGCAGCGCCGGCGCCGCTTTTTTTCTGGAAAACAGACCCATGCTGTGTCCCTCCCTTTTCTTTATTATACCAGCTTTTCCCCGCTTGACAAGTCGATCTGACGGTCGGCCACTGCCTCGCAGAAAGCACGGTCGTGTTCCACCAGCAGCAGCGTCGGCCGGAAGCGCCGCAGCAACTGTTCGATCTGCATGCGGGAGATCACATCGATGTAGTTCATCGGCTCGTCCCAGACATAGAGATGGGCCTGCTGGCAGAGGCTGCGAGCGATCAGGACCTTTTTCCGCTGCCCGGCGCTGAGTTCCCGCAGGTCCTTTTCAAACTGAACCCGCTCGAAGCCCAGTTTGCGGAGGATGGCGAAAAAGAGGCTCTCCTCAATGCCGCACTCCGCCGCATAGTCCCGCAGGGCGCCGCGCAGAAAGGAGCTGTCCTGCGGCACATAGGAGAGACGCAGGCCACCCAGGCGCTCCACATACCCGCTGTGGGGGATCGCCTCGCCGCAGATCAGCTTCAGTACGCTGGATTTCCCCGTGCCATTGCCGCCCAGCAGCGCCAGGCACTCGCCGGAGAGAAGTTCGAAGCGCAGTGGACCGCAGACCGGTCCCGCGCCGTAGTCGATCCGGAGATCCCGCACTTCCAGGATCCGCTTTCCGGGCAAGAGGAGCGGCGCGAGCTTCAGCTCTGCCGCGCTCTCCACGTTTTTCAGCAGTCGGCTTTTCTCCTCCGCCGCGGCTTCCCGCCGCTTCTCGATCGCTTTGGAACGGGCCATCATCCGGGCAGACTGGTGGCCCACATAGCCCCGGTCGAAGGTGCCCTGGCCGATCTTGCTGCGTTCCACCCGGTCGGACCAGGCCGCCTTTTCCCGGGCCGCTTCCTTCAGTCGGCCGATCTCCTTTTTCAGTTTTTCGTTCTCGGCCTGCTCAAAGCTGTCCTGCCGTTGCCGGTTCTCCCACCAGGAGGAAAAAGTCCCCCTCTGCACTTCAATATCCGCGCGATTGATGGACAGGATATGATCCACGCAGCCGTCCAGAAACGCCCGGTCATGGGAGACCAGGATGAAGCCCCGTTTCTTTTTCAGATAGGCGCTCAGCATGTCCCGTCCGTGGCGGTCAAGGTGGTTAGTAGGTTCGTCGATCAGCGGGAAACTGTCCTCCCGCAGAAAGAGAAGCGCCAGGAGCAGCTTGGTCTGCTCGCCGCCGGAGAGCGTGGCAAACGGACGGTAGAGCAGTTCCTCCCCCAGCTCCAGCGCGGCCATCTCCCGCAAGAGCTTCCAGCGGGGAAGCGTCGGGTCAATCTCCTCCAGCACCTTCTGGCAGAGCCAGTCGGGATGAAGTACCGGATCCGGGAAATACTGAAACGCCACAGAGGCGCGGATGCTCCCCTCATAGGGATAGTCGCCCCGCAGAAGTTTGAGCAGGGTGGTTTTGCCCCGGCCGTTGCGGCCGGTTAGCCCCAGCTTCCAGTCGCTGTCGATCTGGAAGCTGATGGCCTCGAAGACCTTATCGCTGCTGCCCTCATAGGCAAAACTCAGGTCGCGGACTTGGATCAATGACATATACTGTGCCCCCTTAAACGCAAAAATTGGCTGCAGGAGAGTCCATCCCCGCAACCAATCAACACGAAGGCCCCAGAGGGCGCAGTCATGCCTGTGAAACAGTCGAAACGGGAGTGCGCTTTCCTGCGTTCAGGCACAACAAAACAGACGGGCTTCCACCCGCCGCTGTCTGCAAACAGCCGTTATGCCCAGGATTCAGCAGGAAATACGATCCATCGTTTCAACTCCTCCCATTCAATTTAAAAACATTATAGTGGAAAGCCCGAAGAAAAGCAAGCCTCTTGCGCAGGCTCTGTCCCCGCCCTTTTGGAGCGGGTTTTTATTATCTTTCCTTTTCCTCTTGACAGGAACACATGAACGGTGTATCATATGAACAATAATTCATATGAATGTAGGTGCAAATGATGCCGCACAGTCATGAAGAGCTTCTGCTCCGGGTCCGGACGGAGCTGCCCACCGACGAGCTGCTCAGCGATCTGAGCGACCTGTTCAAGATTTTCGCCGACTCCACCCGGGTCAAGATCCTC
>CACYOR010000092.1:0-8656 GCA_902775985.1 Oscillospiraceae bacterium
CGCGGCAGCGCCGAGGGCGTCAGCTTCGGCTTTGGCGACGACATCTATGAGTTCACCGCTCTGAGCGTCGGCGATACCCTGGTCGACGCCGCCAACTACAGCCTTGAAAACGGCGCCGTCGTTCTGAGCGCCGCCTATCTGAGCAATCTCGCCGCCGGCGAGTACGGCGTCCACTTCGATTTCACCGACGGCTACGCCGATGGCAGCTTTGCGGTGCAGGAGCCCGCCCCTGTTGAGCCCGTGGTCTACACGGTCAGCGTGACCGGCAGCCCCTGGGTACGCAACAGCACGGAGGGTCTCCGCCTCAACCTGGACCGGGAGATCGGCCAGTTCACCGCCCTGAGCATCGATGGCAGCCCCCTGGATCCCGCCAACTACTATGTGGACAGCTCCCTGGACAACGCCTTTGTGGTGGCACCTGAGTATCTGAATACCCTGTCCGCCGCTGAGCACAGCGTCCACTTCGATTTCTCCGACGGCTATGGCGACGCCAGCTTTGTCGTGGAGGAGCCCGCCCCGCCCGAGCCTGTGGTCTACACGATCGTCGGGGCCGACCAGAGCCCCTGGATGATCGGCAGCAGCGAGGGCTTCCGCTTCCAGTTCGATAAGGAGCTCAATTCTCTGACCGGCGTCACCGCCGACGGCAGCGCCCTCGCCGCCGACAGCTTCAGCGCCTCCGGCACCATCGTCACCCTGACGCCCGCCGCTCTGAACGCTCTGGGTGTCGGCGCCCACAGCATCGACTTTGTCTTCTCCGACGGTCATGCCAACGCCCCCGGCAGCCTCAGCATTGAGCAGCCCGTGATCGACTACAGTCTGACGGTCTCCGGCTCTCCCTGGGCCAAGAACACCAGCGAGGGCATCACCCTGAAGGTCCCCGGCGCGGATATGAGCCAGCTTCTGACCGTTGAGGTGGACAATGCCGCGGTCTCCTCCGAGAACTACAGCATCGGCGCGGATATCGTTCTGAGCAGCGCGTATCTGCAGCAGCTCGCCTCCCAGGACCACAACGTCAAGGTCGTCTTTGCCAACGGTTCGGCCAGCGGAAGCTTCACCGTCACCGACCCTGTCTATTACCACTACGGGATCAAGTCCGTCTCCGGCTCTCCCTGGACCAAGAACAGCGACGCGACTGTCCGCATCGCCATTGATGCCGACATGGGCAAGCTCAGCAGCGTCGAGATCGACGGCAGCGCCGCCGACTACACGCTGGACGGCGACGCGGTGGTGCTTCCCGCCTCCCTTCTCCAGAACCTGAGCTCCGCCACCCACAAAGTCATTGCCAAGTTCAGCGACGGCGAGGCCGAGACTTCCATCGAGATCAACGATCCCAACCCCATTGAATACACCCTCACCGTGAGCGCCAGCCCCTGGAAGAAGGGCACCGGCATCGGCCTGGACTTCACCGGCAACGCGGATATGAATAAGCTCACCTCCGTTGCGGTGGACGGCACCCCCATTGCCAATGGCTATGGTTCCACCGGCAGCACCCTCTCCCTGACCTCCGCCTATCTGGAGACTCTCAGCATCGGCAACCACAGCCTGAAGCTGAACTTCAGCGACGGCTTTGCCAACGCCGCCTTCACGGTGGCCAAGGCCGATCCCATCGAATATAAGATCATCGCCGTGAACACCAGCCCCTGGGTCAAGGCCAGCCCCGCCGGCATCAGCTTCAAGATCGACGCCGACGCTGTGAAATTCAGCTATGAGGTGTTCGTGGACAACAACAAGATCCCCGGCGCCGCTTTCTCCACCACGGCCGACCGCACCACCGTCACCGTCAGCGCCAGCTATCTGGAGAGCCTGAGCGTCGGCAAGCATGAGATCAGCTTCAACTTCAACGACGGCTTTGCCAAGGGCAGCTTCAGCATCGAAGCCCCGGCGGTGACGCCTTCTCCCACCCCCAGTCCCTCCCCCATCTCCTACGGTTTCCTGGAGGGCACCAGCACCCGCTATATCCGCGGTTCGGCTGACGGCATGACCCTCAAGGTCAACGCCGACATCAGCAAGTTCAGCTTCCTCGTGCAGATCGACGGCAACCAGATCAGCGCGGCCAACTACTCCGTGACCTCCGGCAGCACCGTCGTCACCCTGGCGAGCGCCTATCTGAACACCCTGGCCGTCGGCAGCCACACCATCGTCATCAACTTCATCGACGGCGCCGCCACCGCCCTCTTCACCGTGGAGGAGGCCGCCCCCGCGACCACGCCCATTCCCCTGACCATCACCGGCCGGAACGTCAGCAAGACCTATGACGGTGCCGCTTACAACCTGGCCAGCTACGGTGCCAACAACCAGGGCATCGACGCCAGCTTCCATCTGGTGCAGAACGGCCAGTGGGTCAACCAGGCCGTGAACATCGGCAGCTACGACATCTACCTGGATTCCATCCGCGTGGCCAACAGTGAGAGCAAGACCTACAAGATCGCGGTCTATGACGCCAACGGCAGCCTGGTCTCCAACGATTTCAAGAACAACTCCGTCAAGGTCGGCACCCTGTCCATCACGGGCACCCGCGCCGTGGTCGTCACGGTCAAGGATCAGTCCTGGACCTATGACGGTCAGGCACACCAGCTTGACCAGAGCGCCTACACCGTGGAGGGCCTGGATCCCGGCGACAGTCTCAACATCAAGCTCACCGCGCTGGACGCCAGCGGCCGCACCGTCGGCAGCATCATCAACGCCGGCAGCTACAACATCAAGGCCGAGTACAGCGGCGGCGCCAACGCCAGCAAGTACAGCGTGACCATCGGCAACATGGGCAAGCTGACCGTCAATCCCTTCAAGCTGACCCTGACCGCCGAATCCGCCTCCAAGGCCTATGACGGCACCGTGCTGCGCAACAGCAACGTGAAGGCCACCGGCCTTGTCAGCGGCCACAAGTTCCGCTCGGGCGACGGCGTGAAGTTCTCCGTCTATGACGCCAAGGGCAACCTGATCAAGAACGGCCCCGTGGAGGTCGGCACCTACTCCAAGAAGGTCACCGAGGTCCACATCGTCGACGCCAACAACAACGAGGTCACCGCCAACTACGACATCACCCGCGTGGACGGCACCCTGACCATCATCGCCAGCGGCAACAACAGCCCCAAGACCGGCGACCAGAACAACATCACCCTCTGGATCGTCCTGCTGCTGATCTCCGCGCTGGCCGTGGCCGCCGTGCTGATCACCCTGCGCCTGCGCAGCAAGAAGCTGCGGGCCGCCCGCGACAAATCCGGCGAAGCTCCCAGCGAGCAGACCCGCCGGGTGAAGCGGCAGTAAAACAGAATACCCCATAAGCAATCCGCCCGGAACCTTTCGGTTCCGGGCGGATCTCTTTTTTTATTCTTTTTATTCCTCGCTGGTCTTTGTCCGGAAGGGCACCAGCCCGGTTTTGCCCAGGGCCAGCATCACCGCCGGGATCAGCAGCAGATGGAGGATGATGCCCGGGATCGCGTCCAGCAGCGCGCCGGCCACGAACATCTTAAAGGTGAAGGGCGCGCCGAAGCCCAGCAGCGCGCAGCGGGCCAGGCCCCAGACCACGCGCCCGGCGATCATGGCGGTGATGAGCGCCACATAGCAGGAGCGCAGGCAGAAGTAGCCCTTGCGGAAATACACCAGGCCCGAGACCAGACCGTAGGCGGCCAGCTCAAAGGCCATGGCGATGCCGTTGGGAAAGAGCGCCGGCATGCCGAAGAGCGCCCCGCGCAGCAGGGGCAGCACAAAGCCCAGGGCGATCCCGTAGGGCCAGCCGCAGATCAGCCCGCAGAGGAAGACCGGGATGTGCATCGGGCAGAGCATGCGGCCGATCTGGGGGATCTGCCCGGTCAAAAAGGGCAGCACCAGTCCGAGGGCGAGCAGCATGGCGGTCGTGGTCAGGCGGCGGGTTTTGGATTGCCTCATGGCGTTCTCCTTTCCTGGTAACGTTCCGTCCCCAATGGGGCGGAAAGCGTGTCTTTCCCGTTTACTTGTGCTTCCGGCCGAGGATGTAATGGAACCAGGCCAGGTATTCCGGCCCGAGGCGGCCCACCAGCTCCTCGGCCTCGCCGGGCTTCCGCTGGGCCAGATACAGGCACTGCTGGGCCAGCTGATAGCGCCGGGCCACCGAGAAGCGGGCGATCTCCTCATCGGTATAGCGGCCCAGGCCCTCCAGCTGCTCCTGGGCGCGGAAGAAGCGGAGAAAGGCCTCGGCCGTGTCCTTGCCCACGATGGGACCCAGCAGGGAGAAATCGTTGCCGGAGGAGTCCAGCACGCGGGAGACCATCTCCCAGCGGCGGGGATCGGCGTGTCCCTCCGTGCCGGTGTAGGCCGTGCGGAGGTAGAGGTCGTTGTTGGCCAGAAATTCCAGCACATAGGGGTTGAGGCCCTTGTTCACCGCCCAGGGCATCCAGTTCTCCACGGTGGTGCGGATGTAGATATGGGCAAAGCGGCCGAAGAGCGGCTCGGCCAGGTCGTGGGCCGCGCTGGACTCGCTCCGGTCGTTGCCGGCGGCGACGATGCGGGCGTTGGGCGGCAGGGGCCAGCGGTTGTTCACCACCCGCTCCAGCACGATCTTGAAGATGACGGACTGGGTCTGCTTGGTGGCGTTGGTCAGCTCATCGAAAAAGAGGATGTGCAGCTCGCCGTCCTCGCACAGGCGCTCCAGCTTCACCAGCCACACGGGCTTGACGTCGATGATCTCGTCCCGGCTCTCGTTATAGATGGCCCGGCCGTTGATGGTCTCGGGCGTCTCGTTCACCAGCTCGATGTCCAGGACCTGGGGGTCCAGCTCCTTGACGCGGTCGCTCTTGCCGTCGCCGGAGAGGCCGTGGAGAAAGACCGGGATATCCGCCTTGACGTAGGCGGCGATCAGACTCAGCTCGTCGTGCTCCTCCACGCGGAAGGCCGCGTTCTCCGGCAGCGTCTCCGGCTCCGTCCAGCGCAGCTCCTCCAGGAAGTGCTCGTCCAGCCAGGCCGCGGCCTCCTCCCGGCTCAGGCCGCCCAGCAGGGCCGTGCCGCTGAGCAGCAGGCGGTTTACCGGATCGTAGTACCAGCGCACCGGGCGCAGCTCCAGAAACACGCTCTCCCCCTCGCTGAGCACCGTCCCGTCCGAGAGCTGGACGTAGCCGGTGGCCCCGCCCTGGGGGGCCGTCAGGCGAAGGATCTGTCGACCGCCCAGACGGTAAACCGGGCAGTCCTCTCCGTTCAGGCGCAGCACCCGGCCCGTCTCGGTGAGACTTCCCTCGGCGTACTGTTTCTCTGCCATGTCCCGCAGCGCCGCGTCCAGGATCGCCGTGGGCCAGGTCCCAAACTCCGCCGTGGCCAGATCGCCGCTGCGGCGGATGTTTTTCAGCTCCTTCTCCTCCCCCGGCTCCAGCAGGAGTGCCGGGCGCAGCGCCGCCTGGGCACAGTCGTTGAGGCGTCCGAAGCGGTCGGCGCAGTCGCCGCCGCTCAAATACCAGTTCACGCTGCCGCTGTCCACGGTAAAGCCGTCGTCCACCGTGGTCAGCAGCACCAGATCCGTGGCCGCCGCCATGGCGCCCACCGTCTGAAACAGGGGCAGAGGCCGGTCGAAGACCTGCTCACGTGATAAGAAAATCGATCTCATTCTTCTCTTTCTCCTCGGGTTGTTTCACATAGATCACGCGCCCGCCCTTGGGGTGGACGGGCATATCGCTGTAGATGAGCCAGATGGCGTCGCAGCGCTGCTCGGGCATCTCGGCATAGCCGTCGGTGAAGATGATGCGGGTCTCGGCGTCGCCGGTGAAGGCGTTCACCGCCGCCTCAAAGCTGGTGCCGCCGCTGCCGCGCAGCTCCAGATGCTCGATGTCCTGCTCGCTGCGGATCTCCTGAAAGCCGTAAAACTCCGTGTCGAAGCAGCCGACGCGCACCACGGCGTCGTTTTGCAGCAGGCCCTTTACCCCGCGCACAAAGGAGCGCAGGAGATTGGCGTCCACGGAGGCGCTGGTGTCCAGCAGGATCTCCGCGTGGGGCACCGGATAGGAGCGGAACTTCTCCCGCAGCATGCCGTCCCGGATCGTGTCCCCCGGGAACCAGTCGTAGTCCAGCTGGAGGCTGGGCTCCAGCAGCTCGGCCAGGCCGGCCACGGCCTCCGCCAGGCCCGGGTCCTCGATCTCCCGCTCCCTGGCCCCCTGCTCCCCGTCGGCGATCTTGCCCTGTCGGGAGACCTTGGGGCGGCGGACCTTTCGGACCGACTCCTCTTCCTCCTCGGGCTTTTTCTCCTCGTTTCCCAGCAGCAGGCTGTAGAGTTCCTCCGCGCTGCGGCCGATGGCCTCCGGCGGCAGCGTCAGGCCCTCGGGCAGGGAGAAGCCGTCCTCCAGCAGCATGGCGTTGACCACCGCGTCCGATGCCCGCTTCCAGGTCTCCGGCTCCTTGCCCTCGCCGCGGGCGGCGTGGGCCAGCTGGATGTGCAGAAGCTGCTGGGCCAGGTAGAAGCGCTGGCTCTCCTCCGGCAGCTCCCGCAGGAGGCAGCCGTTATAGTAGATTCGTTGTCCGTCGTTGTCGACGGGTTTTGCCTCCGTACTCTCGCGCAGCTCCAGCACGCGGATCGTCTCCCGCCACTGGGGATAGCGCTCCGCCAGTTCCAGACGCAGGGCATTGATATCCATGGTATCTCCGATAAAACAGCAGGCGGCGCAGCCGCCGCCTGTCCGCCCAGATATTATTTTTCCGGTCTTGTGACCCAGTAGGCCAGCACCACCGTGAGCAGAGAGAGGGACACCGCCGTGGCGATGATCGTCGCCTCAAAGCTGAAGGGCAGGACCTTCCGCAGCAGGAACACCGTGCCCAGGGCGATCAGATCCACCGCCGTGCGGGCCGTGTTGGCGCCGAGCATGGCGGCGTTGCTGCTCTTTTTCAGTGCGGCCTGGTTGATCTTCAAATTGACAAAGGCGGCCAGCGCGCCCCAGAGCAGCCCGACCAGCGCCCCAAAAACATAGTTCATATCGTCTGTCTCCTTTTGGGATGGAACTGTTAGTCAATTGCGAAACTCGTTTCGCAATTGAGGACTCATGCATACGTCGTCGCAAGCTCCCTATCGCTCGCTTCCGTGTAGCAACACGAAAGCTCGTTCAGTCCGCTGCTCCTCCTCTCAAAATCAAAGCATCTGCTTTGATTTTGTAAAGGAAGAAGGAGGGAACAGAGCATAGTTTTCGCCATGCTTGGCGGAAACGGAGCGGCGTGAGCTTCTTCTGACGTCGGCATGAGGGCTCGCCTGGCTCGCCTCAGGGTGTTTTTGAGTCAGCAAAGCTGCCTCAAAAACGGATTTTCAATGCCCTCCGGGGCAAGAATCCAAGCTTGTTTGCGACGTTTGCAACCGGCTGGGATGGAACTGCTGACAGTCTATCACAAAGATTCGGAAGCGTAAACGCCGTTTTTTAATTTTTTCCGTCTTTCCGCCCGGCCCTGCGCAGCGGAGAAGCTCCCGGGTTTGAAGCGGCCGGGGCGCTGTGGGGCAAGGGGATCAAAGAGCGGAGACGGTTTTCCGTCTCCGGTTTCTCATGCCTGTTGCCTTGCTATCCCACAAATCCGCCGTCCACGGTGATGACCTGGCCGGTGATGTACTCGGCCGTGGCCAGGTGGAGGACGGTTTTGGCGATCTCCTCGGGCTTGCCCAGGCGGCCCAGGGGGATCTCCCCGGCCAGCATCTCCAGCGTCTCCCGCCCCAGGACCTGCACCATATCGGTGTCGATGACCCCGGGGGCCACGCAGTTGACCCGGATGCCCGTGGGGGCCAGCTCCGCCGCCAGGGAACGGGTCAGGCCGATGATGGCGTGCTTGGTGGCGGAATAGGCCGCCTCGCAGGAGGCGCCGTGGCTGCCCCAGATGGAGGAGATGTTCACGATGCAGCCCGCGTGGGCGTGGAGCATGGGGCCCAGCACGGCCTGGGTACAGTGGAAGCAGCCGTCCACGTTCACGGCGAAAAGCCGGTGCCAGAAGTCCTCGGAAATGTCCTGAAACTGCTGCTGCCGGGCGATGCCGGCGTTGTTGACCAGCAGCGTCACGGGGCCGAGTTCCCGCTCGATGTCCGCCACCATGGCCTCCACCGCCTTCCGGTCGGCCACGTCCGCCTGGCGGATCATCACGTCCCCGCCCTCCGAGCGGAGCGTTTCGGCCAGGGCCTCGGCCTTGTCCCGGCGCTCCAGGTAATTGATACAGACGGCCCAGCCCGCGCGGCTGAGCTGGGAAGCGATGGCGGCGCCGATGCCCCGGGAGGAGCCCGTCACCAGTGCGACTTTTCTCATGCCCGCGCCTCCTCCCGGTCCAGGAAGGCCTGGATGCTCGCCCGGCTCCGCTCGGAAAGCTCCGCGGTGGAGGCGGCCTTCACCTCGGCGGCGGGGATGACCTCCAGGATCTCCAACGTCACGGTGTGAGGGTGGAGAAAATAGCCCTGCTTGAGCTTTTCCGAGCCGCTGATCCCGGCGATCACCAGGGGGACGCCGCCCCGCTGGGCGATCTTGAAGCTCCCCTTGTGGAAGGGCAGCATCGCCTTCGTGTGGCTGCGGGTGCCCTCGGGATAGACGCCGATGGAGCAGAGATCCCGCTTGAGATAGTCCGCGGCGGTGAGGATGGTGCGCAGGGCATTGCGGTCGTTCTCCCGGTCGATGCCCAGAAAGCCCGCGGTCTGGGCGATGGCCCCGGCCAGGGGGATGCGCATGTTGGAGGGCTTGGAGAT
>CACYOR010000092.1:8661-12669 GCA_902775985.1 Oscillospiraceae bacterium
CCCCGGAGATCGGCCCGGACGCCGCCGAGCTTGCAGAGGATCTCCCCGGTGATGGCGCAGGCGCGGCGGGCGATGGGGTTTTGCACCGCGTCGGGCTGCGAGAGGTCCGTTTTGCGCGTGAGAAGGCGCACCACGATGAGCGTCAGCAGCAGGGCGAGGCCAAAGCCCAGCACGAAGCCCAGGATCGCAAGGCCCACGCCGCCGCCCGCGAGGGAAATCCCCGCTGCCGCCGCCGCGCCTGCCAGCAGAAAAAGCCAGAAAAACAGCATAGAGCAGTACCTGCCTTTTTGAGGTGTTTGGGGCTATTGTACCACAGGAGGGAGGCATTAGGCAATAAGACATTAGGGGACGCGCACCCAAACCCGGTTTGTGTCATTGCGAGGAGGGCGAAGCCCGACGTGGCAATCCGTTTCTCTTTTACGCGGCCAGGGGGAGTACGGATTGCCACGACCAGTCTGCGGACTGGTCTCGCAATGACACGGGACCGGGATGGTTCCCGTGTCTGCGGGCGGCTAATAGCCGCCCCTACGGCCTAATGCCTGATGCCTCATTGCCTAATGCCTATTCCCCCAGCTGCTTGCCCAGCTGGTCCATGCCCGTGGCGGCCAGGCCCGAGGCGATGCCCACGGCCAGGGCGTCGATGAGGTTGGCGGCGGGAAAATCGGCCATGAAGTGCAGGCCCGCCAGGCCCAGCGCGCCGCCCAGGACGCCGCAGCCCAGGGGGATCCATTTGTTCTCCAGCGGCGAGAGGCGCAGGGCCAGTCCCGCCAGATAGCAGATCATCGTGATGCCGGCCACGCCGGCAAAGCCAAAGGTGGTTTCCATGGTGGTATCTCCTTTCGTTCATGCCGTAGTTCCGACCCTTGTGGTCGCCCGTTGGCCGGATCATGCGTTTCATCTCCCCGAGTGTCATTGCGAACCAGTGACCGACGTCACTGGTGTGGCAATCCGTACTCCCGGCGGCCAGGTGAAAAAGAACGGATTGCCACGACCAGTCTGCGGACTGGTCTCGCAATGACACCGCCGTTACATTTCTAATGCCTTATTGCCTTATTGCCTATTTATGCGCCTGCTGATTCAGGTGCTTTTCGATCTTGCCGATGGCCTCGGTGACGGGGCCGTTGCAGCCCTGCTCCTTGAGGCCCTTGAGACAGGCCAGCACCCCGTAGGTGAGCAGGCTCTGCTCGGCTTTCAGCTCCTCGATGGCCTCGTCCTGGCGGTTTTGCCGCTGCCACCAGGTGTAGGCCCGGTTGTAGGTGGCGAGGATCGCCCCGGCCGCGGCCAGCACCGCCGCGGCGCTGATGAGGGTCTGGGTACTCAGATACATGCTCCCGCCTCCTCACAGTCCCAGCAGGGCCCGCCAGGTCAGCGGGCCGATCACGCCGTCACATTCCAGCTTCCGCCCCCGCTGGAAGCGGAGAACGCCGCCCCGGGTGGCCGGGCCGAACTCCCCGTCCGCGCCCCAGGGGCCGCAGCGGCAGCCCCGGCCGATCAGCAGCAGCTGGGCCGCGCGGACGCTCTCGCCCCGCTCGCCCTGGGCGAGGGTCGGCAGCTCCAGAAAGGCAGGGCGGGGCGCGGAGGGCGTCTCCGCCGCGGGCTCCGGCAGGCCGCCCTGGACCGTGTAGTCGCTGCGGCCCAGGTAGTCGGGCTTGCCAAAGCCACGGATGAAGCGGCTGTCCGCCTTGATGCGCCGGGTGCCCACCCGGTCGGAGAGGTTGCCCTCGATGATGAGCATGCTCTTCTCGTCCGCCTCCAGGATCAGGCCCACGTGGTCCGGTTCGCCCCGGCAGTCGCCCTGGCCGCTGTCCTGCCAGTCGTAAAAGATCAGGTCCCCGGGCCGGGGGATGGCCTCGTCCGCCTCCTCGAAGCGGCCCGCGGCCTGATATTTTGCCAGCATGGAGGGGCAGGAGCAGTCGGGATAGAGGATATCCCCCAATCCGCAGGCCGCGCCCACAGCCGAGACAAAGGCCGCGCACCAGGGGTCCTCCGGCCCCATGACATAGCCCCCCGCCGGGCGGTGGGCGTTGTAGATGGCGAGGATCTCCCGGTGGAGGGCCTCCCCTTCCTGGACGCCCAGCCAGCTCTCGGCCTGGGCGGTGACCTGATGGCGCAGTTGGTTTTCCGTCATGTTCTCTTCCTCACTTGCTCACATAGCGTTTGCTGGTCTTGCTGGCGGGCTGGGCCGGGTTGGTCGTGGAGGCCGGGGCCGCGGCGCGGCTGCTGCCCGCCGCCGTGAGGCCAAGCTGTCCCCCCAGCAGTGCGCCGCCCAGAAGGCCGCCGCCCAGGCTGCCCGTGGTTTTCGCCGCGGTCTTGTTCTTGGTCTTTTTCTTGCCCGAACTGCCGCGGACATAGCCGCCGCCTCCGCCCGCGCCGGGCAGGAGCTTGTTGGCGCGCAGATACTCATAGCGCAGGGCCTCCGCCTGTTCCCGGGTGAGGCCCGCCGCCTCCAGCTCCGCATCCGTGGGCTCATAGCCGCTGGAGGAAATGAGCTGATAGAGCCGCTTATAGGCGTCGCTCTGGCGCTGATAGGCGGTCTTCTCCGCCGCGGCGGCCTGCTGGGCATCCCAGCGCCGGCGCTCCAGCTCCTGCTCGGCGGCATAGCGCTCGTCGCTCAGGGCGTCGCGCCCCCGCTGGTATTCGTTCTCCCGGCGCTGCCAGGCCAGATCGTAGGCGTTTTGCAGCTGCTCGCCCTCGGCGCTGTAGCGCTGCCAGGCCAGGCCGTAGAGCTCGGGCAGCACCTCCCCCAGGGAGCGCAGGTACTCGTTATACTGCTGCTGGCCCACGCTCTGGGCGTAGCTGGAGCCGTAGCCGCCGGTGAGGGCCGCGCCCTGGCCCATGCTGTCGCGCATGGCCAGGCGGCCGTTTTGCACATAGCGCTCGGCGTAGCTCCGGTACATGGGGTCGGACGAGGGCGCGTAGGAAAAGCCCGGACGGCCGGTGATGGCCGTGTAGAGCCGCTTCAGCTCCCCATCCTCGTCATAGGGGAGCGCGGGCTGTGTGGGATTGCTGTTGCTCATGGTTCTCCTTTCTCGTCAATTGCGAAACGAGTTTCGCAATTGAAATCTCAGCCGCCGTGGGCGCGCACCCAGGCGTAGTCGATGACGGCCTCGTGGCCCTCCGTGTCCCGGAACACCAGGGCCCAGCCGGGTCCCAGCTCCAGGGCCCGGCTCCGCTCGGCGGCCTTGCCGAAGGCCACGCCGCTGCCGTCGGGGCGGAATTTCATGGCCCAGACACGGGTCGGCAGGATCTGGCTGTAGCTGGCCGCGTTGCCCAGGCCGTCCGTCAGGCTCAGGCGCAGCTCACAGCTCAGGTCCGGGTTGAAGCCGCTGAGGATCGCCGCCGTGCCGGAGGCCAGGGCCGTCTCTCCGCTCCAGGCGCCGGAGGGTCGGCGGGTCCGGACGTTCAGGACATAGCTGTTCTGGCCCTCCAGGCTGCTGTAGTTGGCGCTCGCTTTGACAAAGATGCAGCTCCCGTCCTCGTCCGGCGCCCCGGAGGCGTCACAGCGGAAGAGGCTCACGGAGGACAGGCTCGGATTGGCGTAGGCGTTGAGTGTGAGGGAGAGCGTCTCGCTGGCCGTCTGGCCGCGGCTGTCGGTGACGGTGCAGAGGAGAGTCGCGCTCGTCGTCGTGATGAGGCCCGTATCCGCCCGGTCATTCACGGCGGTGACGGTCGTGCCGTCCAGCTTTACGGAGAAGGAGCGGATCGCGGCGCCGTACCGGGTCGTCACCAGGGAGGGCGTGAAGCTGACGCGGGCCTTGGAGTAGCGCTGGATCCAGACCGTAAAGCGGCGCTGGCCCAGCCGGAGGACACGGTGGGTGGGATCGTTCCCGCCGCCCAGCTGACGGTGATGCTCGTGCTCTCGGTGTAGAGCTTCGAGCTGCCGTAATACGTCTCCACCGTGATGGTCGCCGCGGCGCTGGCAGCGTCCGTGATGAGCGGCGCGTAGGTGGCCACGGCGGGGGTCCAGCTCAGGCTGGTCGCGGCGCTGTTATTGAGCAGCGTCTCCGT
>CACYOR010000093.1 GCA_902775985.1 Oscillospiraceae bacterium
ACAACAGCTGCTCCAGCAACAGCAGCGCCTTCAGGGAGATGAAATTGACCAGCATGTGCAGCAGGATGTTGCCCCAGACGCTGTTCGTCCGCTCATAGCAGCGGCAGAGCAGATAGGAGATGGGCACATACTGCAGGGCGTAGAGCAGCATCAGCGGATCGCGGGAATACCAGGCGTAGCTCCACACATGATAAAGGGCAAAGGCAGCAATGCTCAGCACATAGGCCGCCGGCCGGTTCCAACGGCGCAGGCCGCCGAAAATGCCCGCACGGAAGATGATCTCCTCCACCAGCGGGGCCAGGAAGATCGCCAGCGCCGTGATCGGCCCGCCGGTCTCCGCCGCCATGTCCACCACAGCGGCGTTGTTGGGATTTTCCCCCTCGCCGAGAAGCAGCATCAACATGCCGTTGACCGCGAGGTTAAACAGCAGCATCGCCCCGTAGCAGACCAGCACCTCCCCCAGCACCCGGAGCGGATGCTCGCAGAGGGGATCAAAGTCCCGCCGCAGGAAGGAAAACTGGGTCAGCAGCATATAGGCCGCGCCCACGGCGTAGACCGCCACGTTCAGCGTGCTCTCGTCCCACTGGGGGAAAAAATGCCACAGCAGCCGCGGCAGCAGAAACAGATGCACCGGCAGCCAGAGCAGCGCCAGCAGCAGCTGCGGCCCGTTCTGCCGGCTGGTAAAGGGCTGGGGAAGCTTTCGTTCTCTCATCAGCCCCTCGCTTTCTTCTGCAGCGTGAAGAGCAGATTCATGGCCTCCAGCGGCGTCAGGGTATTGAGATCGGTGGCCAGCAGCGTCTCCCGCAGCTCGTCCGCCGCCACGTCGGCGAAGCTGATCTGCTCGTCCGCCAGCGCGGCGGGCGCGGCGCTCACCGGCGTCTCGCTCTCCAGCTCCTTCAGATAGCCCTTGGCCTTCTGAATCACCGGCTCGGGCAAGCCGGCCAGCTTGGCCACCTCGATGCCGTAGCTGTCGTCCGCCGCGCCGCGCACGATCTTGCGCAGGAAGACCAGGGTGCCGCCCTGCTTTTTGGCGGTGATGTTGTAGTTGCGTACGCCCGCGACCTCTCCCTCCAGGGCGGAGAGCTCGTGATAGTGGGTGGCAAACATGGTCTTGGCGCCCAGGCGGCGTTTGTCCGCGCAGTATTCCAGCACGGCGCGGGCGATGGCCATGCCGTCGTAGGTGGAGGTGCCGCGGCCGATCTCATCCAAGATCAGCAGGGAGGCCGCCGTGGCATGGCGCAGGATGCCGGCCATCTCGTTCATCTCCACCATGAAGGTGGACTGGCCGGAGGCCAGGTCGTCCGAGGCGCCGATGCGGGTGAAGACCCGGTCCACCACGCCGATGGTGGCGCTTTTGGCCGGGACAAAGGAGCCCATCTGGGCCATGAGCACGATCAGCGCGGTCTGGCGCATGTAGGTGGATTTACCGGCCATGTTGGGGCCGGTGACGATGGCGAGGCGATCCTCCCCGTCGTTGAGGAAGGTATCGTTGGGGACGAAGAGCACCTCTTTGAGCGTCTGCTCCACCACCGGGTGCCGCCCCTCGACGATATGAAGCTCGCGGGAGGCGTCCACCTCGGGCATGGTGTAGTTGTTGCGCACGGCCACCTCGGCCAGGGAGCAGAGCACGTCCAGCCGGGCCACCGCGTCGGCCGTGGCCTGGATGCGGTCTACCTGGGAGGCGACTTTGTCCCGCAGCTCGCAGAAGATCTGGTATTCCAGATCGTTGATCCGGTCCCGGGCCGTGAGCAGCGTATTCTCCAGTTCCTTGAGCTCCTGGGTGAAATAGCGCTCGTTGGAGACCAAAGTCTGCTTGCGGATATAATCCTCCGGCACCTTTTCCAGTCCCGCGGAGCGCGGCACGTCGATGTAATAGCCGAAGACCTTGTTGTAGCCGATTTTCAGCTTTTTGATGCCCGTGCGCTCCCGCTCCCGGGCTTCCAGCTCGGCCACCATGCGCGCACCGTTATCCCGCACGTCCCGCAGGTGGTCCAACTCCTCGGAGTAGCCCGCGCGCAGGATGCCGCCCTCCCGCACGGAGAAGGGGGGATCGTCGGCGATGGCCCGGTCGATGTAATAGACCAGGTCCGGCAGCTCGTCCATGGCGGCGATATCCTGCAGCTCCTGGCTGCGGTAGTTGGCCAGCAGCCCTTTCAGCCGGGGCAGCACCATGGCGCAGTTGGCGATGGCCCGCAGGTCCTTGCCGCCTGCGCTGCCGTAGACGCAGCGGCCCACCAGGCGCTGCAGATCGGTGATCTCCCTGAGGGCGAGAATCAGCTCCCCCCGGGTCACATGGTCCTTATACAGTTCGTTCACCGCGGCGAGGCGGCGCTTGATGGACACCACGGAGAGGAGCGGCCGCTCCACCCAGGCGCGCAGCATGCGCCCGCCCATGGGGGTTTTCGTCCGGTCCAGCACCCAGAGGAGCGTGCCCCGCTTCTCCCCGCTGCGCAGGGATTCGGTCAGCTCCAGACTGCGGCGGGTCGTCCAGTCCATCTCCATATAGCGTCCGCCGTAGAACACGTCCAGGCGGTTGATGTGGCTCAGGTCAAATATCTGCGTCTGCTCCAGATAGGCCAGCAGCGCGCCGGCCGCGCAGACGGCGGAGCCGTCCTCGCCCAGGCCGCTCTCGTCCACGTCGGCAAAGCCGAAACGCTCACAGACCCGGGCCGCGGCGGGCATGTATTCAAACAGCTCCGGCCCGGCCTCCAGCATGGCGTCCAGCTTCCTGGTCAGAAATTCCCCGATGGGTTTCGCGTCCAGGGCACCGGGACTCAGCAGCGCCTCCCGCGGGGCGAAACGGCCCAGCTCGTTGAGGATATGGGCCTGGGCCTCAGCGGCGTAGTTGGCGCAGCAAAACTCGCCGGTCGACACGTCGCAGAAGGCCACGCCGCCCTTGTCGCCGCTGAGAAAGACCGCGGCGATGTAGTTGCTGCGCCCCTCCTCCAGCATGGAGCTCTCCGTCACGGTGCCGGGGGTGATGATGCGGATGACCTCCCGCTGCACCAGGCCCTTGGCCAGGGCCGGATCCTCCATCTGCTCGCAGATGGCCACTTTATAGCCCTTGGCGATCAGGCGCGCAATATAGGCCTCGGCGCTGTGGTAGGGCACGCCGCACATGGGCGTGCGCTCCTCCGGGTCCTCGATGTTCCGGTCCCGGGTCGTCAGCGCCAGGTCCAGCTCCCGCGAGGCGAGCTTGGCGTCGTCGTCAAACATCTCATAAAAATCCCCCAGGCGGAAGAAGAGCAGGCAGTCGGGATGCTGCTGCTTGATCTCCAGATATTGCCGTTTCATGGGGGTCAGCTCTGCCATAAGGATACCTCCGGTTTTTCTCTTTATCAGGCCCTGGGAAGCGCTGATTAAATCGAAGTGTGCGGATTGGCGAGCAGATTTTTCGCCTGATGAAGGTGAGAAATCGCAGGAATACTTTGTGTATTTCAAGATTTCGAGACAAAATCAGACGGAAAAGATGCCGTCAAGACGTGCACGGCAATTTATTCAGCGTTTCCCCCAATCTCCCCGTACAGGGCCCAGGTGTTGCTGGCCGTGATGGTCACGTCCGCAAAGCGGCCGATCCACGCGGGATCACCCTTCAGATGTACCAGACGGCCGCCGTTGGTGCGGCTGGAGAGATTGTACTCCTCCCGCCCGGTCTCGCCGTCGATGAGCACGCGCAGGGTCTTTCCCTCGTACTCCCGGTGCTTCTCGCCGGAGATGCGGTTACTCAGCTCCGTCAGGGCGTCGAAGTGCTTCTGCTTGTCGGCGCGGGTATAGGGGTCGGGCATGGAGGCCGCCGGCGTGCCCACGCGCTTGGAGTAGATAAAGGTGAACATGGCGTCGTAGCGCACCTCTTCACACAGGGAGAGGGTATCGGCAAACTCCTCCTCGGTCTCGCCGGGGAAGCCCACGATGATATCCGTGGTCAGCACCAGATCGGGCATGTAGCGCCGGGCCAGAGCCACCTGCTGCAGGTATTTTTCCCGGGTGTAGCTGCGGTTCATGGCCTTCAAGATCCGGTCGTTGCCCGCCTGTACCGGCAGGTGCAGCTGGTGGGCGCATTTCTCGCACTCGGCCATGGTCTGAAAGAGTTTTTCCGTGGCGTCCTTCGGGTGGCTGGTCATGAAGCGGATGAGAAAATCACCCGGGATGGCGTTGACCATGCGGATCAGGTCGGCAAAATCCACCTCGCTGTCCAGATCCTTGCCATAGGAATTGACGTTTTGCCCCAGGAGGGTGATCTCCTTATAGCCCTGGGCCACCAGCTCCCGCGCCTCGGCGACCACCTGTTCCGGCTCCCGGGAGCGCTCCCGCCCGCGGACATAGGGCACCACGCAGTAGGTGCAGAAGTTGTTGCAGCCGTACATGATGGAGAGCCAGGCCTTCACCTTGCCCTCGCGCTGCTGGGGGATGCCCTCCACCACCGCGCCGAGGTTTTTCTCTGTGGCGAAGACCCGCTTGCCCTTGCGCATCACCCGCTGCAGCAGCTCCGGAAAACGCCAGAGCTCATGGGGCCCGAAGACCAGATCCACCACGGGGTAGGATTTTTTGATTTTCTCGGCCATGTGCTCCTGCTGCACCATGCAGCCGCAGACCGCAACGATCTGGCTGGGCCGGGCCTTTTTTGAGTGGTTCAGCGCGCCGACGTTGCCCAGGACGCGCATCTCCGCGTGCTCCCGCACGGCGCAGGTATTCACAACAATCACATCCGCCTGAAACTCATCCTGCGTAAAGCCGTAGCCCATTTCGGCCAGATACCCGCGGATCTTCTCGCTGTCGGCCTCGTTTTGCTGGCAGCCGTAGGTGTCCACCATGGCCAGGGGCCGCTTTCCGTCCGCGGTCACCACATCAAAAATCTCCGCGCAGATCTGCTCCTGACGGCGGATCTGCTCGGGATCGATTACCTTGCGTTCGTATTTCATAGGTACTTCCTTTTCTCGAGGCGAATTCATTGTATTTTACCATAAAAGGTATGGAAGTTTCAACCGGATTCCTGTATAATACTCCTGTTAACAAAGGATGTGTTTTTTATGGCAGTTATCAATATCCTCTCCCCCCACGTGGCGGACATGATCGCCGCCGGTGAGGTGGTCGAGCGCCCCGCCTCCGTCATCAAAGAGCTGATGGAGAACGCCTTTGACGCCGGGGCCAAGAACATCACCGTGGAGCTGCGCGGCGGCGGGGCCACCTATATCCGCGTGACTGACGACGGCTGCGGCATGGCCCCCGAGGACGCCGGCATCGCCTTCCTGCGCCACGCCACCTCCAAGCTGCAGGACGAAAAGGGGCTGGAATCCATCCACACCATGGGTTTCCGCGGCGAAGCGCTGGCCGCCATCTCGGCCGTCAGCCATGTGGAGCTGAGTACCCGCCGCAAGGGCGACGAGAGCGGCACCTTCGTGACCCTCACCGCCGGGGAGATCCAGGACATGGGCCCCACCGGCTGCCCGGAGGGCAGCACCATGGTGGTGAAGGATCTGTTTTACAACACCCCCGCGCGGCTCAAATTCCTCAAATCCGACCGGGCGGAGGCCTCCGCCTGCGTGCAGACGGCGCTGCGCTGCGCCCTGGGCCGGCCTGAGGTCTCGGTGCGCCTGATCCGCGACGGGAAGGAGGAGTTTTTCTCCCCCGGCGATGGACGGCAGGATTCCTGCGTCTACACCCTGCTGGGGCGGGAGCTGGCCTCGACCCTCCTCCAGTGCAAGGCCGCCGACGGCGGGCTGCGGGTCTCCGGCTTTGTGTCCTCTCCCTCCGCCGGGCGGGGCAACCGGGCGGCCCAGTATTTCTTCTGCAACGGCCGCTTTATCCGCTCGGCCCTGCTGCAGGCCGCGGTGGAGCAGGCCTATAAGAACACCCTGCTCACCGGGCGCTTCCCCGCCTGCGTGCTGTATCTGGACATGGGCTACGGCAGCGTGGACGTGAACGTCCATCCCGCCAAGACCGAGGTGAAATTTTCCTTTGAAAAGCAGGTCTTCGACCTGGTCTACAACGCGGTGCGCCTCTCCCTGGAGCAGGAGAAGCGCACGGCCGAGGTCGTTCCCTCCGCCTCCACCCGCAAACTCATCGAGCCGAAGGCGGATTTCTACCGCAGCATGAGCGCGGAGAGCTTTCGCGCCAACGGCTACGCCGCGGAAAAAGGCCGCGGCGCGGCGGCGCCCTCTTCGGTGCCGACGGCCCGCTTTTCTGCTCCGGACGCCGGCCGGCCGGCTGCTCCGGCCTTCCAAAGCCCCGGATTTCGGAGTCCCGAGCCCTCGGAACAGACCCGGCTGGATCTCTCCCAAGTTGCAAAAAAAGAACCAATTTCTGTAAAAAATGCAGAAACTTCTCCGCTTTTCACAAGGATTTCGGAAAATTCTGTGGAAAACTCTGTTCAAAATGTGGAAACCACACAAATTCCAAGCTATCGCCTTCTCGGCGAAGCCATGAAAACCTATATCATCCTTGAGCTGGGGGAGGAGCTGCTGCTCATCGACAAGCATGCCGCCCACGAAAGGATGAATTTCGACCGGCTCAAGGCCATGGACCGGTCCATCATGTCCCAGACGCTGCTGGCCCCGCTGCCGCTGCATCTGGGTCCGGGGGACGCGGAGCTGCTGGAGCAAAACGGAGACCTTTTGCGGGAGCTGGGCTTTGAGATCGAGGTCTTCGGCGAGGAGGACTACGTGATCCGCGCCGTCCCGGCCGATATCGACAGCGGCGACGCCCTGGCCGCCGTGGAGGAGATCTTCGAGAAGCTGCGCTCCGGCAAGGCCCCCGATGCCCAGAGCGCCCGGGATGAGATTTTGCACACCGTGGCCTGCAAAGCCGCGATCAAGGCCGGCTGGGACACCAGCGACGCCGAGCGCCGGCGCATCGCGGAGGCGGTGCTCTCCGGTCAGGTGAAGTACTGCCCCCACGGTCGTCCCGTCTCGGCGGTCCTGACTCGCCGGGATCTGGACAAGATGTTCAAGCGAATCGTATGAGCACTCCACAGCTGATTGTCGTCTCCGGGCCCACCGCCACGGGGAAGACCCGCCTGTCGATTCTGCTGGCAAAGGCGCTGGGCGGCGAGATCGTCTCCGCCGACTCCATGCAGGTCTACCGCCGCATGGACATCGGCACCGCCAAGGCCACGGCGGCCGAGCGCGCCCAGGTCCCCCATCACATGATCGACGTGTGCGAGCCCTGGGAGGACTACTCCGTTTCCCGCTATGTGCAGGAGGCCGCCGCCGTCTGCGACGCGCTGCTGGCCGCGGGCAAAACGCCTATCCTCACAGGCGGCACCGGACTGTATATCGACTCGCTCCTCTCCGGCCGGGATTTTGCCGGGCGCGAGGAGGGGGACGAGAGCTTGCGCCGTCAGCTCTCCGAGGACTACGACCGCCTTGGCGGCGAGGCCATGCTGGCGACGCTGCGCCGCTTCGACCCGGAACGGGCGGACAAGCTCCACCCGGCGGACAAGCGCCGCATCGTGCGCGCCATCGAGGTCTACCGCCTCAGCGGTAAGACCATCAGCCAGCACGATGCCGAGACCCGCGCCCTGCCGCCCCGCTATACGGCGCTGCGTCTGGTGCTCAGCTACCGGGACCGCGCCGATCTCTATGCCCGGATCGACCGGCGCGTGGAGGAGATGGCGGAGGAGGGGCTTTTTGAAGAAGTGGAAAAGCTGCTCAAAGAAGGCCTTTCCGCCGACTGCACGGCCATGCAGGCCATCGGCTATAAGGAGGCCGTCCTCGCCCTGCGGGGCGAGATAGGCCGGGAGGAGGCCCTCGCCCTCATCCGGCAGAACAGCCGCCGCTACGCCAAGCGGCAACTCACCTGGTTTGGCCGGGAAGAGAGCGCCCACTGGATCCGCTGGGAAAAAGAGCCGGATTTTGACGCCGCGCTTCAACGGGCCCTCGGTCTGTTTTCGACCTGATTTTCAAGCCGCTCTGCGTATCATAGAGGCAACTGCCTCAGGCAGAAATCTCAAAGATACAAGGAGCAGAGACACATGCAGAAAACACAAAATCTTCAGGACGCTTTTTTGAACCAGGCCCGGCGCGACCGGCTGACCGTGACGATGTTTCTGATGAACGGCTTTCAGCTACACGGGATCGTCAAGGGTTTTGACGGCTTTACCGTCGTCCTCGATTCCGAGGGCAAGCAGCAGCTCATCTACAAGCACGCCATCTCCACCATCGTCCCGCCGCGGCCGCTCAGCTTTGAAAGCGATACATAAGCGCCCCGACGGCCTCTTTCCCCGGGCCGTGACGCTCGTGCTGTTTCTGGCCGTCTGCGCCTACGGCGGAGCCGGGCTCTATGCCCGGCTCCGCCCGGCCCGGCCGGACGCCGCCCCG
>CACYOR010000094.1 GCA_902775985.1 Oscillospiraceae bacterium
TGGCGCAGGAACAGCGCGATCAACACCGCGCCGAGCACGATCAGCAGCGCGTTGAACACGACCTTGGAGAAGAAATAGATATTTGCTTTTTTCCGGATCTCTTTCTGTACGGGCATGGCGGAACTCCTTTTCGTGCGCTCATGACGAGCCGTGACGGGGCGAAAAAATGTTTATTGATTCATTATATACCATATTTCCCGGGGAATAAATATTTTTCTTGCAAAACTGCCTGTTTTTTTCAGGCGGAGCGCTTCTCCCGCAGGCGGGAGACAGCGCGCCTGACGCCGGGGATGTTCAGGACGATCGTCGCCGCGGTCAGCACGAGCAGGGTCATCGTGATCGGGCGGAGGAAGAGCGCCGCGGCGGGGTTTTCCGCGGTCGAGGCCAGCGACACGGCGCGGCGGAAATTCGCGTCCATCATGCCGCCGAGCACCAGCCCGAGCGTAAGCGGCGCGGTACCGTAGCCGCGGCGGCGGAGGAAAAAGCCCAGCACGCCGAAGAAAAACATGACGCCGACGTCAAAGAGCCGGTTCGAGCAGGCATAGGCGCCGATCACGCACAGCACCGTGACGAGCGGCAGCAGGATGCGCCGCGGGACGGCGACGACGCGGCTGATGCGCGGCGCGGCCAGCAGCCCGAGCAGCAGCAGAAACACGCTGCCGAGCAGCCCTCCGGCGAGGATGGCGTGGAAGCTCGCGGCGTTTCGCATCAAAAAGGTCGGCCCCGGCTGCAGCCCGTGGACATAGAACACCGACAGGATGATCGCCGTGACCGCGTCGCCAGGGACGGCGAGCGTCAGCATCGGGATCAGCGCGCCGCCGATGCAGGCGTTGTTGGCGCTCTCCGAGGCGACGATGCCCTCCACCGCGCCCTCGCCGAAGGGGCGGGAGGGCTTTTTGACGATGCGGTTCGCCTCGCCATAGGCTAAAAAGGCCGCGACGGGCGTGCCCGCGCCGGGCAGTGCGCCGACGAGCGTGCCGATCGTGCAGTAATAAAGCGCGCGCGGGAGCTCCTTCCTGAGCGTCCGAAACGGGATCTTCTCCCGCCGGACAGTGCCGAGCGCGCCGTCAGCGGTGCCCTCCGCCACGGCGGAGAGCACCTCGGCAAAGCCGAACAGTCCCACCAGGGCGGGAACGGTGGGGATCCCGGCCATGAGCGGCGCGATGCCGAAGGTCAGACGCGGCGTGCCGACCACGCTGTCGAGCCCGATCAGCGCGAGGAACACGCCGAGCAGCGCGCTCACAAGCCCCTTGGCATAGTTTCCGGAGCTCAGGCCGCCGACGGTGGCAAGCCCGAAGAGTGAGAGCAGGAAATAATCCATCGGCTGAAAGCGCAGCGCCAGCGCCGTGACAGGCCGTGCGAGCAGCCCGAGCGCCAGCAGCCCGAACACGCTGCCGACGAAGGAATAGACCGCGGCATAGAGCAGCGCCTTGTACGCCTCGCCCCGCCGGGCGAGGGGATAGCCGTCAAGCGTCGTGACAACACTCGACGGCGCGCCGGGGATGTTGATCAAAATCGCGGAGATCGCACCGGAGAACACGCCGACGACGTACACCCCCATGATCATGGCGAGCGCGTCGGCGGTCTCCCAGGTATAGGTGAGCGACACCAGAAGCGCCGTCGCCATCGAGACCGACAGCCCCGGGATCGCGCCAACGAAGAGCCCGGCCGCCGCGCCGGCAAAGCACAGCAGCACAAAGCGGAGGTCGATAAAATAGGGGAGCATGCCCGCAAACAGATCCATCGTTTCCCCTCCTTACGGCAGACGCACGCCGAGAAAGAGCGCAAAGAGCGCATAGAGCACCAGCGGCGCGGCGACGGCCACGGCGGCGATGCTCCACCATCGGCGCTCGCCGAGAAAGAGCATCATCCCCGCAAGGAACAGCGCCGATGCGGGTAGAAAGTGAAGGAGCGGCAGCAGCGCGCAATAGGCCGCCACCATGAGCGCGGCAGCAAGGACGCGCAGCGCCCCCCTTGCGTCCGGCTTGTCGGCGTTCCGGCTTTCGGCCGTCTCGCGGCAGCCCCCGCCGAGCAGGGCGGCGCCGAGCGCCGCGGCAAACACGGCCAGCAGCATCGGAAAGAGCCAGGGCGAGAGGATCCACGCAGTCTGCACCGCGGAGCGGCGGAAGCTGATGATGCTGTATACGCCGAGCGCAAGCCCTGCCGTCAGGACGGCAAGCCCCTCCCGGACCGTTTTGTTGTTCAGATGATCGCGCAAAGAGGCTCCCTCCCTTCCGCCTGCGCCGTGCCGAGCGGGGTCCGGGTCAGCTGTCCCGGACCCCGCTGCGAGTCTTGTTCGTATATTCCCCGCCCGCTCAGGCCGCGGGGCGCGCGATGCCGAAGTCCGCGGGGCTGTAAACGGTAGCCCCCGCGTCGGCCATCAGCCAGCAGACGGTGGATTCCCATTCGCGGTAAAAGGCACGCGTCTCCTCGACCGTGGGGTATTTCTCATAGAGCTTTTCAATGCTGTTGCTGTCCATGAATTCCGTAAATTCGCTGTCGCGGAAGGCCTCCTCGCACGCGCTGCGGAGCATGGCCTGCACGTCGTCCGGCACGCCGCCCGCGACCAGCAGGCTCAGCGGCGTGTAGGGGATCGAGAGCAGCGCCTCGCTGCCTGCCATGACCTCGCTGAGCGCGGGGACGTCGGGGTATTTCTCCATGCGCTCGGTCGCGCAGACGGCCAGCAGCCGCAGCTCCCCGGCGTCAAGATAGTCCGCGACGGTGGAGTAGTTGGCGTTGGTAAAGACGACCTGGCCGCTCATGACGGCGATGATGCCGTCCGCGCCGGAGGAATAGGCCGTCAGCGCGGGGTAATAGCCGAATTCGTTCATGATCAGCGCCTGGACGTGGCCGGAGCCGCCGGGGCCGGTATAGGCCATCTGGACCGTATTGGGCGCGGCCTCGATGGCGGCGAGCAGATCCCCGATCGTCTCATAGGGCGCGTTTTTCCCGACGACGATGACCTTGATGTCGTTGGCGACGGTATAGATGGGGTCAAAATCGTCATAGCTCATGTCGCTGATGCCCATGACGCGCTGTGTGCCGAGACTGTCCGCCGCGAAGAGGAGCACCGAGCCGTCCCGCGGCGCATCCAGAGCCGCCCGGCAGCCGAGCGAGCCGGAGGCGCCGGGCTGGTTGTCGATGACGACGGAGACGCCGAGCGCGCGCTCAAGCGCCGCGCCGAGCTTGCGGCCGACCAGATCGGTCGTGCCGTTCGCGCCGTAGGGCACGATCATCCGGACGGTCCTGAAGGGGTATTTTCCCGTCCCGCTTCCCGCCGCGCCGCAGGCGGCGAGCGAGAGCAGCAGACACACGGCGAGCGCAAGCGCCGCAATCCTGTGGATAACTCTTCTCATGAACAAAGCTCCTGTTTCTTTCGCAAACGGGCGCGGCGCACGGCCGCTCCCCGGATTTTTCCATGTTTACCTTACCTGTTTTCCGCCCGCTTGTCAACGAGGTTTTTCCGCCTCGCGGCGGAGGATTCCCTCCCCGGTTTTTCTCCGTTCGATTTACAAGCGCGCGCAACCGTGCTATGATGGTCTGAACAACCGGGAAATATTTACAGACTTCCCCGAGGAGGCTTCATCCCATGATTTTATTCTTTTCGGCAACGGGCAACTGCGCCTTTGCCGCCAAACGCATCGCCGAGCGCATCGGCGACGAGGCCGTGAATCTGCTGGAAAAGTTCCGCGCGAACGACCACAGCGCGCTCCGCTCGGAAAAGCCCTGGGTTGTCGTCTCGCCGGTGTATGTGGCGGAGATGCCCCGGCTCGTGCGAGACTGGCTGAAGGCCACGCCGCTGACGGGCAGCCGCGACATTTTCTTTGTCTTCACCGCGGCAAGCGAGATGAGCTGCTCGGGCTATTTCGCCAAACAGCTCGCCGAGGAAAAGGGCATGGTCTACCACGGCAGCGCCAGCGTCCGGATGCCGACGAACTACCCCATCTTCTTTACGGTCAAGGAGGACTATGAGTGCCGGAAGATCGTCGAGGACGCGATCGCCGTGATCGACAAAGCGGCGGAGATCATCGCCCTCTGCGGGATCATCCCCGAAAAGCAGCCAAGCAAGGCGATTTTGGGCTGCACGGTCCCGGTGAACGAGCTGTACTATAAATATTTCGTCAAGGCCGACGGCTTTTACGCCACCGACGCCTGCATCTCCTGCGGCAAGTGCACGAGGGTCTGCCCCTATGCCAACATCACGCTCAAGGACGGCAAGCCCGTCTGGGGTGACAAGTGCACGCACTGCATGGCCTGTCTCTCCGCGTGCCCGAAGGAGGCCATCGAGTACGGCACCAAGACGCCCGGCAAGCGGCGCTATCACTTCCCGAAAAATCTTACGGTACAGGAGACCGCCTCTCTCCCGCAGACGAAAGGAGACAAAAAGATGAAAGTCGTTCTGGCAGGCGCCTTCGGCCATCTCGGGCTCGACATCCTGCGCGAGCTGGTGGCCCGGGGCTATGACGTCGTCGCGAACGGCCGCACGCCGCGCGAGGTGCCCGGCTGCACGGGCTTTACCCCCTTTGCCGCCGACGCGCAGAAGCCCGAGACGCTGCGCGGGATGTGCGACGGGGCGGATCTCGTGATCTCCACCGTGGGCCTCACCAAGGCCAGCGCCGAGGTCAGCTGCTACGACGTCGACCTTCAGGGCAATCTGAACATCCTCGCCGAGGCCAAGCGCGCGGGCGTGAAGAACTTCGCGTACATCTCCGTGCTCAAGGCCGACGGAAATCCCTCCGTCCCGATGCTCGACGCCAAGGCCAAATTTGAGGAAGAGCTGAAAAAGAGCGGCCTCAACTGGGTCATCTTCCGTCCGAGCGGCTATTTCTACGACATTGCCAAGGTCTTCATGCCGATGATCGAAAAGGGCAAGGTCACGCTGCTGGGCAGCGGCGCGGTGCACTGCAACGTCGTCGACACGCCGGACTTTGCCCGCTTCATCGTCGATCACATGTGCGACAACGGCAAGGTCTACAATGTCGGCGGTAAGGAGACCTGGAGCTATGAGGAGCTGGCGCGGATGTTCTTCGCCGCCGCCGGCAAGGAGCCCAAAATCAGCCGCGCACCGGCCGCGCTGTTCGACGTGCTGGCCTGGGTCAACAAAAAGAAGAAAAACGGCAAGGAGGCCATCATCCGCTTCTCCAAGTGGACGCTGACCGAGGAGATGGTCGGCGACACCGTCGTCGGCGACGCGAGCTTTGCCGAGTATATCAAAAATTGCTATAAGAAATAAGCCTTTTCGGCTGGGCTGTTCGCAAATCAGATAATCAAACTTCATATGGAACATAAAAATTCCTCCTGTTTGTCGGTCTTTTAACAGGCAACAAACAGGAGGAATTCATTGGCTCAACAAAAAATATTTATTGGTTTTTCATGCGTTTTTCACGCATTCTTTTCTGGCGTTCATTGGCTTTTCGCAAAAAGGGACTTGTCCCAATTCCCTTGCGGCGCTTACGCTTCAATACCCCGTTCCCTGCTTCTGCTTGAGGGAAAGATGGTCTGCGATCATGGCGATGAATTCCGAATTGGTGGGTTTTCCCTTGATATTCGACACCGTGTAGCCGAAGAACTTCTGCAGCACCTCGATGTCGCCCCGGTCCCAGGCCACCTCGATGGCGTGGCGGATGGCCCGCTCCACCCTTGAGGCGGTGGTGCCGAAGGTCCGGGCCACCTCGGGGTAGAGGACCTTGGTGACGGCGTTGATCACGTCCATGTCCTCCACCGTCATGATGATGGCCTCCCGGAGGTATTGATAGCCCTTGATGTGGGCGGGGACGCCGATCTCGTGGATGATGGCGGTGACCCGGGCCTCCAGCAGCTCCCGGGGCGTGGGGTCGGCCTGGCCGGTGAGGCCCTCCGCCCAGTGCTGGGCCGCCAGCAGGCGGATACGCTCGATCACCGAGGGCAGGCGGCAGGGCTTTGCCATGTAGTAGTCCCCACCCCGGGCGGCCACCTGGTCCGCGATGCCGCCCCGGGCAAAGCCCGAGAGCACCAGGGTGCGCACCGGCAGCTTGGCCACGCCGTCCAGCACGTCCAGGCCGTCCACCCGGCCCAGGACCAGGTCCATCACCAGGATATCCGGCCCCAGCTCCTCTGCCAGGCGGATGGCCTCCTGGCCGTCGCCGGTGCGGCCCACGACCTCCAGGTCGTCCTCCTTGGAGATGGCCTCGCTGAGGATGGCCGAAAACTCCTCGCTGCTGTCCGCGATCAATACTTTCTTCGTGTTTTCCATCGTGTCTCTCCCTTTCAGAGGCGCAGGCCCGCCGGACCGTCTTCCCCACTATCCTCGTGTTCTCCGTGTCGTTTGACCGGTACCCATAATTTATCATATCAGCGGGAAAAACTCAAGACGAAAATGGCAGAAAATGGGATTTTGATTATCGCAAGTTACGACAAACCTCGACATAATTGGGAACTTCTTCCTGAAACGACGTCCCAGAGCGCCTTTTGCGGTGCGCTCTGGGACGGGGGTTTGTCTTAATCCGGACGCTTTTTCGATTTTGCGGCTTTTTTCACCGCCTTGTCCATGGCCTTCAGCCAGCGCTCCAGCCGGCGGGGGGTCTGCTTCTGGTCGCTGGGGCCGGCGGCCCGCTGGAGGCAATCCCACAGAGCGGAGGTCATCCGGGGCTCGGTGATGACAAAGGCGGTGCTGGGGGGCGCGGCGGAGAAGAGGATGACCTCCTCCTGGCCCCGGGCCAGCACGCCCACGCTGGCGGGCAGGTTCTCGGAGAGGATGGCCCGGTACCCGGACAGACGGTTCATCCGCTGGGGAATGGAGCCGATCAGCTCCCGCAGGCGCTGGGGGTCGCACTTGGTTTCGGGGATGCCCAGCAGGTCGGCCAGAGGGAGAGGCAAGCCCGCCGCCGCGGCCCGGGGGTCCGGCAGGTGGAGGATCTCCACCAGCTCGCCGCCGCCGGCCAGGTGGTCCAGCAGGGCCTGCCGCAGGGGCTCCACGGCGGGGACGTCCTCCTCCAAAGGCAGAGGGATGGGGGAGGCGCTGAAGAGAGGGCCCTGGCCCCGGATGAAATCTGTGACGCGCCGGACCAGGGCCTGGCTCCGGTCCGGGGTATAGATGTCCATCAGGGGGCGGCACAGGGAGAGATAATTGGAGAATTCCAGCTCGAAGGCCTCCACCGCCCGGGGGTCCCGGGTGTAGAGGTTGGCCATGCCCTCAGTCTTGTCCTCAATGGAGTTGGACACCAGAGCCGACCGCCCCGGGGCCACGAAGAGGGACCGGCGGCAGATGCCGTCTCGGAGCCGGGGGCAGTAGTAGGGACGAATGCAGCCGGTGAGGTACAGGGGGATCCACTGCTGGAGGGCTCCCAGCATCTCCCCCAGGTCCCGGTCGATGGTGTGGATGATGTGGATCGTCCCCCCCGCCGCCAGGAACCGGACCAGCAGGGCAGACCATTGGGCGGAGAAGGCGGCGTCATCGAAGAGCCAGTCCATATCCTCGTCGGAGAACAGGTGGAGGGTCCTGGCGCTGTCGGCGAGGCAGACGTCGGAGAGGAACCGGATGACTGCCTCCCGCTTGCCCTGGCTGCCAAAGAAGAACACGGGGTCCCTGTCCAGGACCGGGGGGGTCTCCATCTGGGGCAGGGTGCCCCAGGTGACGGGCGGGGCCGTGAGGCTTTGGAAGAAGCGGTCCAGGGGTTCGCTCATGTCCTCCGGGGAGAAGGCCAGCCACCGGTGGATGACAGGCACGGCGTCCGCGGGATCGTCGGGCCAGGGCTGGCCGGCCGTCATGAGGTTGGCGGCGGCGTTTTTTTGAATGGGGCTGACGATGGCCTGGGCGAAGTACTCCGACGCCGGCTGGAGGAAGGGCTGCCGCCGGGGCAGGCCCCGCTTCCCCGCCCGGACCCGGCTGATGTAGGAGGGGTCGTAGGACAGGGCGCGGCCCAGGGCGCTGTTGGAGGTGCCGGTCAGGGACATCAGCAGATCGAGCTTTTCAGAAAAGGTCATTGATGGGAGCCTCCCTTTTCCTAAAAATGGGATACTACAGATTCTTGTTGACGAATCGCACGAAAATGCTTGCATTATGTTCCTATCTTACTATGCCAGACTGATCTAGTCAACCCGGATTCTTTCCGATTAGACAGGAAAAACAGGCACGGAAACGAAAATTCCGTGCCTGTTTTGTTTTGAGGGATGCAATCTGTGCCAGAGTCAGCCGCCCAGGTAGGCCTTCTTGATCTCCGGGCTGGACAGCAGCTCCGAG
>CACYOR010000095.1 GCA_902775985.1 Oscillospiraceae bacterium
GTGCGTTACTCAAGTACTTGCATGAAGAATTCATCAGCTTTTAACAGGCTGTTTAGCTTACGCAGAATGCAGCTTATCGTCCTTGGCACGGCGAATCCGTCAAACGATCATAGCGATCAGAAGCGGTACAAATACAATGCCCGACACCAAGAGCGCTTTCTGCCAAGGACTTATAAAAGCATCGTGATACTCCACCCAAACAGAGTGTTGCAGAGCAGTGGATTTTATTTGGAATCTATGATAAGATCCAATTGTTTAGCGTGGTTACTTTATTGGGCCCTTATTTGAAAAAACAGTTTTGGTTTCGTGTAACCTTATCGCGCTTTTCGCGTCTGTTGAACAGGAAATAAAGAAAGATGTGACAGCAGTTTATGAAGCCAGATATCATTGACCAACTGTTTTCACAATACTATAACGAGGCTCTCTTGTATACGATCTCTCTTTGTCGGAACCGAACCGTAGCGGAGGACATCGTATCCGACGCTTTTTTCAAAGCTCTGAGCATGGCTGACGATTCGATCCGTGATTTTAAGCCCTGGCTGCTGACGGTCTGCCGAAACGAGTTTATCAGCATATGCCGAAGAGACAGGCGCTTTACGGGAGAAGAGATCCCAGAGGATCTGGCCGATGATCGGGAAGAAGTGATCGAAACCATCATCCGCAGGGAGGAATACCGGTCATTATACCGTGCGATTGAACTACTGTCCGAGACACAAAGGGAAGCCGTTATGCTGTTTTATTTTTCGGGTCTTTCGATCAGAAGCATTTCAGAAATTATCGGGAAAAGTGAAACCAACACGAGAGTCCTACTTTGCAGGGCACGGGAAAAACTCAGGACCATAATGGAGGGTGAGCAATGAATTTCGAAGAAGCGTACAAAAAACTGCGGGAAGGTACAGCAACCGATGAGGAAGCTGCTTTTGTAGCACGGGAACTTGAGAATGTCCGGAGAATCAGTTCCATTCTGGACGATCCCGCACTGTCCGATCCGGGCATCAGCAAGGCAAAGCTGGAAACTGTACAAAAAGCAAGGAAAGCTTTTAATCACAAAGCCCTGATCCGCACGGTTGTGATCGTGCTTTGTAGCCTGCTGATCATTGCCGCTGTCGTCTGCTCAATTCTCTTCATTCCATCAAATATCTCAGCATCCGGCAAAGTGAAGCTGACAAAAGAACAGGCTGTTGAGGCCGCCTATGCCTGCCTGGTGAAAGAGGTCGGGGAAAAACAGGCGGAGGATTTCTATGTGGATTACGCCCATCGCCATCTGCGCTATGTCGGCAGTATCTTTGATGCGGTTTACGTCTATAAAGTGGAATTTGAGGATCCCCACGGCCGAGAATATGAGATTGAGGTCAACAGCAATTCCGGCTACACCGTGATTCGGGATGTTGACCTAGGCTAAGCGTTCAGAGAACAGGAGAGTTTTTCTCTCCTGTTTTTTCTTGTGTAACCTTTTCTCTCCTTCTGCGTCAACTGTATGAAAGCACAAAAATGAAAAAGGAGAAAAACATGAACATGAATACCGCTCTGAACTCTGAACATGCCCTGCATACCGCTCTCATCTACGCCGGAATCGAAAAGGAGGAGTTTGACTGCCTGCTCCAACGGTACGAAGATGGCCTTTATCATTTCCTGCTGCGTACATACTGGATGAAATATGAGTTTTACGTTGAAGACCGTACCGGTGAGATTCTGGGAATTCAAACGGAGCCGCTTGTGTATCGGGAAGTCCTTGACGTATGTGGGAGCGCCGGAGCCGCGCTGTCGGCTGTGGCTTGACAGAATACCGAATCATCCAAAGGAGGAGAAAAAGATGAAAATAATGAAATCGTGTGCCGTGTTTGTTCTTGTTTCCGTCATGCTATTGTCTGGCAGCGAAAATGCTTTTGCCGATGTGAAACGGATCGGAAGCAAAGCGGCTCTCCAGATAGCCCTGGACGAAGCCGAATTGACAGCCGATCAAGTGACGGATGTTGACGTCGAGCTTGAACGCAGTATCCGTTCTTCCTGGTATGAGGTGGATTTTGAATCCGAAGGACGCGAGTATGAGTATAGGGTGGAAGCCTATAGCGGAGAGATTCTCCTCACGGAACACGAGTCGGAAAAGCGCAGCCAAAAGCACAAACGGATCGGAAGCAAAGCGGCGCTCCAGGCAGCCCTGGACGAGGCCGGATTGACAGCTGATCAAGTGACGGACGTTGACGTCGAGTTTGAACGCGGTCTCCGTTCTTCCTGGTACGAGGTGGATTTTGAATCCGGGAGGCGCGAGTATGAATACAGGGTAGATGCCTATACCGGGGAGATCCTATCTTCCGCAACAGATTGACGGATGCTATCCAATCTTTCATAAGAGACGAAGAACAGGGTGCCGATGGGCACCCTGTTCCTTACATATGTGCAATGATTTGAGTTTTAGTGAAATTCCAGCTCTTCCAGCATGGTCATGTAATCAATGTTGATCAGCCGAGACTGCCGATCGCCTTCCGAGGAGACGTGATCCCGGTTGTTTTTCTTCTCCCACAGCCGCATCCACGGAATATCAAGCGACGGCTGATGCTTCGATGGGCTTGGGGTATACCTTGCTTCGTCTGTCATCGTTGCGTCCCTCTTTCTCAGGAAAGTGTTATGCTGCGTTCGTAGAGCAGGCTTTCAGCCGTGTGAGATACCAGGTGTCCGCCATACGCTTGGTCGACTCCCGGGCAAGTTTCGGAAAGACCAGGAAAAACTTCACGCAGAAACTCAGCGTGATAACGCCTACATAAGAAGCGGCGAAGACCAGCAGCATTGGCAAAAGGCCCAGCACCAGAGGAAGGGACAGGAAGACCGTCGCTGACAGCGTGACCATCACCGAAGCAAAGAGAACGAGCTTCTTGTCCAGCTGACGCGCATACTGCATCCGATGCCCGGCCCGGTCCTGTTTGGACACCGTGGCCAGCTCGATGATTTTCGGGTCCACATACGGTGTCCGGCACCGGGGACACAGGTGGACTTTCGCGCCATATTTCAAGCTTCCCATGTTCATTGGCAGGCTTTCTCCACATATTCTGCAAGTACTCATATCACACCTCGTTCTTTCTGCTATCACATCTTGCAGCCTCAGATTTTTGTTTGCGAAGTGTAGCTTAGCACAGCCTAAGCCTCCTGTCCACCAACAATCCGGCCGCAAAAAATCTCGGTTCGGAGCAAAGAAAAACAGACTTGAAACGCCGGTTGACATAAAGTCGTTTCGTGTTTTGAGGGAAAGCCCGGGAAAAACGGCGCTTTTTCACGCACCCATAATGGTTGCGGATTGTAACTGTTTTATCGTCCTCTGTCCGCATCTTTTTCAAAGGCCATGTTTGTGAGCGCGGCGGCGAGCAGGCGGTGTGGGTTCACGTTCGGGTCGATCCATTTCGTGACTGCGTCCTCCGGCAGGATGAGCGGCATGCGGTCGTGGATGAAGGAGATCGACTCGCCCGGCTCGCGCGTCAGGATGACGAAGTGGGGGAAGTTCTGCTCCATGCGATAGATGCCGCAGAGCCAGGTCATGTCGCGGCCCTTTGGCAGAATGGCGTACTTGTCGCCCGGCCGGGTTTTCCCGGTCGGGGTGGCGATATGCTCCCACTCGTAATACCAGGAGGCCGGGATGATACAGCGGTGCTCGGCCCAGCCCTCCTTGAAGCTCGGCTTCTCGGCCGCGGTCTCTGAGCGGGCGTTGGCGACGGTGCGCTTGATGCCGTCAAAATGATAACCCCAGATCATCGGAAATACAGCTTTCTCCCCGGCCTTGTTCGAGGCCAGCACCGGCACAAGCATGTCGGGGAAGACCTCGCCCTCGGTCGTGAGGGGCTTTGCGATGCGGGCGACGTTGTTCCGGTAGAGCGCGGAGCGCTGCGCCGCCTCCACGATCGGGCGCAGCTTCGGGCTCATCTCCATGTAAAAACGGCAGCACATACTATTCCTCCTCCGGGGCCGTCACAATCCGGATGGCGGCAAGGTCGGAAAACCCGATCCGGATATCACGGATCTGCAGTGTTTTGTTGAGTACCGGGTCAACCCGCCAGACCCGGCCCGTCACGGTCTCGTAGCTGCCGCGCAGACCGTAGGCCTCATGCTGCTCGTCCGGGCAGGGGAGAAAGTAGGTGACAGCGGCATAGACCGGCGTGCTCCCCGCCCGGCGTGTCTGCTCGTACAGCGAGGTAAGCGTGCAGTCAAGATCAGCCTGTTCCTCTTCGTTCAGCTCCCGCTTCTCCACATAGCGTTCGAGCTTGGCTTCGATCCGCTCCTCAAAGCCGGTCAGCGCCGCGAAGGGAGCAAAGATTTTGGCCCGCTGTCCGAGCGGCATTTTCGGATGGCGAAGGGAGAACTCGTCACAGGTCGCATGCTGCGGGCGGCCGCGGGCAAAAGCCTCGCGGTATTTGTGTTCGACTGGGTCTTTCATAGGGCTATCCCGCCCGGTGGCCGCCGATCTGCGTGTTGCGCTCGATGGCGGTCGCTCCATCCCGGAAGTTGAGACCCGTGAGCAGCGCGTTGGCCCCGTACTTCCGGCGCACCTCCAGCATCGCGGCCTTGCGTTTCCTCTCCTTCTCCAGCGCCTCATAGTCGGCAAAGAGGTCGAACTGAAAGACAGAGTTGTCGGTCTTTACATCACAGGCACAGATCCCGAGTTTGCGGAAGAGCAGGGCATGGTCGGTTTTGGCATCAAAGGAGGCGAGGACCAGCGGCGCGATGGCGCTCAGAGCGTTCGTGCGCCCGCGCAGGCGGACGGTGCCGTTATGATGCACGGGATGCAGCCGCCCATAGAAATCCAGTGTGACGGGACCGCTGTAGTTAGGGTGGACTTCCAGGCTTTTGTAGTCGTACGACACCCACCAGGTCAGAGCGGGCGTGGTCAGGTTCTTGGTGAAGAGGTCGGCGCAGAGCATGTCCAGCATCTCCTGGAAGACCACGCGTGCTTCCTGAAACTTATAGGGCCGCGGCAGCACCTGCCCGGTGGAGAGACTGTTGGCGGCGGTCTCATAGGACTTGATATCCTCCATCTGCACCGGCTCGAGCCCCCAGGCGTGGTCAATCAGGATCTCGCCGTCGATGCCGAAGACGCGGTAGAAAAACTCCTCGTCGTCCAGTGAGCGCGTGGCGATCTCACCCATGGTGAAAAGCTGCGCGTCCATCAGGCGGCGGGCCTTGCCGGGGCCGAGCTGCCAGAAGTCCGTGAGCGGCGTGTGATCCCAGAGAAGACGGCGGTAGGAGAGCTCGTCCAGCTCGGCGATTCGCACACCGTCCCGGTCGGCGGGGGCCTTCTTCGCCACGATGTCCATCGCCACTTTGGCGAGATACAGGTTCGTCCCGATGCCGACTGTCGCGGTGATGCCCGTGGTATCCAGCACCTCCCGGATCATCGTGCGGGCCATGACGTGGGCGGGGCTCACTCCCTGCTTCCGGGCCTGCGCCTCGTAACGGAAGAGGTAGCGCGTGCAGTCGATGAAGGCCTCGTCCACACTGTAGACGTGGATATCCTCCGGCGCGACGTAGTGGAGGTAGATCGAGAAGATCAGGGCCGAGACGCGCTCATACTCCGCCATGCGCGGCGGCGCGATATAGAACTGCGTTTTGGTGTGATGCGCGGCGTCGTAGAGCTTGATCGCCTGTTTGGCCTCGAAGAGCCGGGGACGGGATGGCACGCCGATGGCCTTGAGCGCGGGGGAGACGGCGAGGCAGATCGTCTGATCCGAGCGCGTCTCGTCCGCCACCAGCAGCCGTGCCTTCAGCGGGTCGAGCCCGCGGGCCACGCACTCCACGGAGGCATAGTAACTTTTCAAATCAATGCAGATACAGGTTCGCTGCTCATCCATGGTCTCCCGCCTTTCTCTTGATCGGATATCTGGGTCTATTATAATATCTAAATAGGAGAAAAACAAGCCGGATTATCTCGGGTCGGGAGAAAAAAGGGACGCAAGATGTGGGGCTGCTGAGAAAGATACTCTCGGATTCCCGCATATCCTCACGTCGGCAGATAACCACTCTTTAATTGGAAAATTTTGTTGTGATTCTCACAAAATGTGAAGCTTTGATGATTATTAAACAGAATCAAGCCACGTCCGGATACCGGGTATACACATACTCATAGATCTGCTGGCGGTAACGGGAAATGCTGGGATCGTCATAGCACTCGGGCAGCTCGTTCCAGAGCGTGTCGCGGATCAGGGTTTCTACTACTGCCCGCGTCTCCTGCTTGTCGGTCCAGTGGTCAAGCTGTGAGATTTTCTCCTTGACCTTAGCTAACAGGGACACGGCAACCTCTTTGATTTTCTTGATATCCGCCTTGGAGAGATCGTCACGGAACAGCATGTCGTAGAGCGACAGCTCTTCGTCGCTGGTGAAGCCCTCGCGCACGTAGCGCTGCTGCTCCTGGGTCATACTCTGGGCCAGATTCATCAGATCCATGAAGGTCTTCTCAATGGCGCTGCGGTCCTGCTCCTGGTTGTAGGCCTCGATGATCTTCTGATACTGCTCGTAATAGTTGATGCGGTTGGGGTTGTTGAACAGCAGGGCGGCGATGCGCTCCTGAATCACCAGCTCCAGATCCCGAATCACCAGATTCTTCCGCTTCGCTTTAGCAAACTCCCGGCGCAGCAGGTCAAAGTCGATGCCGCTGATATCGAACTGGCGCGAGGGTGTGACGCCCTGCTCGGCGGGCTCGATCTGCACATAGTCGTTGATGATGCCGTTGATCTCCACCATCAAATCGGTGGTGTCCACATGCTTGCGCTTTTTCTGCAGCATGGCATAGATCGCGGTGATGGCATCGAACTGCTTCTTCTCGTCCCCGGTCAGATCGTCCCGGTCGGTGTACTTGTAAAGCCGCACCAGCTCAGAGGCCATGGTGGTGAAGGTCTTCTTGGTCTCGATGCTCTCACACACGGCGTCGCAGGCATCGAGCAGCAGGGCGGTTTTCTGGAAATCCGTCGCGTCGATCAGCGTCTGCAGGTCAAAGTCCTGTTCCTCCAGGAAGTTCCGGGCCTTTTCGGTGACCAGCCGGATGCGCTCAAGCAGCTGCTCCTTGTCCACCGTCGGGTCGACCGAGCTGCCGCCGGTGTTGGCGGTGTAGTCCGCCAGCGCTTTCCGCAGCGCCTTGACGATGCCGATGTAGTCGATGATGAGGCCGTTGGATTTGCCCTCCGCCACGCGGTTGGCGCGGGCGATGGTCTGCATCAGCGTGTGCGCCTTGAGGGGCTTGTCCAGATACAGGCAGGACAGGCACTTGACGTCGAAGCCCGTCAGCCACATGGCGCAGACGAACACCACCCGCAGCGGGTTGTCCCGATCCTTGAACTCCTTGTCCAGCTCCCGCTTCTCCATCTTGGCGCGGTGGGGCAGGATGTCCAGCCCCCACTTCTTGAAGGTCTGGATCTCGTTCTGATCCTGGGAAATGACCACGGCCATTTCTGTTTCTTTCATCCACTGGATCTTGCGTTCCAGCTCCTGCGCCTCCTGCTGGGAGGCGTGCTTCTGCCGGATCTCCAGCGCCTCGATCTCCGCCTGCCAGTACTGCTGCACGAAGTTGTACATACGCACGCAGGTGACCTTGTTGAGGCAGACGAACATGGCCTTGCCGCTGGTCCAGAGGTCGGAGTAGTGCCCGGCAAAATCCCGCGCGATGGAGCGCAGACGCGGCTCGGCGGTGAGCAGATGGATCTCCTTGGCAAACTCCGCCTCCAGCTTGTCCTGCTTGTCCACGTCCAGATCGGCCGCCTCGATGGCGTCCAGGATGCGGTCGGTGATCTCGGGGTTGTGCAGGTCGAGGATCTTCTCGCCCCGGTTTTCGTAGTAGAGCGGGACGGTGGCGCCGTCGTCCACGGCGCGCTTGAAGTCGTAGATGGATATGTAGCCGCCGAAGGTGCGGGCGGTGATATTGTCATTGGATAAAAGCGGCGTGCCGGTGAAGCCGATACGGGAGGCTGTGGGCAGCATGCGCATCATGTTCTCGGCAAAGATGCCGTTCTGCGTCCGGTGTGCCTCGTCCGACATGAGGATGATGTCATGGTCGGGATAGATGGGCCCCGCGTCCGGGCGGTTGAATTTGTGAATCAGCGTGAAGATGAAGCTGGGGTTGCCGCGCAGCTTCGCCTCCAGATCGGCGCCGCTGGAGGCGATGTACTGGGAGGCCTTGGTGCCCTTGCCCAGCAGGCCGCAGTTTTCAAAGGTGTCGCTGATCTGCTTGTTCAGTTCGTCCCGGTCGGTGAGGATCACGATGGTGGGAGAGCCGGCAAACTTCCGGCGGATCTTCTGGGAGAGGAAGAGCATGGAATAGCTCTTGCCGCTGCCCTGGGTGTGCCAGAACACACCCAGCTTGCCGGCCCGGAGCTTGCGGGCCGCGTAGGCCTTGACCGCCTCGTTGACGCCCAGGTACTGGTGGTTGCGGGCCAGGATCTTGGCGGTGCTGCCGCCGGAGTGGTCATAGAGAATAAAGTTTTCAAACAGATCGAGGAAGTTTTCCTTTTTGCAGATACCGCGCAGCATGGTCTCCAGCGCGACGCTGCCGGGCTCCTGCTCGTTGAGGCGCTTCCACTCGTGGAAGAACTCATACTTGCTGCCGAGCGTGCCGACCTTGGCCTCCACCCCGTTGGAGAGGATCAGAAAGGCGTTGTAGTAGAAGAGGTGGGGGATGGTGTCCAGATAGTCCGTGTAGTTGTCGGTGTAGGCGTTCTGCACGTCCACCGTGGTGTTTTTGAGCTCCACGAACAGCAGCGGCAGGCCGTTGACAAAGCCGACGATATCTGCCCGCCTGCGGTAGAGATCGCCGTGGATCTTCATTTCCTTCACGGCGAGGAAGCGGTTTTCCTCTGGGTTCTGGAAGTCGATCACCATGGCACGGCGCTGCTCCGTGCGTCCATCCGGGCGGCGGACGGTAACAGGGACGCCGTCCCGCAGAAGGAAGTATTTCTCCTCGTTGACCTGCAAAAGAGACGCGGTGGAGAGCCGCTGTTCTAACGTTCCGATAGCCTCGCTAATCTGGGCGGGCGTGATCCAGGGGTTGAATTTTTGCAGCGCAGCGCGGAGATCCCGCTTCAACAGGATCTCTTTATAGTTTGTCCGCCCCAGCGTGCCGTTTTCTCCCAGCACTTCTTTGTTGTAAGCGTAGACCACATCCCAGCCCAGTTCGTCCCGCAGCAGATTCCCCGCCGCCTCCTGGACAAGGATGTTTTCGGAATAGTCATACGACATAGCGTTTACCTCATATGGTATGAATTATTCACCACAGTAAATATGATAATCAAACTCCAGCTCGTCATAAGACGCTCCATGGCTTGAAGCTTTAACTTGACCAATCTTGACGGCAGCAAATCTGGAAAGGTGGTTTTTTATTATTGCTACTTGACCAGTCCTTAGAGTTCGTGTCCTACTTGTGAAATCGAAGTTTACGATATCACGGTATTCAGGGAATTCCTTTGCACCAAGTTGTACTCCGACTGACCCAATGGCATAAATGGCATTGGGTCCACAGCCAGACCAACGTGTATCAAACTGGTACTCACCAGTTCCTATGGTATAGATGCCATTGTTGTTGTCATAGCGAAAGACCACATGCCCGTCCAAAGCGGGTGAATGGTAAAGTGCAGATTCAATTTTGGTTTTCGTTTCTATAGCCTGTCCCATCTCACTCGAAAATGGGTTCTTTCCAAGCGGCGGCTTCTTCGCAGCATCCTCGCCATAGATTCGCATTAATAACTCACGGTATTTCACAAAATATAAATTGTCATCGTTAAAATCAATATAGGTTTTGCTTCCGAACGAAAGGGGGACCTTTTGTTCGGACTGATTATTGCGAATAATCGAGATGATATAGTCCATGTTGGCGTTTTTCAGCAAGCTCTGGGTCATAATCATCCCTTCATATCCAGCTCCGCCAATCCCAGCATTTACTTTTTCCACATACTTCTGAGAACATACGCATAAGACCAGCGCAGAACTGCTAAGCCCCTGTTCCATGAAAAAGCGTAAATCTTGCCCAAGGCGCAAATCAAACTGATCTAAAATGGCGTCGACACCGTGAGAACGAAGATCGGTTGCCAATTTTAACACCCAAGCTTTATGTGCGTCATTGTCTTGGGAGTAAGAAATAAATACTCTTGGGTTATCCATTCCTTATTTGTCCCCTTGTTTAATCTAAGTTGTTGTCAGTTTTTTACTTCTTTTATAAAGCGGTCTATTTCTAAATAGTCTTCTCGAGTCTCCATGGACACCCATTTTGATCGGAGCTTTTTTATCTCGTTTTCTTCAACATATGGTTCGATCCTTGTTACTGACAACTCAAAGCTTTGACACATAGTTGCTGGAACGATTTCATAAGTAAAAATATAGAAAACGTATATTGAAATAAAAATTGAAAAACTAATTAATAGAGTTTTGTATGTTCTGGGCTTAATAGCTTTGGGGTTTCTCGCTTCTGTCCGAGCAAGCAGTTTTTTAGCTCTTGCAATTTCATTTTCATACCCGGGAGTGTCTTTGTCCTTCTTTTCCAAAGAATCCAATAATTGATTCACCTTTTCGATGTTTAATTCATTTTGTGCTTCTCGTATTCCTCTAACTATTGAAACTACTAAATATGAAACAAAAACGCCATAGAGCATAGAAAAGAGTAAAGAAACAAGACCATATGGGCTTTGACGGCCAGCCTGATGATATATCAGATTCAGAAATCTGATAAAAAGAGATTTCCCGGCAACAGGTGCAGTTGATATTAATAACCGCGCAATACTAGTTAACAGAGTCGTAATCAGGAAAACAACTATACCGACAAGTATTTCACTCTTGTGTTTTTTATACCATTCTTTCATATCCTTACACCTCGATTTCTCCGCTCATGAGTTTGGGCAGCAAGCGGTCACGGGCTTCCTCCGCAGCGGTACTTTGGTTTTGCAAAATCTCTATTCTGCTCTGAAAAGCCGAGAAGGCTTCATCAAATTTCAACATAGTTGTTTCATCGGGAACAACCATTTTCAGATTCATCATGGCTTCCGGCTTTAGGTGAAGAACATTGACTCCATTTGCTAAAGGAGATATTCTGTCGCTTAAACCGCCAAATTGCAAGGCGGAGTAAAGATATGACTTTGGGCAGGTAATCGGGAGAAGCTTAATCAAATCCATTGAAAAGACCATCGGCTCTTTAACATCTGGTACTACCGCGACGTGACCAACAAGGCGTCTTTCTTGCGTCATATCAGTAACGCCCATGATGATATCTCCTGCCGACAGAAGCTGGCAATCCTTATACTCTCCTATGTATCGCTTTTCGGCACCACGGTTATATCCCCCAAATGCCCGAATGTTCTTGAGATTTGCCATCAGTATTCCATCGTCACTTAGTTCTTTTGAGGAATAAGAACGTCCACGGACATAGGAAAACACTGCAGAGAAAGCTTTTTTCTCCCACCCCTCCGGGATGCCGTTGTGGATGGGGGTGGATTCGTGGCCGGGGAAGCGGAGGTCGATGAACCATTCTTTATACAGCCGCTTCGCCGCCTCCTCCAGCAGCTTGATCTGCTTCTGGTTGTTCTCGATGAGATTATCATAAGCCAAAAGAATAGAAGCTATTTTGTTTTGAACCGCGATATCTGGGAAAGGAATAATCAAATTTTTAATATCAGTCGGACTAATGTTAGCTTGGTTTGCTGCACCACCTGCTTTGCTGGCAAGTTCTATTTTCACTGAATCCTGAGACAAGAAATAATAGATATAGTCTATATTTGCCTCTGCTGGGTTTAATATAGTTATCTTTCCTACTCGCTGATTAAGCAATGATGGGACATTGTATTTTACACGCGCAACTCGACCAACAACAGATGCCATTTGATTGATATGTGATCCAGTTAATGCAATCAACACATCGTCAGGTTCAAGGAGAAATTTGCTTTGTTGTTCTGCTACTTCCTCTGAAACAAATGACAAGTCTTCGAGAGTAACAGATGGAGGCGTAACATTTTTTATTTTGATAACCGGGATGCCCGTTTCAATAAAATCCGATGACTTAAACGCAAAACCTGATAGAATGTCAATATGAGAACCGAGTTTATCCATTGAATAGTTCATAAACTCAACCCCTCCAGATTCTTGGAGATGGTCTCCATCAGCTCATTGGACTGGGCCTGGAGGGTCAGTAGCTCCGCGTGGATCTCCGCCATGCGCGCCTTAAAGTCCACGCCGTCGTCCTCCACGGGCGCCACGCCCACATAGGCGCCGGGCGTCAGCGACCAGCCCTTGGCCTCGATCTCGCTCCTATCCGCCACCTTGCACAGGCCTGGGATATCCAGGTACTCGCCCTCGCCGAATTTGTCATAAAGCCATACGGCCTCTTTAGCCACGGTAATGGCTTCGTCCACTTCGGCAATGCGGGCGGCCCACTCGGCCTCTGTCTTTTTCTTGTCCCGTTTGGAGACGTCTTTCAGCACAAAGGCCATGCGCTCCTGCTGCTTCTGCTTGAACGCCTCCAGAGATTTCAGCACCTCGGCAAAGCCGCCGTGTCCGGCCGCGAGCCGCTGGGTCTCGGAATCGTTCAGCAGCACCGAACGGTCGGAGAGCTCCCGGTAATAGGCGTCCAGCAGCGCCCGGTATTTCGACCTCTCGCCCCGATACAGCCAGACGATGGCGTTAAGGTTGCGAAGCTGCCAGTCCGTCCACTCGTTGAGGGTGCGGTCGACGACAGTATAGTAATTGCGCGCGTCGATGAACAGCACTTTGTCCAGGCGCTCGACGTCCTTGCCCTTGTCGAAGAACCACAGGGAGCAGGGCAGGGATTTGGTATAGAAGAAGTTGTTGCCCACGCTGACCATCACGTCCACATGGCCGGTCTCCACCAACTTCTGGCGGATATCCTTGTCCCGGCCCTGGCTGTCGGTGGCGGAGGAGGCCATGACAAAGCCCGCCCGGCCCGTCTCGTTCAGGTAGGCGTAGAAATAGGAGATCCAGAGATAGTTGGCATTGCCGACCTCCTTGGATTTGTTCACCCCGGGCAGACCGAAGGGCAGCCGCCCCGCGCTCTCGCAGCTTTCGGACTTGACCTTGTCCACGTTGAAGGGCGGGTTTGCCATCACATAGTCGCAGCAGCCCGCCAGGTTGTGGGCGTCGTGGTAGAAGGTGTTGGCCTCATCGCCGGACTTGATGACGCCGGTGAGACCGTGCACCGCCATGTTCATGAGACACAGCTGGGCGTTGTACTCCACCTTCTCCTGGCCGTAAAAGGTCATGGCAGTATTGGCGGACATGCCGGCGTTGTTCACAAAATCGCCAGTCTGGACGAACATGCCGCCGCTTCCGCAGGCCGGGTCCAGTAGCACGCCGCTCTTCGGTTCCAGGATGTTCACGATCATCTTGACCAGGGATTTGGGCGTGAAGAACACGCCGTCGTCCGAGGCGATGTTCTTGGCAAATTTGTTGAGGAAGTATTCGTAGATGCGGCCGATCACGTCGCCGCCCACGTCGTCCATGGCGCTGTTGTTGAAGATGCGAAGCAGCTCCGACAGCAGCTCGTCCGAGAAGATGGTGTAGTCCTTGGGCAGCACGCCGGCGAGCTGTTCGCTCTGCTCCTCCACCAGAGTCATGGCGTTGTTGACCACCTCGCCAAGACTGTTCATGGTGTGGCCGTCACGGCTCAGAAGTCCCGCCGCGGCGATGTTCGCGGGCAGGTTTACGAGATAGTCGTACTGCGCCTCTTTGGGCAGGAACAGGGCGCTCTTAGCAGCAAAGTCGCTGGCCTCCACGGGCAGGACGCGCCCGCCGCGGGAGGGGCGGTTGCTCAAAATCTCCGCCTCCACCAGCTTAAAGCGGCTGTAGGCGTAGCGCAGGAAAATCAGCCCCAGCACGGGCATGCAGTATTGGTTGGAGGTCAGCTTCGATCCCGCCCGCAGCAGATCCGCCGATTCCCAGAGCTCACTTTCCAGTTTTCGAGCGCGCCAGGTCTGCGGCAGGGCATGATCCTTGCTCATCGCATCCCACACGGGCTGCAGGAACGCCCCAATCGCGTCCGTAACATTCTGAAAACCAAGCTCCGGGCTGCCGAGCGTCCGAAGGAAGTGCCGCCACTTCACATTCATGTCTTCATCCTGGGCCAGAGCGAGGACACGGGCGAAACTGTCCTCTCCATAGGGCGTGCCGCGGTTCTGCAGCGTTTTCTGCAGCGCGGTTTTCAGCTTTTCTCCCTCAAA
>CACYOR010000096.1 GCA_902775985.1 Oscillospiraceae bacterium
CCTGCGCGGCGGGGAGAGCACCCTGCGCACGCTCTATGAGCAATGCCGCTCCCGCTCCGAGGTGGTGGCCACTTTCGTCTCGATCCTGGAGCTGTGCAGCATGGGCAGCATCCACATCGACCGGCGGGAGGGGGACTACGCCGTGGCCTTTGTCGGCGGCGACGTAGACGAGATCCTGGAAAAAATCGTGGACGAATAAAGGACTTTTGTGTTTATGGATATCGCATCGGCCCTGGAGGCCATACTTTTTGCAGCGGGCGAACCGGTGCCGGCGGCCCGGCTGAGCCTGGTGCTGGAGACCGACGAGGAGGAGATCCTGCGCACGGCGGAGGAGCTGGCGGAGACTTACCGGCGGGAGGAGCGCGGCATGCGCATCCTGCGCCTGGACGGAAAGCTCCAGATGTGCTCCGCGCCGGAGTACGCGCCCCTCATCACCAAGACCCTGGAGCAGCGCAAGCCCCCCATGCTCTCTCAGCCCGCGCTGGAGACCCTGGCCATCGTGGCCTATTTCCAGCCTGTGACCCGCGCCTATATCGACCGGGTGCGCGGCGTGGACAGCTCCTATACGGTCAGCGTTCTCAACGAGCGCGGCCTCATCGAGGTCTGCGGCCGGCTGGACGTGCCGGGCCGCCCCTCGCTCTTTAAAACGACGGACGCCTTCCTGCGCACCATGGGCCTGCAGGATCTGTCCGAGCTGCCGCCCCTGCCCGACCTCACCAGCAGCGAGGGCGTGGAGAAGCTGCAGCAGGCGATCGAGGAACTGAAAAACGGTGTGACGCCGGGGCAGATGAGCCTGGAAGAGCTTGAAGCGGCGTCAAAGGAGTGATGACATTTGGTTGCGCTCATAATCTTAGGGGTGCTGCTGGCGATCCTCGTCCTGATCCTGCTCATCCCCGTGGGCGTGGATCTGGGCTATGAGGAGGGAAAGCTGCACGTCTCCGCCAAGGTGATGGGGATGCTGCTGCAGATCTTTCCAAAGCCTCCCCCCGACCCCAACAAGAAGCCCAAAGAGAAGAAGCCGAAAAAGGAAAAGCCGAAGGAAGAGCCCAAGGAGGGCGAGGAAAAACCCAAGAAGAAGCTCAAGCTCAACTTCAATAAGGACGAGCTGCTGGAGCTTGTAAAGGTGGCGCTCAAGGGCTTCGGCAAGTTCGGAAAGAAGTTCAAGGTGGACCGCTTCGTGCTGCGCTATGTGGCCGCCGGCTGGGATCCGGCCGAGACCGCCATCACCTACGGCTGGGTGAACGCGGCGCTGAGTAGCCTCGCGCCCCTCTGCCGGGAGCGCTTCACCGTCAAGGACTGCGAGGTGCGCACCGATATCGACTTTCTGGCCGACTGGATGCACCTGGACTTCGGTCTCTGCGTGACGATCCGCATCGGTCAGATCCTGGGCACGGTCTTCGGCATCGGCTTCGGCGCGCTGAAGATCCTGCTGAAAAACAAGCTGCGCCTCAGGAGAGAGGCCAGGCTCAACCCGCCCGAGCCGGAGACGAAGACGGCGGAGACAGACGAACAGACAGACAATTCGACCATACAGGAAGAGGAAAGGAAGCAGCCATAATGGAACTCAACGAAATCAAGAACCCCATCGGCGAACTCATGCAGACCACAATGGACAACGTCCGCAACGTCCTGAAGGTGGACACCGTGGTCGGCGAGCCCATCTATACCCCCGACGGCATCACCCTCATCCCCATCTCCCAGATCAGCCTGGGCTTTGGCGGCGGCGGTGTGGAGTTCACCTCCAAGAAGGCCGGGGAAGATCGCCCCTACGGCGGCGGCAACGCCACCGGCGTGAAGATCAATCCCATCGGCTTTCTGGTCATCAAGGACGGCGTCATCCGTATGATCAACGTCACGCCTCCCGCCAGCAACACCGTCGACCGCATCATCGATCTGGTGCCCGTGGTGATGGACAAGGTGGACGCCTTCATCGCCAAGCAGAACCAGGAAAACCCCTGAACGCGTAAATAAAACAAGGGACTTTCGTTCATAATAAGCATCACCCAGGAGGGTGATGCTTATTATGCGAAAGATGATCCTTTTTTGCCTCGGCTGCCTGCTGACGGCCCGGCTCCTGCCCGCAGCGAGTGCGGAGGGCCAGGCCCTTCCGGCGGTGGGCGCCAACGCGGCCATCGTGATGAACAGCGGCGGCGAGGTGGTCTTTGAGAAGAACGCCGACACCCGCTCCCTCATCGCCAGCACCACCAAGCTTATGACGGCGCTGCTGGCCCTGGAGGGGAACGCGCTCACGGAGGAAGTGACGATCCGCCCGGAATGGACGGCGGTGGAGGGCTCTTCCATGTACCTGCAATCCGGGGAGCGCTACACGGTCCGCGAACTGCTGGAGGGTTTGCTCCTGGCCTCCGGCAACGACGCCGCCCTGGCCCTGGCCTGCCATACGAGTGGAGATGAGGCTTCGTTTGTGGCGGCGATGAACGCGCGCGCCCGGGAGTTGGGCATGCACGGGACGCACTTTGCCAATCCCCACGGGCTGGACGCGCTGGAGCACTATTCCACCGCCCGGGATCTGGCTCTGCTCATGGCCGCCTGCATGGCCCGGCCCGACTTCGCCGACCTGACGGCGGAGACGAGCTGCACGGTCAAAGACCAAACGTATGTCAATCATAACAAGCTCCTCACGCTCTGCCCCGGCTGCATCGGCGGCAAGACCGGCTATACCGAGGCCGCGGGCCGCTGCCTGGTCAGCTGCTGTGAGCGGGAGGGGACGCGCCTCATCTGTGTGACCCTCCACGATCCGGACGACTGGCAGGACCACCAGCTTTTGTACCACTGGGCCTTCGGCGCCTATTCGACCCGGACGCTGGGCGGTGAGCTGGATCTGTACGTCCCGGTCCTCTCCGGAACGAGGACGCTCCTGCCCGTGGAGACGGGGGAGCACAAGCTCTTTCTGCCCCGGACGGCGGAGCTGCGCCTCGTGGTGCATCTGCCCCGCTTTGTCTTTGCCCCGGTGGAGGCCGGGGAGAGCGCGGGGCGGATCCAGGTCTTCTGGGACGGGGAACAGATCGACGAATGGGACCTGCGCTACGCCGAGGGCGCGGCCCTGGCTGTGAGAGAACGAAAACGATGACAGAACGCATTCAAAAACGGATCGCGGCCTCCGGGCTCATGTCCCGCCGGGCGGCGGAGGAGGCCATCGCCTCCGGGCGTGTGACGGTGAACGGCCGCACGGCCCGCCTGGGCGAGAGCGCCGAGGAGGACGACGTGATCCGGGTGGACGGCAAGGAACTGCCGTCCGCCGCGAAAAGCCTGTACATACTACTGAACAAACCCCGGGGCTATGTGACCACCCTGCACGACGAAAAGGGCCGGCGGGACGTGACGCAGCTTCTGCGCGGCGTCGAGGCCAGGGTCTATCCGGTGGGTCGTCTGGACATGGATTCGGAGGGCCTGCTGCTACTGACCAACGACGGGGCCTTTGCCAATCGCCTCATGCACCCCTCCCACGAGGTGGAAAAGTGCTATGAGACCTGGGTGGAGGGCGCGGATCTCGATACGGCGCTCAATGTTCTCCGCGGCCCGCTGGAGCTGGACGGCTATCGCCTGCACGCGGCCGAGGTGGAGCTGGCGGAGCGGCTGCCCGGCGGGGCCCGGCTCTATATCACCATCCACGAGGGCCGCAATCGCCAGGTGCGACGGATGTGCGAACTGGCCGGTCTGCGTGTCACGCGCCTGCGGCGCATTCGGGAGGGCAGCCTGGAGTTGGGGGATCTGCCAACGGGACGCTGGCGCTTTCTCAGCGAAGAGGAAGTGCGCCGGCTTGAGGACTGAACATGGAAAACTACGATCTTGTGGTGATCGGCGGCGGTGCGGCGGGGCTCATGTGCGCCCTGACGGCGGCGCGCCGGGGCCTAAACGTGGCGCTGCTGGAGCCGAACCAGAAGCTGGGACGGAAGCTGCGCATCACGGGCAAGGGCCGCTGCAACCTGACAAACAACTGCGACGTCAAGCAGTTCATGGCCAACATCCCCGGGGACGGGCGCTTCCTCTACAGCGCCGTGAACCGCTTCGGCATGGCCGAGGTGATGGCCTTTTTTGAGGAGGCGGGTCTGCCTCTCAAAACCGAGCGGGGCAACCGGGTCTTCCCCGTCTCCGATAACGCCAACGACGTGGCCGATACCCTGGCCCGCCTGTGCAAAAAGGCGGGCGTACAGGTACGGCATACGGCGGCCAAGGAGATTCTGGTCTCCGACGGCGCGGTCTGCGGTGTGGTGACCGGGGAGGGAACGCTCTTTTGCTCCGCCGCCGCCGTCTGCACCGGGGGACTGAGCTATCCGCTGACCGGCTCCACCGGCGCGGGCTACCGTTTTGCCGAGACCCTGGGCCACACCGTGACGCCCCGGCGTCCCTCCCTGGTGCCGCTGGTGAGCGGGGATAGCTACTGCGCCGAGATGCAGGGCTTCTCCCTCAAAAACGTCACGCTCTCGGCCTTTGAAAACGATAAGCTCATCTATCAGGAACTGGGGGAGATGCTCTTCACCCACTTCGGCGTCTCCGGCCCGCTGGTGCTCTCCGCCAGCGCCAAGATGCGCCATATGGGCCAGGCCCGATACCATCTCTCCATCGACCTGAAGCCGGCTCTGGACGAGAAAAAGCTGGACGCCCGGCTCCTGCGGGATATCGAGGAGAACCCCAACCGCAGCTTCAAGAACCTGCTGGGGGGCTTAGCCGGGCGCTCCATGGTCCCGGTGCTGATCCGCCTCTCCGGCATCCCGGAGGACAAGCCCGGGCGGGAGATCACCCGGGAAGAACGCCTGCGGCTGGGGCAGCTGCTGAAGCATTTCCCGGTCTCGGTGGAGGGCTTTCGCCCCATCGACGAGGCCATCGTCACCTCCGGCGGCGTCTCCACAAAGGAGCTCAATCCCCGCACCATGGAGTCCAAACTGGTCTCCGGCCTCTATTTTGCCGGGGAGGTGCTGGATCTGGACGCCTATACCGGCGGCTTCAATCTGCAGATCGCCTGGTCGACGGGCTACGTCGCCGGCTCATCCATCATGATGGGAAAGGAACAGAACATATGAACGGACATTATGCCATCGCCATCGACGGACCCTCCGGGGCGGGAAAGAGCAGCCTGGCCCGGGACTGCGCCGCCGCCTTTGGCTTTCTCTATGTGGACACCGGCGCCATCTACCGCACCGTGGGTCTCGCGGCGTATCGCCGTGATCTCGACCGCCGGGACGAGTCCGCCGTGGCCGCCCTGCTGCCAGAGCTGGATATCCGGATGTCCTATAACGCGGAAGGGGAGCAGCGGATGTTTTTAAACGGGGAGGACGTCTCCGAGGCGATCCGCGCGCCGGAAATCTCGATTTGCGCCTCTGACGTCTCCGCCCTGCCCGCCGTGCGCGCCTTTCTGCTGGAGATGCAGCGCCGCATGGCCTGGGAAAACAGCGTCATCATGGACGGCCGGGACATCGGCACCGTGGTGCTTCCGGAAGCCGAGCTGAAGATCTTCCTGACTGCCAGCGCCGAGGCCCGGGCCGAACGTCGGGTCAAACAGTTGGAGGAGAAGGGCCTTACCTGCGATTATGAGGAGGTCCTGCGGGATATCCGCTACCGGGATGAGCAGGACAGCCACCGCGCCGCCGCCCCGCTCAAAGCGGCGGAGGACGCCGTTTTGGTGGATACCACCGCATTCGACCGGAATGAGAGCTTTGCCCTGCTCTGCTCTCTTATCCGGGAGCGCCTCGGTCTGGAGGCACAGGCATGAGAGAGCTGCGCGTGGCCAAGACCGCCGGCTTCTGCTTCGGTGTGAGCCGCTCGGTGGAAATGGCGGAGAAGCTTTTCGCCGAGGAGGGGCACTGCCTGAGTCTGGGCCAGCTCATCCATAACGAGGATGTGGTGAAGGCTCTCTCCGACAAGGGCATGCGGGTCATTGCCTCGCCTGAGGAGGTAAAACCCGGGGACAAGGTGCTCATCCGGGCCCACGGTGTGGCCGAATCGGTCTACGATTCCCTGCGTGAGGCCGGGGCGGAGATCACCGACGCCACCTGCCCCAAGGTCACCGCCATCCACACCATCGTACGCCGTGCCCGGGAGGAGGGCCGCTTTGTGATCGTCATCGGCATGCGCCATCACCCGGAGGTGGAGGCCATCTGCGGCTGGTGCGGCGAGCATGAAGTATTCGAAAATGCGGCGGAATTGGGCCTTTGGCTGGATAAAAACCCAGAAATTTGGAAAAAACCGCTAAGCGTCGTTGTGCAAACCACGCAGACGCGCAATAATTTCAACGAATGTTGTGATTTAATAAAAAAAAGATGTACAAATTCAAAAATATCTGATACAATATGTCTTGCTACGTTTACGCGGCAGGAAGAGGCGGAACGCCTCGCTTCCGACTGCGATGCGATGGTCGTCATTGGCGGTAGGCACAGCGCCAACAGTGTCCACCTGGCACAGATCTGCCGGGAGCACTGTGGCTGCGTCCAGTTCATAGAGAGGACGGATGAGCTGGATCTGGACATGCTGAAGGACAAGGCGGTCGTCGGCCTCACGGCCGGAGCATCCACGCCTGCGTGGATAATTAAGGAGGTAAGAAACAAAATGAGCGATGAAATCAAAGTTGAAGAATCCACAGTAGAGAAGGAAATGTCCTTCGATGAAATGCTGGAGGAGACTCTAAAACCTATATATAATGGAGATAAGGTCAAGGGCACCGTCGTGGCCATCACCGGCACCGAGATCAGTGTTGATCTGGGTACCAAGCAGACCGGCGTGATCCCCACTGAGGAGTTCACCGAGGACGGCACCAAGCTGGAAGACGCCGTCAAGGTCGGCGATGTGATCGAGGCCGTTGTCGTCCGCGTCAACGATGTGGAAGGCGTTGTGACCCTGTCCAAGAAGCGTCTGGACGCCGCCAAGGTCTGGGCCGAGGTTGAGGCCGCCGTGGAAGACGGCACCGTGATGGAAGGCGTTGTCACCGAGGATAACAAGGGCGGCGTTGTCGTCTCCGTCAAGGGCGTGCGCGTGTTCGTTCCCGCCTCTCAGACCGATCTGCCCCGTGAGGCCGCTATGTCTGAGCTGCTGAAGAAGACCGTCCGCCTCAAGATCACCGAGGTCAACAAGGCCCGCAAGCGCGTGGTCGGCTCCATCCGCCGCGTCGCCCAGGCTGAGCGCCGTGAGCGCACCGAGGCCATCTGGAATGAGATCGAGGTCGGCAAGAAGTATCATGGCGTGGTCAAGTCCCTGACCAGCTACGGCGCTTTCGTGGATATCGGCGGTATCGACGGTATGGTCCATGTGTCCGAACTGAGCTGGGGCCGCATCCATCAGCCCTCCGAGGTCGTCTCCGTGGGCGATGAGATCGACGTCTATGTCATCAACTTCGATAAAGAGAAGCGCAAAATCTCCCTGGGCTACAAGGATCCCGAGGGCAACCCCTGGACCCAGTTCACCAACCGCTACGCGGTGGGCGATGTGGCCAGCGTTACCATCGTCAAGCTCATGCCCTTCGGCGCTTTTGCCGAGGTTCTGCCCGGCGTGGACGGCCTGATCCACATCAGCCAGATCGCCAACCGCCGCATCGGCAAGCCCGAGGACGTTCTCACCGTGGGTGATGTGGTCGACGCGAAGATCACCGCCATCGATGAGGAGAAGCATAAGATCTCCCTTTCCATCCGCGCCCTGTCCGCTCCCGCTCCTGTCGCTCACGCTGAGGAAGAGCCGGTCGAGGAAAAGAACGAGCCCGCTGACGACGCGCTGGTCTATGAAGTCTCCGCCGACGGCACCGCCTCCGGCGTTGCTCCCGAGGTCGAGGAGTAATTCTTCCCACAAAACAGACGGACACCGTGAAACCGCGGTGTCCGTTTTCTGGTATGTAAAGCAACTGCCTCCCCATGTTCGGGGAGGCAGCGTCGTTATGAGCGTTGATTTCGCTGGATGCGGCGTCCATTACGGATCCCGCCGGTGATCAGCGGCACCCGCTCCAGAATCAGGGAGGAGGTGTCCAGCCCGTACCAGCGCAGCTTGGAGCCGGCCAGGCGGCGGATGGCGTACTTGCTGTGAAGGATGAATTCGTCCAGGC
>CACYOR010000097.1 GCA_902775985.1 Oscillospiraceae bacterium
GAGCCGGGCTCCTTGGTGCGGTCGAGGACGGAGACGGTCTTGACGGTCTCGGGCAGGGCCGCGACCAGGTGCTTGGCGGAGAAGGGACGATAGAGATGCACCTGCACCATGCCGACCTTCTCGCCCAGGGAACACAGATAATCCACGACCTCCAGCAGCGTCTCGCAGACGGAGCCCATGGCGATGACCACGCGCTCGGCGTCGGGCGCGCCGTAGTAGTTAAAGAGCTTGTAATTGCGGCCGGTCAGCTTGTTGATGGCGTCCATCTGGCTCTGCACGATCTCGGGCAGGGCGTTGTAGGCGGTGTTGCAGGCCTCGCGGGACTGGAAGAAGGTGTCGGGGTTCTGCAGGGTGGAGCGGATCGTGGGGTGCTCGGAGTTCAGGGCGTGATCCTTGAAGCGCTTGACGGCGTCCCAGTCCACCAGCTCGCGCAGATCCTCGTAGTCCAGGACCTCGATCTTCTGGATCTCATGGCTGGTGCGGAAGCCGTCGAAGAAGTGCTGGAAGGGGATGGAGCCCTTGATGGCGCTCAGGTGGGACACGACGCCCAGATCCATGCACTCCTGAACACTGGCGGAGGCCAGCATGGCCCAGCCGGTCTGGCGGCAGGCCATCACGTCGGAGTGGTCGCCGAAGATGGAGATGGAGTGGGTGCCGACGGTACGGGCGGAGACGTGCATGACGCCCGGCAGCATGGAACCGGCGATGCGGAACATGGGCGGGATCATCAGCATCAGGCCCTGAGAGGCGGTGTAGGTGGTGGCCAGAGAACCGGTCTCCAGCGCGCCGTGCATGGCGCCGCAGGCGCCGGACTCGGCCTGGAGCTCCACCAGCTGTACCGGCTGACCGAAGAGGTTCTTCTTGCCGTGGGCGGCCCAGTCGTCCACATGGTCGGCCATGGGGCTGGAGGGCGTGATGGGATAGATGGTCGAGACCTCGGTAAAGGCATAGCTGGCGTAGGCCGCGGCCTCGTTGCCGTCCATCGTCTTAAAGACTTTTTCTTTGCTCATGGTGGCATTGACTCCTTGTTTCAGAATATGAATATGGGTTTCCGGATGGGATACACTTTTATCATTATACAGCAAGCGTGGAGGGAAGTTCAAGAGCGATATGAAAGATTATACATAATAAAGAAAAATACAGGAAAAACTTGAAAAATCGATAAAAAAACGGTATGCTTAAAGGTACCGAGGATTTCGGAAAACACAACTAAAAAGGAGGAAAACAGATGGCAAAAGAACTCTCAAGACGCGACTTCCTCAAGGGCACTGCCGCAACCGTGGCCGGTGCCGCTGCGCTTGGGCTGATGGGGACCATGCCGGCTGCCCAGGCCCATGCCGAGGAGGCGGAGGAGGAATTCCTGACCGCGGAAGCCTACGCCAACAAGAAGTGGAAATTTGAAGTCATGCCCAAGGAATACCCGATCGCAGAGGACAAGATCGCCAAGGTATTCACCAACGAAATCGTGGTCGTCGGCTCCGGTATGTCCGGCCTGACCACCGCCGTCTCCGCCCAGGAGGGCGGCGCGGACGTCCGTGTGATCTCCGCGGGCGCGCGTGCCATCAGCCGCGGCGGCTCCAACCATGCCATCGGCTCGAAAAAGCAGAAGGAGCTCGGCATCGATTACAGCCCCGACACCGAGAGCGGCCGTCATGCGGCAAAAGTGGAGAAACACTCCGCCTCCTGCTATATTGACGAGAGAAAATGGTCCAACTGGATCAACCACTCCGGCGAGGCCATGGACTGGATGATCGACAAGATGGAGAGCAAGGGTCTGCACGTCTCCCTCGAGCCGGGCTATGTGGACCCCGACGGCATTCTGACGGTGCCCCCCGGATCCCACAGCTTCTGGAACGAAAAGCAGCCCTTCGGCATGCTTTTCGGTGCGCCTCTCTGCGCTCAGGCCTACGCCGATATCTTCACCGAGAACGGCGGTGTGATCGACTTCAAGACCAAGGCGCTGTATCTGATCCGTGACGACAACAACACCGGCCGCGTCTCCGCGGTTGTGGCCCAGAACCTGGACACCGGAGAGTACATCAAGTATGAGGCGACGAAGGCGGTCGTCCTTGCCACCGGCGACTTCTCCAAGGATCCGGACATGATGGCCAAGTATGCGCCCTGGGCCTGGAAGCTCTACAAGAATTCCATCGACACCACCAAGGTCAACTACGACGTGGAACTGGCCTACAATGGCCTGTACGCCGGCGACGGCCACAAGATGGGCCTCTGGGTCGGCGCGGGCTGGCAGAAGACCTATCCCAACGCCCCGATGATCAACTGCGGCGCCGGCGGCCCCACTGTCAACTCCATCGACAACTTCTGGGGCATCAACCTGACCAGCGACGGACGCCGCTATCACAACGAGGTCACCAACTTCTCCTATGGCGCCATCGCCCTGCTGCAGCTGCCCGACCACATTGCCTACTCCGTCTGGGATTCCCAGTACGCCTATATCCAGGACAAGTGGGAGACCTTCGGCTGCACGGTCAACGACGAAAACGGCATCCTGCCCCAGACGCCCGAACAGCTGGTCGCCGGCTGGGAGGCCAACGTGGAGGCCGGCTCCTACTGGAAGGCCGACACCATTGAGGAACTGGTCGATATGATGGGCTTCACCGGCAAGGCGCGCGAGAACGCGATCAAGTCCATCAACGATTACACCCGCTATGCCGAGCAGGGCCGCGACGAGGAGTTCCATGTGGCACCCTCTGCTCTGCATCCCATCAAGACCCCGCCTTTCTATGCCACCCGTACCCGTTTCGGCATGAACGCGATGACCTTCCTGTGCGTCACCGGCGGTCTGCGCACCAACGAGTACATGCAGGTCTGCCAGGATGACGACACGCCCATCGACGGTCTGTTCAACACCGGCATCATGACCGGCGACTACTATGCCGGCACCTACAACTTCGTCATGCCCGGCCAGAACCTGGGCGGCGTGTGCAACTGCCTGTCTTATGTCCTGGGCAAACGCCTTGCGGACAAAGACTTTGAGTTCCCCTCCGGCCCGATCACCCGTGTGAGCACCGTCGAGGAGGAATCCATCCAGAACGACGGCAGCATGTTTGCCGCGATGATGGGCGACGGAGAGGCAGCCCTGGTGGACGGCGTGTACGAGGGCGTCGGCTCCGGCGGCATGGGCGGCGACATCAAGGTCACCGTCACCATCGAGGGCGGTCAGATCACCGAGATCGCGTACGAGGCCAACGAGACCCCGGGCATCGGCGAGGCGGCCTTGCCCGAACTGGTCCAGCAGGCCATCGCCTCCGGTGGTGCGGTCGACGGCGTGAGCGGCTCCACCATGACCACCGGCGCCTTCCGCGCGGCGGTTGCCGATGCACTGAGCAAGGCCATGGGCTGAGCGCTCTGAGGCGGATCCCCGATCCGTCGGCGCGCATTCCACACAGAAACTGCGGGAAATCCGATTCACGGATTTCCCGCAGTTCCTTTTTGCTCTCTCCGCAGCGGATCATCGCCCCGGGCGCCTGCGTCTGAGACACAAGAGAAACATAAAAATCCGCCGCCCGAAGGCGGCGGATTTTTTGCGTTCAAAGGTTTCGCAGTTGGTTTTGAATCAGCAGGCTTACCGTGTCGGCCAGGCGGTCGAGGGACTGGATGCGGGCGAAGTCGTGGCCGTAGAACGCAGATGACGGAGATCCCGTCGGCGCGGGCGCGGCGCACCTCAAAGGCCGTGTCGGTGATGCCGGCCTCCTTTTCGTATTCGATGAAGATCTCCTCCCCGTTGCCCGGCATTTTCAGGATGTCGTTGGGCTTGACGTCGGAGAGGACGATCAGCAGCTTGTGCTCGCAGCTCGTCTGGTTGAGCAGATGGTGGGCGGCGCGGATGGCCAGCCCGTCCCGGTTGCAGCCGTTGGAGACGTATTCGAAAATGCGCCGGTTGTCCGAGGGCTTTTGATAGTCCCGGAAGATGCGCAGGATGGTGTAGCCGGTCATGGAGCAGAAGCTCATGACCCGGCAGGGGATGTTGCAGCGGGTCAGGGCCTCGGCGATCATGTAGCCCTGGTTGGAGACGATCTCCTGCCGATCCTTCTGGGAGGTGGAGGCGTCCAGCAGGATGTCCACGCTGAGATCGCCCATGTTGTCCTGCTCATTCCGGAGAAAGACCTTGTCGTCGTTCAGCCTGGTGGCCCGCCAGACCCGCCCGCCCAGCAGCCGACCCGTGTTGGCACGCACCGGCGCGGGCTGCAGGTGCAGCAGGACGGAGTTCTGGATCGCGGAGGCCAGTTTCTGGATCCCGGCCCGGCTGCGGGCGAGATTGTCCTGATAGTAGCGGCGGTTGCGCTCGATCTGGGCGGCCTCGCGCTGCTTCTGCAGGGCCTCGAAGCCGTTCTGGATCCGGCCGGAAACCGGCTCGCCCCCGGTGATGTGCAGGTGGCAGCGGCTGTGGTTGCCGGTGCAGAGCTGGCGCTCCAGCTCCCGCACCTGCTGGGGCGGATAGAGGGCCTTGCCGTACTTGGCCGTCATAAATTCCCGCAGCTCCTCGGCCGTCATCCGGGTGCGCAGCTCGTGCTCTCCCTCGTCCGGCTGGGGTCCCTTGCCGCTGAGGTTCGGGTGATCCACAAAACCCATAAAGAGCTTGCGGTAGCGCCGGGGCCGCACGCGCAGCTTGGGCTTGAAGACCCAGCTGTGCTTCCGCCGCTCCCGGCGGCGCTCCTCGGTGTTGATCTGAAACCAGCGCTGAAAGAGCGCGTGGGCTTTTTGCACGATCTCCTCGGTGCTCAGTTCCGGGGAAAATTCCAGCTCGTCCAGCAGGGCCTTGTCGTAGCGGCTGATGTTCGGCTCCTGCCCCAGTACCCGCAGATAGTGGGCATAGGAGAGACAGTCCAGCAGCTGGTAGTCATCGGGGACGCTGCCGCCGAAGGATTGGACAAAGCGCCGGGCGTAGTCCTCCCGCAGGGCGGCGAGCACCGGGCGCTCTGCCACTTCCCGCTGGAAGGTGCAGTTTTCCAGCCCCAGCCAGAACAGACCCTCATAGGTATCCGCGTCCTCCTCCTGGGAGAAGGCGGCGAAGACACCCTCGATGGCGGCGTAGTCATAATGGCGGCGCAGAGCGCCGATGATGCAGTTGAGGTACAGCTCGGCCTGACCCTCGGCGTCGTAGGCCTTGAAATCCGGCTGAAAGCTGTAGTCCCGCGCGGCGTTCCAGATGCTGTTGACGGCGCGCTTTTTCTGCAGCTCCGTGACTTCGTTCATGTCCGCTCGAAGAGGTCCTCGGCGGAGAGAGCCCCGTCGATGCGCAAGCGGATCATATCCGCGACCAGCTGGCGCTCAAAGTCGTCAAAGATCTTGTTGACCAGGCCCATCTCCAGCGCCGGACCCAGGCGCAGCCCGTTCTCCACCAGCGTGACCGAGGCCAGCAGACCGCGCAGATCCAGGGCCTTGGTGGAGATCTCCGAACTCTCGCACTTCTGGCGGATATCCTCAAAGAGCCCGGCGAGCTGCTCGGCCCAGGTGGCCTTCAGGGTGGGGTGCTGCTCCAGCAGGAGCTTTTGCAGGTTCTCCCCGGAAACAATGGGCATGTTGATGACCATGAAACGGGAGGCCAGCGCCTCGTTGAGTTCCCGGGTGCCGGCGTAGCCGTAGTTCATCGTGGCGATGAAGCGAGTGGCGGGATGGAGCAGGATTCGGTCATAGCCCGGCACGTCGATGATGCGGCGGAAGTCCAGCGTGGCGTGCAGCACGGCCAGGGATTCGTTCTTGGCCATGTTGATCTCGTCCAGCACGCCGAAGCCGCCCTGCTCCGCGCACTGGGTGACCGGACCCTGGCGGAAGGAGACCTGCCCGTCGCGGAAGGTGTCGGTGCCGATGAGGGAGGCGGCGTCCGTGTTCAGATAGAAGGAGATGTCCCAGGCGGGGCGGCCGAACACCGCGGCCAGGTTCTCCGCCAGCACGTTTTTGCCCGTGGCCTTGGGGCCCACAAGCAGGATATTCTCCCCGGACAGCAGGGCGATCAGCGCCTTCTGCCAGATCTCCCGGCCGTAATAGCGGAATTTGGGGTGGGGGATGCGGTGCGCGCTCCCCTCGGTGCAGGGATAGGCCCGGCGGAAGTCCTCCAGCCGGGCGAGGACAGACTCGTCAATGCCCTCGGAACGCAGAAACTCAATCATGGCGGCCTCCTTTATCACTCTCATGCAGCTCCGTCTCGGTCACGCACTCGTTCTTGATGCGGCCGACCAGCTGCTGCAGCGCGTCCACCACATGGGGACGGATATCGCCGCCGATGAGCACCAGCATGATGTCGTCTCCCACGGCCAGCTCCCCCTCGTTCAGCCAGACCCGGACGTAGCGGATGCCGGGGAGTGTCCGCGCCTCGGCGACGGCGGCTTCCACCGCGGCGGCGTCGTAGGAAAACCGCATCCCGCTGACGGGGGCGGCGCTGAGGTCGCCGGCGCGCACCAGGGCCTTGGCGCTGCGGCGCACCACGCCGTTGTGGAACAGGTACATGCCGATCCCTTCGGCCTGGGGCGCCTGTTTGGCCTCCTTCAGCCAGAGATCCATCGAGGGACGTTCTTTGCTCATAACAGCGGCTCCTTTTTAATGTTTTCTAACGACAGGATAATGCAGTTTGGCGAGAAATGCAAGTGCCGAAAGCGCAAAGACCGCCACAAGGAGAAAACTGTCCGCGAAATGAGGACAAATTTTAGCAAATATATAGAAGTGCACAAGCTATCATGGAAAAATATAGGAAAGGACTTGCCTTTTATCAATCCTTCATGTATAATGCAGACATTAATTAAAGTTTGTGAGTATTCCTTTAGTATGCCTTAACTAACCTTGGAGAGAGGTTCAAGGCTTGTTTCGAATAAATCAACTTCAAAAAAGGGGGGGTCACCTTGAAACTAACGAAAAGCGAACTTGAAATCATGACAGTTCTGTGGAAGGCGGCCCGGCCGCTGTCCCGCGGTGAGATTCTGAGCTTGTCGGAGGATAAGACCTGGAAGGATAATTCCATCCACATCCTGCTCAACGGCATGCTGCGCAAGGAAGCGATCCGGGAAGATGGCTATGCCCGCAGCGGCAAGGTATGGGGACGGCTGTACGCGCCCAACTATACCATGGAGGAGTACTACGCCGAGAATCTGTTCGCCAAGTGCGGACCGGACAATCTGCTGGCCCTGTTCTCCGCGCTGATCCACAGTGAGGATGTGACGCCGGAGCTGCTTGAAAGCATGGAGGCGCGCCTCAAAACAAGAAAAGAAGAACTGAACTGAAACAATCCGGTACGAGATTTCGTACCGGATTGTTTTATGCCTTTATTTCAGCTCGTCCACATAGCGGGCGCGCTCGCCGCCGATAAAGCGGGGCCGCGTCCGGGCGCAGACCAGCGAGGCCTGGCCGATCTTCTTTACCGAGAGCCGGACCGGCACGGCGACCTCCTTCAGGTGCATGCCGATCAGTGTGTCGCCGATGTCCATGCCGGCCTGGGCGCGGATGTGCTCCACGGCCACCGGATGCGCCAGGGCCTCCCAGTGCGTCGTGGCGAAGGAGCCGCCCGCGTGGGCCCAGGGCCGCACGTTCACCGGCTCATAGCCGTATTTCTCCGCCGCGGCGGCATCCAGGATCAGCGCCCGGTTCAGATGCTCGCAGCACTGGGCGGCCAAATAGATCCCCCGTTTTTCCAGCTCCGGCGCGATGCCCGCGTAGACAGCGCCGGCGGCCTCCATGCTTGAGCCCTTGCCGATGCGCTCACCCAGAATCTCGCTGGAGGAGCAGCCCACCACCAGCAGATCGCCGGATTTGAGGCCCGCGACCTCGATCAGCTCCGTTACCGCAGTCTCTGCCGCGGTTCGGATCTCCTCATACAGATCCATGATACTACCTCCTTTTACAGATCCAACTGCATGAACAGCGTCTCCTCCATGGGGCTGTCGTTATAACAGGATATTTCCCGGAAACCGAGCCCGCGATACATCTTGATCGCGCTTTTCAGAGGAAAGAGGGTGTCCAGAAGGATGGCCCGGTAGCCGATCTCCCGGGCGTCCGCCAGGATCTGATCGACGAGCAGGGAACCCAGGCCCTGACCCCGGTAGGCGGGGCGGACATAGAGACGTTTCAGTTCGCAGCGCTCCTCATCCAGCTTGTGCAGCGCGACGCAGCCGGCGGCCGCCCCGTCCGCGAGGGCCAGGTACAGCCGCCCGGCCGGCGGGGCGTATTTTTCCCCCAGATGCTCCAGCTCCCGGTCATAGTTCTGAATGAGCAGATAGCGGGCAAACGTCGGGTCGGTCTCCACCAGCATGTCGGTATATTCACGAAAGAGTTCGATGATCTGCTCCGGCTGCTCAAAGCCGGAGATGACTTGGATGCGCATGGGACAGGACTCCTTTTGGAAAGCGGACCGCATGAATGCGGTCCGCTGCGTGTATCAGTGCTGGATCAGGATGCGCGCGGAGTCGAACAGAGCCTTGACCGCGGGGTACTGAGGAAAGACGGTGATGGGATCGTCGTCATCGGCCAGCTTAAAGAGATTGACCTGAATGTAGCTGTGGTCGTCGCCCGGGATGGCAAAGCAGAGACAGATGCTGTCGCCATCGCCGTACTGGATGCCCTCCAGTTCCGCATAGCGGACCGGCGCCACATCCTTGAATTTCTCTCCGGCGTTTTTGACAAAGCTCTCGAAGTTCTCCCCGGCGTAGAAAGGCGCGTACTCGATCTGGGCCCGGAAGTCCTCGCTGTGGATAATGGCCACGTGGGAGGCGCTGGAATAGCAGAGGAAGCCCTCCTCCACCACGGAATAGTCGGTGACCTCGGGGTCATACTGGAACGTCAGTTCTACCGTGGCGGCGTCTTTGAAGCCGGAAATAAAGCTGTAGGAGCCGGTCTGAAGCGCTTTCTGCGGTCCGGCCTTGGCGGCGGGAGCGGCCTTGGCGCCCGGAGCGGCGACCTCCTCCTTCGGCTTGCGCAGCAGCGTGGCAACGCCGGCGGCCAGCGCACCCACAGCGGCCAGGCTCAGCGGCGCGATCACTTTCCATTTTTTCATGGCATAGCCTTCTTTCATCAGAGCGTTGGGATTCTTCTGTTTCTATTATAGAGCATTTCTCCCGTTCTTACAAGAGGAGAAGGAACAGGCGCTGAACCGGGTACACAGGGGAATAAACACGAAAAGCTATCCGGCTCCCCAAACGAGGAGCCGGATGCGATTTTCAGAAAGAGTTACTTCTTGTTCCGGATATACTCGTCAATGCTCTTGGCCGCGGTCTTGCCGGCGCCCATGGCCAGGATGACCGTGGCGGAACCGGTGACGGCGTCGCCGCCGGCGAACACGCCCTCGCGGCTGGTGCGGCCGCCCTCATCCGCCTGGATGCCGCCCTTCTTGGTGGTCTCCAGGTTCTTGGTGGTGGAGCGGATCAGCGGGTTGGGGCTGGTGCCGATGGCGATGATGACGGTGTCCACATCCAGGATCCAGTTGGAGTCCTTCACGGGCACGGGCTTGCGGCGACCCTTCTCGTCGGGCTCACCCAGCTCCTGCTTGATGCACTCGATGCCGGTCACATGGCCGTCCTCGTCGCCGTGGATGGCGCAGGGGTTGTTGAGGAGTTTGAACTCGATGCCCTCACTCTCGGCATGCTCGACCTCTTCCTTACGGGCGGGCAGCTCGTCCGCGCCGCGGCGGTAGACGATATACACGTGCTCCGCGCCCAGACGCTTGGACACGCGGGCCGCGTCCATGGCCACGTTGCCGGCGCCCACGACGGCCACACGGCCGAACTTCTTGATGGGTGTGTCATAGTCGTCCCGGTAGGCCTTCATCAGGTTGGTGCGGGTCAGCAGCTCATTGGCGGAATAGACGCCCAGCAGGTTCTCGCCCGGAATGTGCAGGAACTGAGGGAGCCCCGCGCCGGAGCCGATGAACACGGCCTCGTAACCGTCCTCAAACAGCTCGTCCACGGTCAGGGACTTGCCGATGACGGCGTTGTTGACGATCTTGACGCCCATCTTTTCCAGGTTCTGGATCTCCGCCGCCACGATCTCCTTGGGCAGACGGAACTGGGGGATGCCGTAGACCAGCACGCCGCCGGACTTATGGAAGGCCTCGTAGATGGTCACGTCATAGCCCAGCTTGCGCAGGTCGCCCGCGCAGGTCAGACCCGCAGGGCCGGAGCCGATGACGGCGACACGGTGGCCGTTGGATGCGGGAACGCTGGGAGCGGACTTGTCGCCCTTGGCCATGTGCCAGTCGGCCACAAAGCGCTCAAGGCGGCCGATGCCCACGCTCTCGCCTTTGATGCCGCGTACACATTTGCTCTCGCACTGCTTCTCCTGCGGGCAGACACGGCCGCAGACAGCAGGCAGAGAGTTGGTGGAGGTGATGATGTCGTAGGCGGCGTCGAAATCGCCGTCGCGTACCTTCTCCAGGAAGCGGGGGATCTTCACGGCCACCGGGCAGCCGCTGCGGCAGGGGGCGTTCTTGCAGTCCAGACAGCGCTGGGCCTCCTTCATGGCGACCTCCGCGTCGTAACCCAGAGCGACCTCGTCAAAGTTATGGCTGCGGACTTCGGGGTCCTGCTCGGGCATGGGGTTTTTCTCCATGCTCATGTTGACTTTCAGATTAGCCATTGCGTTTACCTCCTGTGATGCGGCAGATATGCTGGGCGGCCTCGTCCTGCTCGTCCTTGTAGAAGGCGGCGCGCTTGATGAGGGAGTCGAAGTCCACCTTGTGAGCGTCAAAGTCCGGGCCGTCGACGCAGGCAAACTTGGTCTCGCCGTCCACGATCACGCGGCAGCAGCCGCACATGCCGGTGCCGTCGACCATGATGGGGTCGAGGGAGATGATGGTGCTGATGTTGTAGGGACGGGTCACATCCGCCAGGAACTTCATCATGATGTCCGGGCCGATGGCCACCACGCGGTCAAACTGGGGCTTGCCTTCCTTGATGTTGGCCTCGATCTCATTTTTCAGGAACACGGTGGTGAAGCCCTTCTCGCCGTAGCTGCCGTCGTCGGTGGCGATGATAAGCTTGTCGGAGGCGGCCTTCAGCTCGTCCTTCAAAATGACGATATCCGCGCTGCGGAAGCCGGCGATGAAGGTGACGTCGATGCCTCTGGCATGCATCTCCTTGGCGATGGGGTAGGCGATGGCGCAGCCGACGCCGCCGCCGACCACGCAGACCTTCTTCAGACCATCCATCTCGGTGGCCTTGCCCAGAGGCCCCACGACATCGTGGATGAAATCGCCCTGGGCCACGGTGTGCAGCATCTTGGTGGTCTTGCCTGCGGCCTGAACCATGACGGTCACGGTGCCCTTTTCCCGGTCATATCCGGCCACGGACACGGGGACGCGCTCACCCTGCTCATCCAGACGGAAGACCACAAACTGGCCCGCCTGCGCGTGCCGGGCGATGAGCGGCGCTTCGATCTCAAACAGACAGATCGTTTTCGCGTCGTTCAGAAAACGCTTGGTTACTACTTTATACATATCGCACCTCGTTACATGTTTGATAGGCTTTTATTATTGCCAATTTCAGGCAATTTTCCTGCCTGTGTCCGGACGCAGAGCCGCAAAGGATAAGCGAAATTTCGCCGCTTTTGACATCTTAAGAAAAATGAGGTTGCAAGAAAAAGAAAGCTGCTGTAAGATACTATCAAATACCATAGATGAGAGGATATGTACTATGAAAAAGAAATTGCTTGCCATTTTCTGCCTGATTTTGGCTTTGCTGGCTCTGAGCGCCTGCGGCCTGCGCCCGGCGAACAAGGTCCCCTCCGTTGCCGCCCCGACGGAGACGCCGGCCACTCAGATGCCGACTCCCATGCCCACGATCGCACCGACCCCGGTCCCGACGATCGCGCCGACTCCGGTCCCGACCCCGGCGCCGACTCCCGTGCCGACCCCGGTCCCCACGCCGGTCCCGACCCCGGTGCCCACGCCGATGCCCACGCCGGTCCCGGCCAGCCTGCCCGTGATCACCAAGAACCCCACCGATGAGACGGTGAAGGTGAACGGCAAGTGCCAGTTTGTCACCCGTTATGAGAACGCCAAGTGGGCCGAGTGGCACTTCGTGAGCCCGGACGGCTCCCGCGATATCGACTACGCCCTCGCGGAGAAGGAATTCCCCACGATGAAGATCATCAACGGCTATACCAAGGATCTGACCCTGGACCTCATACCGGCTGCGGCCAACGGCTGGCGGGTCTACTGCCGCTTCAGCAATGATGCGGGCTCGGTCAAGTCCGGCTCGGCCCTCATCACCGTTTTGTCCGATCAGGTCATCCCGGTGACGCCCGTGCCGGGCACGCCCCAGGCCCTTGGCCGGACCATGACGGTCTACCGTCTGGACGGAACGCAGGTCTATGTCTCGGAATACAGTGACGGCACCTGGAAGACCGCGGACGGCCGGGTCTACTATCTGGGCACCGACGGCGTCCTGCGCGCAAGAGGGTTTGAGGATCTCTATACCGAGAGTCCCGCCGCGGCCGCGCCGAAGAATTACTCCGGTATCTACTACGACACTGTCGCCGGCCACGCCACCATCGAGGTGTTCACCAATCCGAGCTTTGTCAGCATCTCCTGCTTCTGGCCCAACGGCTACGGTGAGCGCTACGAGTGGTACATCACCGGCACCATCGACGCCAACGGCGTCATGGACTACAGCGACGCTGTCCGGTATATCGTTCGCTTCGACGAAAACGGCAATCAGGTCTCGTCCGAGGTCCTGCAGGGCTGCTCCGGTCGTATGGTCTTCACCGATAACGGCGTCTATTGGACGGACTACATCGCCGGCTCCAGCGCCAACAACACCTACTTTGCCAAGAGCTGAAAACACAGGAAAACATGCGATCTCGCCGCTGCTGCTGCAGCGGCGAGATTCTTTCGTATCGGGGCTTAACTGTTCTGTCCGGCCTCTTCCCGGACATAGCGCACCACATAATCGGCAAAGCGCCGGGTGGCAGGGCCGGCCTTGGCGCCGGCGGCGATGGCGATGCCGATGGTGCGCCGCGCCTCGGGGAGCAGCGGCAGAATCTGCAGCCGGTCATGCCGCCCCTTGAGCAGCAGCTCCGGCATGATGCTCATGCCCAGACCCTGCTCCACCATGGCCAGAATGGCATAGTCGTCCTTGGTGTAGAAACGGACGTTGGGCTGGACGCCGGCGGCCTCCAGGGCGCGGCGGGCGTCGTGGTCGGAGCTCTCCAGAAGGCTGATAAAGGGCTCGGTCTCGCACTCGATGAGCGGAAACTTGGGATAGTGGGCAAAGCGGCTGCCCTCCGGCAGGATGGCCAGCAGCCGATCCTCCATCAGGGGGATGCACTCGCAGTCCACCGCGCAGGGGACGTTCACAAAGCCGATGTCGATGCTGCCGTCGGAGAGCCAGTTTTCCACGTCGTGGTAGTCCCCGTTGAGGAGCTTGAACTCCACGTGGGGATAGTCGGCCTGAAATTCTTTCAGCACGCCGGGCAGCCAGTGGACGGCGACGGAGGTGAAGGCGCCGATGCGCACGGTGCCGCTGTCCAGACCCCGGATGGAGGCGGCCAGCTGGTTGAGCTGCTCCTCGCTGCCCAGCAAAGCCCGCACCGCGGGCATCAGCCGCTCCCCCTCAGCGGTGAGGCGGATCCCGGCCCGACCGCGCTTGAGCAGGGGAAAGCCCAGCTCGCTCTCCAGGCTGTCCAGACTGTGGCTCACGGCCGACTGGGTACAGCCCAGCGCCCGGGCGGCCAGGGTCAGACTGCCCTGCTCCACCACCGCGGCCAGCATCTGATATTTGGATACTTTCATGGAATGCACCTTCTATGAAATAATTTCATAAAAACTTGAATAAAATTAA
>CACYOR010000098.1 GCA_902775985.1 Oscillospiraceae bacterium
CACCTGTTCCCATTCCGAACACAGAAGTTAAGCTCACCAGTGCCGAAAATACTTGTCTGGCGACGGACCGGGAAGATAGGTCAATGCCAACACAAAAAGCCGCTCTTTTGAGCGGTTTTTTGCTATTCTTTTTTATGTTCTTATAGTGTTTATGTCACGCAAAGAAGCTTTGCGTGACTTTTTTGTTGAAGGATGCTATGCTTTTCCGGGGGTGATCCTGTGAGTGAACTGGGAAAGCGGCTGCGAGAGCGGCGCGTAGCGCTCGGCCTGACGCAGGACGAGCTGGCGGCCCGATTATTTGTCACGCGGCAGACGATATCCAATTATGAACGCGGGCTGAGCGAGCCGGACCTGGACACACTGCGGCGCCTGGCGGAAGCGCTGGAGACGGATATAGTCGCCCTGCTCGGTACGGAACCGTCTTCAAGAAAAGTACCTCAAAAAAAGGAGATCCTTCTCTTCCTTCTCGGCGTGGGTCTGACAGCTGGCGCGGCTGCATGGTTTTTTATCTCGGAGAAACAGGCCTTCGCCTGGAAAAGCAGCCATTACGATGTGCTCCCTTACATGCGTGCTGGGCTGTTCCTGTTGCCGCTCGTCTATCTGCTTCTGGGCTGGACGCTCATGCAGGGCGCCGCCTGTCTCACGGAGCTGCCCGCGCTGCAGCCGCGGCTGCGCGTCGGGCTCCGGTTTGCTGTGCTCGCTTTGATCCTTGTTTATCTGTTGGCATCGGCGCCTGCGCTTCTGCCTCTGCCCTTGACCGGGCGCATCGGCCTGGAGGCGGAGCTTGTCTTTGCCCGGGCTGCGCGTCTGGGAATCGGTTGGGGGAAATATCTGGCGCTCCTTTTCGGATCGGTGCTTCGTCTGAGCCGGAGGAATAAAGGCTTGACGCGCGGGCAGGATATGATATAGTGAGAGTATAAGCTCTGAAGGAGGTTTGTTTTATGGCAAACAAATATGCAGGCACCAAAACCGAGAAGAACCTGTGGGAGGCTTTTGCAGGCGAATCTCAGGCCCGGAATAAATATACCTATTTTGCCTCTGTGGCCAAGAAAGAGGGTTATGAGCAGATCTCGGCGCTGTTCCTGAAGACAGCTGAGAACGAGAAGGAGCATGCCAAGCTTTGGTTTAAAGAGCTCGGAGAGCTTGGCACAACGACGGACAATCTGCTGCATGCTGCCGAGGGCGAGAACTTTGAGTGGACCGATATGTATGAGCGCATGGCGAAGGAGGCCGAAGAAGAGGGCTTCCCCGAGCTGGCCGCCAAATTCCGCGGCGTCGGCGCTATCGAGAAGATGCATGAGGAGCGCTACCGCAAGCTTCTGCAGAATGTGGAGACCGCCCAGGTCTTTGAAAAGAGCGAGGTCAAGGTATGGGAGTGCCGCAACTGCGGCCACATCGTGGTCGGCACCAAGGCGCCGGAGGTCTGCCCCGTCTGCAACCATCCCCAGGCCTATTTCGAGGTCCACGCCGAGAATTTCTAATCGTAAAGGATAGCGAAAAAGGAGCCGTTTTTTGACGGCTCCTTTTTGCGTGTATTATACTGATATCGGATAGGAAGGTCGAAAATGATTTTCGAGGCAGAATTGCGCCAGGCAAGGCGGCCTCCGCAGAGCATAATGGAGATATATGGTCAAGGAGGCCAACGCAGTATGGCACAATTCTGGCCGGAAAGAATCCGAGATTCCTATCAGATATCAGTATGACATTATTTCCGCCTGCTTTTCGCGTAGGCGAACATCCAGATCACCAGCGCTACCAGCGCCACGATGACGATCAGCCCGATCACGGCGTTGACGGCGGTGTTCATGAGACCGAGCAGGCCGGCCACGATGCGATAGATCAGGGCGATCAAGAGAACGGCCACAAGAGCGATAACGACAAGGGTAACGAGTTTTTTGTTTTTCATACGAGACCTCCTTCCTCGATGGGCTGGCCCAGCTTTCCGAGCACATCCCGGAAATAGGGCGGCAGCTCGCTCTCCAGACGGATGGCGGCGCCGCTGCGGGGATGGATGAACTGTAAGCAGCGGGCGTGCAGACATTGACCCTCCAGACCCTTTTCGGGCGAGGGCGCGCCATAGGTGAAATCCCCCAGCAGGGGATGGCCGAGGCTGGCCATATGCACCCGGATCTGGTGGGTGCGGCCGGTCTCCAGCTTGCAGCGGATGTGCGTAAAGCCCCGGTAGCGCGTCAGCACCTGCCAGTGAGTGACGGCGCTGCGGCTGTTTTTCTCGGTCACGGCCATGCGCTTGCGATCCGTGGGATGACGGCCGATGGGCCGGTCGATCGTCCCGGCATCCTCCCGAAAGGAGCCGTGCACCACGGCCTCATAGACCCGGGAGAGGCTCCGGTCCGCCAATTGGGCGGAGAGCTGCTGATGGGCGAAGTCATTCTTGGCCACGATCAGCAGGCCCGAGGTGTCTTTGTCGATCCGGTGGACGATGCCGGGGCGCTTCTCTCCGCCGATGCCGGAGAGACTGTCGCCGCAGTGGTACAGCAGCGCGTTGACCAAGGTGCCGTCGGGATGGCCGGGCGCCGGATGCACCACCATGCCGCGCGCTTTGTTCACAACAATGACGTCCTCGTCCTCAAAGACGATGTCCAGGGGCAGGGCCTGGGGGATCAAGGGCAGATCGGCGGGCGGCGGGAGCTCGACCGTGAACAGATCCCCGGCGCGCACCTTGTAGTTTTTCTTCACGGCCGCCCCGTCCAGGCTGACGCAGCCGTCCTCCAGCAGACGCTGGGCGCCGCTGCGGGTCAGATCCGCCACAGTACGCGCAAGGAGAGCGTCGATACGCTCGCCGCTCTCCTTGGCTTGAATGTGGAACAGGGATTCGTCCATTCTTATTTGAATTCGGCCAGGATATCGTCCAGGGAGAATTCGTCGCTGGCGCTGCTGCTCACGGGCTTGGACGCGGGAGCGGCGGGCCGGGCCTGTACCGGCTTGGGAGCCGCCACGGACTGAGCGGCGGGCTTGCTGGCACTGCCGGCATTGTTGGCGCGATCCCAATCGGCAAAGAGATCGTCCATATCCTGGCGGTTCACGGAGCTCTTCTTGGCAGCCGGGGCGCTCTCCTGCTGGGCGGCGACGCGGCGGGCGCGAGCCTGCTCAAAGGCGGCGTCGTACTTGGAGCTGCGGGCAGCGGCCTGTTTGGGCGCGCTGGCCTTTTTCTCGACCGGCTGGGGAGCCGCGCGGCGGGCACGGGGCTCTTCCTCCTCTTCATAGCGAGGCGCTTTCTTCTTCGCCGGGGCGCTCTCCTGCTTCACAGCGGCGCGGCGGGCACGAGGCTGAGGCTCTTCCTCCTCCTCGTCTTCGTCCTCGTCGTCGTAGTCGCGGGCCTTGCGGGAGCGCTTGTCCTTCTTGGCCTTCTTCTCCTTGCGCCGGACAGGCTCCTCGTAGTCGTCCTCATCCTCGTCGTAGTCTTCGTCGTAATCATCCTCATAGTCGTCATCGTATTTAGGCTCGCGCTCGAAGATGATGGCCAGGACAAAGAGCAGCGCGAAAACCGTGATGAATATATCCGCCACGTTGAAGATGGGGAAGTTCACAAACTCGCACTTGAACATGTCCTGCACATAGCCGTAGATGACCCGGTCGATGCAGTTGGACAGGCCGCCGGCGGTGACCATTACGATGCTCCAGCGGGCGAGAGGCCCGGAGATGAACTTGGTGGCCAGGGCGATGATGACGGCGAGGGTGAAGACGCCGGTCAGGATAATAAAGAAGATGCGGGCGTTGCTGCCGGACAGAAAGCTGAAGGCGGCGCCGTCGTTGTGGATGTTCACAAGACTGACAATGCCGGGGATAAAGGTCTCGCCGCCGGACTGCCAGGGAATATTGCCGGCAACCCAGTACTTGACGGCCTGGTCAAGGATGATGACCAGAACACCAAAAATCGCGTAAAGCATAATTTCCTCCTGTCTGCCGCAGATCGGACCACGGCCTGGATTTCTCTTTTTACAGCTTCGCTACGACCGCGGCGCAGCGGGGGCAGAGGCCGGTCTCAGGATCGGCCTGGGTGGAATGCTTCCAGCAGCGCGGGCACTTGGTGCCGGGCGCTTCCGTGACAGAAATGGACAGGCCGGGGGCCAGGGCGCTCTTGCCGGTGGCGGCCGCCTCGGCGGGCAGATCCTCCTCGGAGATCAGGCAGTGGGACACGATGAACATCTCGTCCAGATCCATATCGGAGAGACGCTCCACCAGCGCGCGGGAGTCGGCGTCGGTGGGATGCAGGCTGACGGCAGCCTCCAGGGGCTTGCCGATGCGCTTGTCGGCGCGGGCCTGCTCCAGAACGGCGTTGACGTCGTCGCGCAGCTTGATCATCTGCTCCCAGCGCGCCATCTCGTCGGCAGGGAGGGCGTAGTCCGTAAAGGGCTTGTTCATCTCGTTGAACACCACGTTGCGGGTGTCGTCACCCTCGCGGTGCGGCATGGCCAGCCAGATCTCGTCGCAGGTGAAGGCGAGGATCGGGGCAAAGAGTCGGGTCATGCTGTCGAGGATCAGGTACAGAGCGGTCTGGGCGCTGCGGCGCTTGAGGCCGTTGCGCTCCTCGCAGTAGAGGCGATCCTTGATGATGTCCAGATAGAAGCTGGACAGCTCCACCACGCAGAAGTCGTTGATGAGGTGGGAGACCACATGGAACTCATAGTCGTTGTAGGCGGCCATGCAGCTGTCGATCAGCTCGTTGAGCTTGGTGATGGCCCAGCGGTCCAGAGGCAGCATCTCCTCAGGCTTGACCAGGTCGTTGGCATCAAAGCCGTCCAGGTTGCCCAGGCAGTAGCGGGCGGTGTTGCGGAACTTCAGATAGTTCTGGCTCAGCTGCTTGAAGATCTCCTTGGAGCAGCGCACGTCCACATGGTAGTCCATGGAACCGGCCCAGAGACGGACCAGATCGGCGCCGAACTCTTTGAACAGGTCGGCCGGGTCGATGCCGTTGCCCAGGGACTTGTGCATGGCCTTGCCCTCGCCGTCCACGGTCCAGCCGTGGGTCAGGCATTCTTTATAGGGGGCGCCTTCACCCAGCGCGCCCACCGCAACCAGCAGCGAGGATTGGAACCAGCCGCGATACTGGTCGCCGCCCTCCATGTACATATCGGCGGGCCAGAAGCCCTGGTCGCGCTTCATGGCGGCGTAGTGGGTGGAACCGGAGTCGAACCAGCCGTCCAGCGTGTCGGTCTCCTTGGTGAAGTGCTTGCCGCCGCAGTGGGGGCAGGTGAAGCCCTGGGGCAAAAGCTCGGCGGCCTCCCGGTCAAACCAGGCGTTGCTGCCTTCCTTCTCAAAAATGGCGGCGATGGTCTCGATGCTCTCGTCGGTGCAGACGGGCTTGCCGCAGTCGTCGCAGTAGACGACGGGGATGGGCAGACCCCAGCGGCGCTGACGGGAAATGCACCAGTCGGCGCGCTCGCGGATCATGGCGCCCATGCGCTCCTTGCCCCAGGCGGGCAGCCAGCGCACGTCTTCACAGGCCTGGATGGCCTCGTCCTTAAAGGAGTCGACGGAGCAGAACCACTGGGGTGTGGCGCGGAAGATGATGGGCTTCTTGCAGCGCCAGCAGTGGGGATAGCTGTGGACCATATTCTCGGAGGCAAAGAGCACGCCGCTCTCCTTCATGTCCGCCAGGATGACAGGGTTGGACTCCTCCGTGGTGAGACCGGCGTACTTGCCGGCGTAGTCGGTATGGCGGCCCTGATCGTCCACGGGCACCACCATATCGGTGTGATAGCGCATGCAGGTCTGGTAGTCGTCCGCGCCGAAGCCGGGGGCGGTATGGACGCAGCCGGTACCGGAATCCATGGTGACGTAGTCGGCCAGCATCAGCAGGCTGGTCTTGGGCAGGAAGGGATGGTCGGCCAGCATATACTCGAAGAAGCGGCCCTCGTGGGTCTCCACGATCTCCCAGCTCTCCACGCCGCCGGCCTTCATGACCACGGGGATCAGCGCCTCGGCCATGATATACATCTCGCCGTTGGGAACCTTGACGATGGCGTAGCTGTCGCCGGGGCTCAGCGTGATGCCCAGGTTCCCGGGCAGGGTCCAGGTCGTGGTGGTCCAGATCAGGAAAAAGAGCTTGGACTTGTCCAGATGGCTCAGCTTGCCCAGGTCGTCGTGCATGGGGAACTTCACGTACACGGTGGTGACCGGGTCGTCCTGATATTCGATCTCGGCCTCGGCCAGGGCGGTCTCGTCGTGGGCGCACCAGTAGACGGGCTTGAGGCCCTTGTAGATGTGGCCGTTGCGGTACATTTTGCCGAAGATGCGCACCTCGTCGGACTCAAAGCCCTTGTTCATGGTCAGATAGGGGTGCTCCCAATCGCCGATGACGCCCAGGCGCTTGAAACCCTCCCGCTGCCGATCCACATACTTGAGGGCGTAAGCCTGGCAGGCGGAACGGAAGTCGGAGACGGACATGGCCTTGTGGTTGAGGCGCTGCTCCTTGATGATGGCGCTCTCAATGGGCATGCCGTGGTTATCCCAGCCGGGGATATAGGGGGTATAGTAGCCGCGCATGGCGTAGGAGCGGACAATAAAGTCCTTAATGGCCTTGTTCAGGGCGTGGCCCATATGGATATCGCCGTTGGAGAAGGGAGGGCCGTCGTGCAGGGAGAAGCGGGGCTTGCCCTCGTTCTTCTTCATCAGCTCGTGATAGACGTCCAGCTTTTCCCAGGCCTTCAGCATATCCGGCTCCCGCTTGGGAAGGCCGGCACGCATGGGAAAATCGGTCTGCGGAAGGTTCAAAGTTGCGTTGAAATCTTTTGACATTATCGGTTCTCCTGTCCTTGGAATGGGTGAAAGGTCCGGTATTTCATGCCCCGAAATACCAAACAGCGGGGCGCGCGCGTCAGCGCTCGCCCCGTAAAAGACATGAAAGCAGGGATCAGACGGTGAAGGTCTGGGTACTCTCGAGCTTGTTGTCGGCCGCGTGCTTGTCGGCGACGGAAAGATCGATATCAAAGGCGGGCTCGGACTCCAGGCGGGAGGCGTTGTCCTCGATGCTCAGCACGGTATCGGCCACGTCGTCAACCTTGGCGTCGGCAGCCTTGACGGCGCGTCCCAGGTCGATGGCGTTGAGCTGGCTCAGCTGGGCCTCGCACAGGGCCTTGGCCTCGGCAATGAACTGGCTCTTGGCATCCTTGGCCTCGGCCAGGCGCTTCTCATAAGAGCGGGTCTCTTCCTCGATGGAACCGAGAACGGCCTGGGCCTTGGCCTCGGCGTCGGCGATGGTGGCACTGGCGCGCTGACGGGCCTCGTTCTCAATCTGGACGGCCAGCTTCTGGGCGGACAGGATCGCCATGTTCAGAGCTTCCTCGTTGGAGCGGTACTCCTCGATCTTATCCACAAGGACCTTCATCTTGCTCTTGAGGACGGCGTTTTCCTTCTGGGCGGCAGAAATCTCGTCCGCCAGCTCCTCCAGAAAATCGTCCACAGTCGCCATGTCGTAGCCATTGCGGGCCTTCTCAAAGGCTTTTTCACGGATGTCCTGAGCAGTAATCATATCATTATCCACCTTTCAATTATTTCTCTTTTTCAAAGAATGAGTCTATATCGATCAGAAATACTGGCCGCCGGTCTCCGGCTGCTCGGGAGCGGCGCCGGTACCGAGGACGTCCACATTCTGTGGGGTCACAAAGTAGGTCTTTGCGGAGATGGGCGTGATCTTGCCCTGCATGGCAAAGGTAATGCCGGAGAGAAAATCCAGCAGGCGCCGGGCGCTCTCCGTGGGGATGCCCTCCAGCGTCATGACGACGGAACGGCCCTGCTCCAGATGATTGACCAGTTCCCCGGCCTCATCGAAGCTCTTGGGATTGAAGAGGATCACCTGCTGCTC